>NZ_JAGQTN010000068.1 GCF_020438995.1 Gordonia sp. (in: high G+C Gram-positive bacteria)
CGAAACCCCGCCCACCCGAACGGACCTCGGGAACACCGGCACGCCCAACACCACTAAACAGCTTGCACAACAGTCAAATTCGGAGCCAAACCCGATACGCCACCACTACTCGCGGATCTAGGTCAGAGCGCGGTTCCGTCAGCTGACGACTTCCGCTGCCGCCGTAGCCATAGCGACCCGGAAAATCCACGCGCTCAATTGCACGTGGCAGGTCCCCGATAGTCGGTCCAGGCCGTTGTAGAGCCAGTTCCTACAGGTGAGTGAATCCAGCTGCGATACTCAATCGACCTGCCCTTTCCTCATGCCGATAGGATTCTTACATTTCATCTGAGATACCTCCTATTGTTATGCATCCGTCAACTATCGTGTCACTCGTTTGAGGCCGGAGGACATGTCGGCGATCGCGTCGGCGATCCTGCCCTGTTCCGCGGTCCGGGGTGCGTCGGCCGCGTTCGCTTCTGAGGAGATCACCGCCAGCATCTCCGCGCTGCCAAGGCCCAGACCACAGGTGATGATGCGAATGTCTTCCGCTCGCAGCTCGGCGGCAACGCGTATCGCGGCTGCCGGATCGCCGAGGTCACCGTCACCGAATATCGCGATCACCCGGTCGCCGGCGTTCTGCGCCATAAGCATGTCTCGCGCTTCGCGTAGCGCGGGAACCACTCCGTTCCCTCCGCCCGCGCACGAATCCGCGATGAGTCGGCGAGCGTCCTGACCGTCACGACTGATGGCGGCGCGGCCCTCGACTTGCGTCGTCCACAGCAGGGCCCCGACCGAATAGCCGTCTTCGATTGCTTCGTCGAAGAACCTGCGGCAACCTTCCTTCGCCTCCGACAATCTGCTCCCCGACATCGAGCCGCTGACGTCCAGGGCAAGGACAACCGACCCGCTCAAGCTCGCCTGCAACCGTTCGAGGTTCGTTCCGGGTGGTGTCTCGGTTACCGGCTGAGATTCGAATCGCTTCTTGGTCCAGGTGGCCATGACGGTCAACTCCTCAATGCCAGGCCGGCGACGGCGTTACGCTGCTGCTGCACTTCCGCGTTGTCGAGTGTGCCCTCGATGAATGCCTGCATTTCCAGCTCGTGGTTCTTGAAGTCCGATGCCTTCACCGATATCCGTCCGTCCGCGGCGACCGATACCAGCAGATAGATTTCCGATCCGGCTTTGACTTTTCGCATACCCGACACTTCGCAGTCGAAGACCATTCGATTGTCGGCCGCATTGTCGCTCTCGACCGCACCGGCCTGCTCGTACAGCTGAATGCGGGCCTTCTCCTGGCCGTCGAAGATCGCGGACACGGTGAACTTGGCGTCGACGATCGGAAGCGGGGTGTTGGCCCGGAGTACATGCTGCACGTAAGGCTCCTCACGCCACGGGGTGCGGCTCGAGTAGATGAGTACGCCAATTGACCGGGGCAAAACGGAGGTGATGCGTTCACCGGCCCCGAGGAGACGGCGTTGCGATCCTGCGCTCACCAGTTTGGCCGCCAGCGTTGCCGCACCTTTGGCGACGATCTTGTCCGGGTCGTTGATCATGACGGGAACGTTGAGCATGTTCGCCAGTTCCTCCCTGATCATCGGAAGTCGGGTCGATCCACCGACCAGAAGAATCCGGGCCACCGTAGGTGCGCCAAGCCGCTGCGCGGCCTGGACCACTCGTTCCACCGATGCGTGACATTGCAGGACGAGATCGCGGGATGCGGCCTCGAACTCGGGTCGCGTCATCGTGATACTGAATCGTTTGGGACCGAATTTCAAACGGGCCGTGGCGGATTCCTTGACACTCAACTCTCGTTTGACCCGTTCGGCCTCCGATTCCACCAGTGCCACGAACTCGTCGTCGTACCGGCAGTCATCGATATCATCGACTACTGCCTCGATCTTGTCCCACATGAGTGCGGTCATCCGGCGGTCCCAGTCGAGGCCGCCGAGCTGCGACTCGCCGTCAACCGCCCACACACGCGGCGCACCGCCAGGTGTCGCAGCCACTACCGCGACATCGAACGTCCCGCCACCAAGGTCGAAAACCAATGATGATCCCGCACTGTCGGCGGCACCGTACGCGTACGCGGCTGCCACCGGTTCGGCAAGAAGTTCCAGACATTTCACGCCGGCAATCTCGGCCGCCGCGAACGTCGCCTCCTTCTCCGCGACACCGAAGTAGGCGGGCACGGTGATGACCAGTTCGAGGCTGTCGGTTCCCGTCCGCAATTGCTGCGCGGCATCCTCCGCCAGTCGCCGCAGGATGATCGCCGAAATGGACTCGGGTGTGTAGGACACTCCGCCATATTCCTGCGGATAGTCCTTGCCCATGTAGCGTTTGATTCCCACGACAACATTATCGGGGTCGTCGGCCATCTGCTTCTTGGCGTCTGCGCCGACCGATACGGCACTACCTGAGAAGTGAACAACGGATGGGGTTAGCTCGTTGCCTTCCGGTGTCTCGACAAGCTCCAGGTCACCGTTCGGCTGCACCGCGAAGACACACGAATAGGTGGTACCCAGGTCGATTCCGATAGCGGGCATGGGTCAGCTCCAGGGGAAGGGGATCAGATTGGCGAGTTGGTAGTGAATATCCTGCGCCCAGATCCACCAGTCGTCGAAAAGTTGCTCACCACGACCATCGTTTACCAAGTACAGGGTCAGCCACATGGCGAAGATCGCAACGAGCGAAACGTGTATGGCACTCCAGATGTAGCGAAACGTCCAGTAAATGCGGGGAATACCGTGAAGCATGGGTCTCTACCTCTTTGCCGGCTGCGGGGACGGAGCAACTATGGGCATCTTTGTGTTGGATACGTCCAAGACCCACTGCAATACTCGGACCGGGCTACACGGGTTTGCGGCGTCCAACTGTCCCATCGAGTCGACCACGAAGTATTCGACTTTGTCGAAGTCGTCCTCGATGCGGCGGACGAATCCGTCCTCATCGCTATTGTTGAGCCACTGCCGTATTCCAGTGGAGTCACCGGGCGTCAGGCCGTAACCTGCCCGGAGGGTGCTGAGCATATCGTATTTGGTTAAGACCACCGCTAACGATTTGCGTCGTAAGTTGACATTCTCGGAGCGAAGCCGGTCGACGACGGTGGCGTAGGCGTCTTCCTGATCTCGATCGGTAATTTCGACCTTACGATTGATACGCATTCTCCGAGCTCCCTCATTAACCGCACCGAATGCGAGTGGATCAATAACCAGAACCAGCACTTCGGAACTGTCCATATATGCAAGGCTCTGCGTGTTGTCCATGCTCTTGAATGCCTCACCGGAGACATCCATCATCTGCAATTCGACGACCCGCTCACCAACCGTGAGCTTGAATGGCAGCCCCTCAGGTCTGTTCGAGTTTGGCGTCTGCCACGTGTTCTGCATCGTGTTCATTGTGTCGCGAGCGACCTCGATGAATTCGGTGGCTCGTTGGGTCAGTGGCTCGATCGCTCCGCCATGTGCCACGAGATGGGCCTCTGCCGCCGCAGTCCCGGCGACGAACATGCGTGTCTTGCCCGCGTTGGAGGTGCCGATCACCGGGATCTGAATGGTTCGCCGGGTTCCGGCTCCCTCCGTCATTGCATTGTTGCAGTATGGGCAGAATGCCTCCAATGTCTTGGCGGCACGGCCCACGGTCGTCGGCAACGCTTGGCCGCAATTGCAGCGACGCTGGATCATGCCGAGCGGCCCGGGCGAGATATCGCGATGCATGGTCGCACATCCGGGTCCGTTGCATCGGTAACTGGGGGTCTCGGTGACCTCATAACATGTCGGGCACTTGAGCGAGGCCTTTCTACGCTTGCGCTCACCCTTTTCGATCCACCTGTAGGTGGTCACCCACACAACCTGGACGAGATAGGTGATCCCGCCCACGAGCAGCATCACGACCAGCCAGATCCCGATCGATACCCACACCGCACCGAAGAAGCCAGCTGTGGGGACCCCGGCGACGGTCAGCCACAGGAGGCCCGGAATCTCGGTCAGGACTCGCAGCATCGTCTGACCGCGCTTCTTCGAAGCGCCTCCAGGCCCTGCCGGTGATGAGGCCGATTTTGGTTCGACAAATCGCCGCGGGCTGATCCCCTGCCACACCGCGCCGATCAGGTGGCGTGTCTCCGCCGTCACCGCCAGCGCGTCGAGTCGGGCCTGGTACGGGTTGTATACCGGCCAGGCGTTATCCCACCCGAAGTGCTTCTGCATTCCACGGGCAGGAATTTTCATTACCTTATTGGCGACGACTTTACCCGGGTCTGCGATCGCAGGCTTGACTGATGCCTTTCCACTTAGCACGCGGAGGGGAATGAGGAGGCCGGCGACAAGACCGACTACAACCGATACCGCGAACGCGATGATCCAGTAGAGGACCAAATATGCCAGCACTCGCATGAGCACTGCGACCGCGACCCATATCGCGAAGATGGCCGCGGCTATCCCTGCGACCACCATCGCGAAGAACCCAAGGCCGTCACCACCATCCATGGTCAGTCTTCCTTTCCGAGGAGTCGTTTACTGCCGCGGACAAGATTCCGCGTCATTCTGCCCTTCTTCTTCTGGGCGGAGAACTCGTCCCACTCTTCGAGAATTTTGGGATCCAACTTCCTGCGGAACGAATCGACGGTAGATCGACCTTCTCGACTGTCGGCAACTCCCGTCAGGAATTCTGCGGCGGAACGCTTCTGCTTGCCCGTACCGTCGGCCAACAGATCCATTGCCTGGGTGAACGCGTATCTCCTATGACCAGAATCTCGTCCCTCGAAGAGCCTACGGAGGTGGTGCACCATCGCGGGTACTGCGATGGTGTCCGCCGAACTGGTCAGATCTCGCACACCCTGAGCATCGGATGCCTCAATAAGCAATTCACCGATCTCCGGTATGAACAACGGGCCGAGGTCATTCAGGTACTTCGCGAAGTCCCGCAGTGCGCTGTTTCTCTGACTATCAATGCTCTTATAGGCGTCCAGACGTGCGGTATGCAGCCAACTGATATCGTTCGCGAGTTGTTCCATTTTGGGATCAAGGATTGGTCGACGCGCCTGACAGAGTGTGACTAGTGCCGCTGATATCGGCCGGTACTGCGCTGCTTCCGCCGGCGGCAGCCGCAGTCCGTCCTCAATATTGTCGGACAGCCACTGGCCCATCTCCGGCCCGATCTGTCCGCTGTACTTGATCCAGTCCGCGACGAGTTGAGCGTTCTTCGGGAGTACAACGCCGGAGAGGATCAGACCCCATGCTTCTGGCGGATAGTCACCGCCACGAGCAGCATGCAGTAACGAGAGACGATCGTCGGGACTTCGCCTTCCGAGTGCCGCCGCCGCGAGCCAGCATGCGAGAGCACCACCTGATGGTGCCGCCCAGTCCCAGCGTCCCTCGATGACATCCGCAGTGGCTTGGGCGTTATCGGCCGCCAGCAGCTTGGTCAAATCGGCGAAGGTTGCCGATCGGATTTCGCGGCCAAACGCATAGTCCCGTGACTGATCGAGAAGGTCCGGGTTTCGTACGCACAGGTCGGCGAACCGGTTGATGGCCGTCGCGACCTGCCCTGGCGGTACCTGAACGCCAATAATGCCAGCAATAGTGAAGGTATCCGCCAGCGCGTCCGTCGGGGCAATTGACAATAGACGAACAAGGACCTGCGTGACGCGACTATGCGCAGTAGAACCGGGAGGTGTACGGTCGGCGGGCAGCACTGCCGAAACGCTCGTATGGGACCAGGGCACGACGAGCTGCGGTTGACGCTGGAAGCACTCGGTCGACCATTCCAGGAACTGCACGCCGTGGTCGGCGGCTTCGGAGTCGAGTAGCCGCCAGCCGGCTTCGGCGGCCCGCTCGGCCGATCCTCCATCAGTGAGCGGAGCACCGGTGGCGGCGCTGAGCAGTTCATCCGCGTACATCACGATGTCGTCGCTGATGTCGCTCGCGGATGCCTGCGCAAGGACTTCCAGCGCTGTGTCCCTGTCGGCGACCTTGTCGGCCGAGCCTCCCAGGTAGACGATCTGCGACGCATAGGTCGCAGCTGACGGTCCGACCACCGGCTCCCACGATCGAGCGAGCGATACAGCCGCGAGTGCATCGTCCGGGTCCAGGTTGAGAAACCATTCCGACTGTTGAACCGCCGACGATGAGGCTTCAATGGGACTGTGATCTCGCTTGATCAGGTCAAAGATATTGTACGGAGTGCCCGGCGCAATCGAGGGCGCCGTACCGAACACGGGATCGGTGGCCACAATGTTCACGTTGGCCGGCAGCCAGTCCTTGACGAGTGCCGAGAATGTCACCGACCTGGCGACTTCAGGTTCCAGAAACAGCGTTCCGAGAGCGATCCATTTCATCACCGTACCGAGATCGTCACCAACGATCACCAGCTTCTTGACCGGTTGACCCAGACTCTGTTCAACCATAGTCAGATATGCCGCGAACGACCGGTGCGCCCAGCTGTCAGTCAGCAGAGTCCGTTTGAGCTCCGCCACCTCGAACTCACCATCAATCTCAAGCGGAGTCGCCCAGGCGTCCAGGAGCTTGCTGCCCGCCTTCTGAATCGTCCACCGTGCGGCACCGAACACCTGGGCCGGACGATAAGGAACGAAGTCGACACCGTCCGAGCTCACCAGAGTCTGCGTCAGCTGGTTTCCTGGTCGACCGGTGTAGGTGTCCCCGGTGGACTGTCCACGAGAGAGGTAAGAGGCATCCCCGATGACGCGGTAGTGGCACGAGGGGGGGTGCGTCAGTGGGTCCGGTTGGCGCACCCAGGTGGGATCGACCACATGAATCAGACCCGCGGCCATGATGGCGTGTTCGTGGGTTGGGGTAATACCTGGTGATGCGCTCTGAAACTGGAATCCGCCCTGACCATGCAATGATTCCTCGGGGGTGCTATCGGTAAAGATTGCTACGTCGAACATCGTCTAGCTCTCCTTCGGCAGAAATCCTCTGTCCGCCATCAACCACAGCAAGGGATCGGCAACCCGATGCGGCAGCAAGCCACGGCTGTTGACACGCTTGGTGCCGTATTCGGGCTCCGCGCCGAGCGCAGATGCACCGAACAGCCGATATTTTTCAAAGTTGGTGTCAAGGAGCCGCAGCAGTGGATCACCGCCCCAGCTGTCAACCATCGCCGCGACATGGTCGTGGATGCTGCGAGATTCGGTGTCATCGAAGTAGGGTAATCGCTGGGCCGGACGACGCATCGGATGATCCGGCGGCACATCATCGAAGAACGCGTCGATCTTCGAGACGACGACCGCCACTGGCTGCTTGATCTTCTTGTTCCTTTTGGTGCGTTCGGCATTCTGCAGGACAGTGATGATCGAACGGAGCACTGTCTCCGGCGTGGTTTCCAGACTCGCCGGATCCACGCCTCGTGCAATCGCTTTATCGTGGTTGCCGGGAAATCCGAACGGGTCCAGAAGGAGGATGACCCCGTTCGTGGCATCAAGGTAGTGTTGTCCGAGTGCGCGATCCTGGGTCGCCAGGTCTTCGCCGGCTGTGTCATAGAACGAGAAGATTGTTGAGACATCGCGTGATCTGTTGGCCAGACCCTTCTTCGAGTAGCGCCATTCGAATACTGCAGGAATGCTGACTCCGGAAGCGTTGGCCGCGGTCTGAGGGGGCAAGACACCCGCGGTATCCTCCATTGTCTTGAGCAGATTCTCCAGGTCGGCCGACAGGCCTGACTTCCCACCAGGGGAATCGATCGACGCATTGAACCTACGCGCGATGGTCGTATAGAGCTCACGCTGCAACACCGCCAAGGTCACGGTCTTTCCAGAGTTACGGACACCAACCAGGCCGAAGAGCGGAGAATCGGAATCAAAGTTCCGGGGCAGTCGTGAATGACACGCCGGGCACACTCTGATGGCACTGACCGATCCGCAGTTCCCACAGGTTGCCTCGTTACGGCTGAGTTTCTCCTTGCCGTTGACATCGACGATAACTGGCCGGACCGGCGTGGCATCCCCAAAGCACGCGTTTCGGCGCTTGTCCGGTACTTCCGCGCATGCCGTCTTGCCCGGAGATGGCCGACCAGAACATCGAACAGCAAGAGCATTTGGATTGATCTTCTCGTAGCAGTATGGGCACGGAGCGGTGCTGTTGAACAGTGCCATCGTCAGCCTTTCAGCGAATCTGTCGGAGGATCACGCAGGATGAAGTCGGATCCTGCGGCGGGAAAGAGCCTGACCCAGAATGGGCTGGGTAGTTTCGGTATGTCGAACTCCTTCTCCGCCGTCGGAGCACCGGAAAAGTCCACCACCACCGGGAACTGGATGTCGTCGTGTTCCACTCGGGTCGGCATGATCGACCCGGTACGGATCACGACAATCAGCGAGATCGGGCCGACACCAGCCGTCGCGCGCACTGTCAGCCGGGCCGGCTTTCGTTTGCCAAATCGACTGGGCGGGATCACCAGCTGATAATCGATCACCGGCTTCGGGATGTCGAAGGTGATCGGCGCAGCGGCCGAACGCCATTCCTTGCCGTTGCCGAAAGCGACGGTTGCCACAGCCAGGTCGCGCACGATGCTTGCGGAGGGAATGCGGAATCCGCCGTCGCGACGATAGTCGGCTCTGGTCACCACCACGTGCTGTGGGACACCGCCCGCTGTCCACGTGACTGAGGCGGCGTAGTCACCATGCGGCAGTTTCCAGGACACCACCAGCTCATCGCCGAACCGGTCGGCACGAGCATCGGTCGGTGCCTGGGCTGATCCGGTGACCTGGGGTGCTCCGACCACGGCGCGCTCGCCGTCTACGGTGAGCGGCACAATCCAGCGGATATCGGAAAGTGCGGCGAACTCGAGGATCGACGTGCCGACCGATTCCCGTGCGACGCCCTGGAGTTTGCGGCCGCCGACGTCATCGAAGTCATCGACCGCCACCTCCGATCCGACCGCGGGAAGCTTCTCGTCGATCGGTACGGACCACAACTCCACCGGGAATCCGCCGATCGTAGGCCACGAGGCGGTAATCCCGTTGCGACCGTTGGACAGTCTTCCTTCAGCGAGGGTCATCCGTTCCACCGGCGCGATGGATCCGCGGGGGGTCACGGACGCGGTGACCGGTGCCGAGTACACCCGGCCGCCGTCGGCGAGCACGTACATCGCCTCGACGGTGAACCGATAGCGTTGTCCCGTCACCAGCCGGTTGACGGTGACCTGAGATGCTCCACCGCAATCGAGTCCGCGGCTGTTCCCGGAGCCGTCAATCATAGTGCAGCGCACCCCGACCGCTTCGGCGGGAAGACGCCAACTGACCGTCGCCTCGGTAAGGCCCGCCACTGCGGAAACCTCGCTGGGTGCGGGTACCACGACGACCTCGGCCGACACCGGCGCCGACGCCACACCGTCCCGCACTGCGAACACAGAATAGTGCGCCCTGCGCCCGACGGGCACTTTCGTGTCGTCGAAGCTCCGGGGTTCAACGGTGCCCAGCATCGTCCCGTCATGCGGATTTACGGGCGCGTGACTGTCCGCCCGGACGACGGCGAACCGACAGTCCTCGCCACCACTGAACTGCCAGGTGAGTCTGACACTTCCGGAGGAGGTGACCTCCGCGCTCAACGCACCAGGCGCAGGTGGCGGAAGCTGTTTGAGCCATACCGTCAGGCGCTGATCGTCCGTGTCAATGCGGGCTGCCTGCACCAGCGCCGTCTCGGCCGCTGAGTAGTCGCGCCGCGCGGCCGCAGCCTGGTACTCGCCGACCAGGCGCTCCTTCTTGGCCTCCGCGTCGTCAACCGACTTGGTGACGCTCGCCAACTCCGCCGGATCGTACTGATCTGTGTTGATCGCATCCAACAGACGCCGGGCCTCCGCGAGGTTGCCCGATGCCAGCATATTCGTGATCTCGCCGAGTCCGCGTACGGACGAACCCGATTCTACGAGATGAGCGATAATGCGGGCCGCGTCGATAGGGTCGAGACCTGTGCTCGCCAGCCGCTCGGCCGCCACCGCAGCGGGCAGCTTCTGTGCCAGCAACACGTTCGCCTGACTGATCACGCTTGCGAACAACACCTGATGCAGGTCGCGCGGAGACGCGTAATCGTTCTTGACCAGCGTCAGCACCTTCTGGGCCGCTTGCATCGCATTCGAGTCGGCAGCCGAAGTGGCCTTCCTCTGTGCGTCGGCGACCTGCGCGGCGCCGATCGACCGACCACCGCTGTAACTCAGTTCATCGATGACCTTGATGTCCGAGGCGGGTTTCTCGGCGAGGAGGAGCACGTCGACAACGCTCCGGAAGTCGACATGCTTCAAGGCATCCTGGAACACCCTTGGCGTCGGCACCGTGGGCGGCTCGATCGCGGCGCGCACCGCGATCCCGTTCTTCTCCACAGCCTTTCGGAGATCGTTCACATCAACACCAGGAAGCGATTGCGCCCTCTCCTTGATGTGCTCCTCGGTGACGACCTTCAGTGCCTGACATTCCAAGGCCACGGCCTTGGCGAACTCGGTGATCCGACCTTTGAACGCCTCTGCTTTGGCAGACCGCAGCGTGTTCCACCAGGAAGGATCAGCTAGGTCAAACCCCTTCTCTTCCAACGCTTCAAGGAGCATTGCCACCAGTTCAGCATTGCCATCGTTCTTCCGCCGCTTGTTCAGCACGCTCTGCTTCAGCTGCGACAGGTGCGCCGGGATGTCCGCAACGTCGGTGGTCACGGCGAGCAGGCCGGCCACATCGACCGCGCCGACCGCAATGACGTCACCGGTCTCCCGGAGTTTCCGGATCGCGGTCAGGAGTTCCGATTTCTGCGCCGGCACCCGCTTCTTCAGGACATCGGCGATGTAAGAGTTCTTGTCGAAGGTCATGATCGTGTCATCAGACCGGACACGAGTTCCTTCGCCTCGTTAACCTCTTTCGGGTCGAGCAGGGAGACCGTCGCCTCGAGTTCCAGGTACTGGCCCGACTGGGGTTCGCGCGCGGACAGCCGAACAAGGCCCTCATTGCTGACGTTCAGCAGGAGGTGGATCGGTGAGCCCTTTGGCAGCGACGGAAGACCTGTGATTTCGCTCTTCTTCAGGAATGCGTTGTTGACCGGTTCTTCTGATTCGACCTCACCGCCCTGCTCATAGAGCTCAACGGCCACGACGCTCTGACCGTCGACCACCGTGCCGGCCTCTAGGGTGAAGTCAACGACGGGCAGGCTGTCGTTCGCATGGACCAAGAACCCGATGTACGGGGTGTGCGCGCTATCGTTCTTGACAAATTTGACTCCGAGACCACGGGACAGCACGTTCTGGATACTCAGCGTCCCCGAAGGAAGGAATGGCCTCGGTGTCGTATTCGCAGGCACCGCCTCGGCCGTGCCACCGTCACCGTTGCCACCATCCGGCCCCGGGAAGGGCACGGCTCCGCTCAGCAGTGCTTCACCATAGATCGCCGCGCCCTTGGCCACAGCTAGATCAAACTCTGTCGGCTTCGGATCCCACCCCTTGGCACGCAGAGCCCCATCGACCATCGGCATCCGTGATGACCCACCCACAAGAATCAGCTTGTCGATCTCCAGTCCCGGTCTGATTCCTTTGGCGGTGGTAATCGTCCGCTCCGCGATATCCACGGTCTGATCGATGAGATGCTTGGTGACGGCTTCAAAATCCGCGCGAGTAACAGCTATCTTCTCGTCATAGTCCTGAAACCGACACCGTACGGTTGTTTCCGATTTCTTCGTCAGAAGAATCTTTTTTTCTTCCACTGCCTGCAAGAGTTCGATCATGAACTCGGGATCGTCAGATGGGTCATCGGAGATCCCGGCCTGCTGGATGAACCTGTCCACGACGAGCTGCGCCAGCGCGGTGTCCCAGTCGGCTCCGCCGAGGACACGGTTTCCGTCAACCGCCACCACCTCGACGTTTCCGGGCTCAACGATCATCACCGTCGTGTCGAAGGTGCCGCCGCCGAGGTCGTACACCAGCAAGGTCTCCTTGCGTTCGCCACGTACGCCCACCGACAGTGCCGCCGCTATCGGTTCGGCAAGGATGCCAACTACTTTCAGGCCGGCGATCTCCCCCGCCTGCTTGGTTGCTTCCTTTTCCCGCACACCAAAATAGGCAGGAACGGTGATCACGGCATTGCGAATATCGGTGTCTCCCTCGGTGTTCGCCGCCTGCACCAGTTCCTTGAGAATAACCGCGGACAGCGATTCCGGGGTGTAGGTCGTGCCGAAGAAATCGAGGCTGTGCTCGTTGCCCATCTCGCGTTTGATCAGTGCCACACCGTCATCGGGGGCCGCGATCAGCTCAGATTTCGCCTCGGCACCGACGATGACGTTACCGCCCTCTTCGAAGAAGACCACCGAAGGCGTGGTGTCCTGCCCATTGGCGTTCTTGACGACGACGGCCTGGTCGAGTTCGTCGATCTTGGCCACCGCAGAGTATGTGGTGCCCAGGTCAATACCGAATACTTCGCCCATCAGTGTCCTTCTCCTTCAGAATTGACATGGTCGTCGGTCAGCGGTGTCGCACTCGGTACGGCGGACTCAGTGACTCGGCCCGAGTAGCGGTAGACCCTTACCTTGGACAGCAACAGCGCCCGATCAGCTCCGGTATAGCTGAAACCCTGGCGGATTACCTGCGCAACTTTGCGATCAAGATTGGGATCATCGGTAGTGACCGTACCGCTCGCCGCTTGAATCTTCGCGTTGAAGTCGTCGCCCACCCGGGTACCGAGCGACTCGATGTCGAGAAGTTCCAGGCCCTCCTCGATCTCATCCGCGAAATAGCCGAAATCTTTCTGGGCCTGGGTATCTCCACGCCCAGCCGCGCGCTCGGCAGCCGTCATAGCCTCGGTGTACAGGTTCGCCAGACGACTGATCACCGGCTTGAGAAGAGTCCTGACCTGATCACTTTGCAGGTCCTCGATTTTTGACTGCATCTTGCGGATGATCGTCTCGTACTGTTCGGCGCGCACATGAAAGCCTCGCACCGAGCCGTCGATGCTATCGAGTCGCTCCCCGATAGCCATGAGTTCGGCTGCCGGAGCACCGGGTTGAGGTTCCCGGGACTCGGGCGACGTGCCCGGACCATAAGCCGCACTGTGGTTGGCGCCGACCTGGTAACCCGGCTGCGGATGCCCATGACCCGCGGGAGGTACCGGGAACGACGGCCCCGGTGCCGGCGGCGGACCGCCAGTGCCCATCGGCGGCGGGTTACGACGGCCTGCCGACGCCTCCACGTACGGCGGAGGCGATTGCGGCGGGGGCGGCGACTGCCGGAATCGCTCAGCGCTTTGCTGTGCCGGGTCTGGGGGCGTTCCCGGCGGACGCGCACCGGTCACGGGCACATCCCCGTAGCCGTCATCGTGAATCAACTCGGTAGCCTCTCTGATTTCCGAACTGCCGACCCTGCTGTCCGGGTCGCGGAATGACCCAATTCATGCACCGTGAGTACGCCACGACAAGGAGTTGTCGCTAACGCATCCTACGGATCCGAGTCGCCATCGCGTGTCGCCCAAAGGGATGAATCACCTTCGCCGCCATACAGACACGCCGTTCTCGACCTCAGCCTTCGATTCGGCTCAATGTCAATACCCTACTTTTGGGGGCATGCCGATTAGTTACTTCTGATGAACATCGTTGGCGGCGGCGACGACTACGCACCGGAGGTGATACATGTCGCGGATGATCGGATCAATGGGCCTCCCCGCGAGGTATGTGTGAGTTCGGACCCGAAGGAAAACCCGTCGCTGATCATCCTCGAAGGTCTGCTCGCCTCTATCGCTCTGGGCATGCTCGCCGGTGATGGTTGGCAAATGGCCGCGTCGATGGGTGGGTTCCTGGCTGTCGTCACCGCAGTTGCCTACCGCATGGGCGGGCCGATCGCAGACGTCGCAGGATGGTGCTACAGCGGTATCGGGCTGATCGCGCTGCTCCCAGCGCTGCTGGGACTGAACGGCTCCGGTTGTGGCGATGGATTCGGCAGTGGGCAGCAGTACTCGCTGACGGGGGCATTCGCACTCACGTGGTTGGTGGTCACCGCCAAGACCTTGGCCTTCCGCTGGAGCGTGTCGGACTTTCGCTATCTCCCGCTGAGTTGGGTCGGGATCATCGAGGCCATCCAGTTCTGGAGCCGGCCTCAACCGTGGACCGCGCTCGGTGACTACCAGGTGAGTATGTTCGTCGCGATAGGTGCCGCGATCGTGTGTGGGCTGCTCGTAGGAATTCGGCCTGTCATCGGCATGGCCGTGATCGGCACCGCTCTCGGACTGGCAGCCCTTATGGACTTCGTTGCCCCCGTTGCGAACTGCGAGAACCTGCACACCGATTCGGCTATCATGCTCATGCTGACCTACCTGATAGTCCTGTTCTTCTCCCTGTGGGCAATGTCGAGAATGCGACGGCGATGACTGCCGTCACCTCCTGTGATGTGGGGAAACGGTTGTATATCAACACATGCGACACGTAACCGTCTAGAATTCGCATCCGACACCGACAGGAGCGCCCCGTGGAACGTCTTGAACCACCGGTGATACCCGCACCCGAACCACCGCCGTCGATCGACCGGTTCATCGTCGGTCCGGAAGGTATCGGCCGCAACGAACTGCTCAAGCAGTGGCGCGGCCAGATGACGATGCCGAGGCCGACTGCGGGAAAGCTGCCCGACGAATTGCATGGCTGGGCGGGCAAGCTCGGTGCGTGTGATTGGTTCGGTCCCGCCTACTATCCCAGTCTGACCGTCTTCATGCGTAAACAACGCCTTCCTGTCGCCGATCGAGCTACGCTCACCGCGGGGCTGGCCGCGTGCGCCGATCTGGTCGAGCCGTTGAGCCGGTACAGCGTCGGATGGTGCGACACCCTGATGGTCCTGAATCCTGTCGGCTGGCCGAAAGATGTTCTGCTGGCCGTCCGGGAGGGCGCGCGCAAGGCCCCCGGAGCCGTGCGCGAGCTGATGGTTGTCGACGGTGTGATCGCCACGCAGAACTCGGCCGGGGACTTCGTCCGCGACCAGACACGCCGGCACAGACAGGACACCCGCACCTCGCTTCAGGCGTACCTCCATCATCTTCGCCGGATTCGGTTGACGGGTAACGGTATTCCCCGCGAACTGGCCGATGATGAGAAAGCTACCCTGTCCGAGCGGTTCAGCAGCCTCGTCCGTGATTACGGTGTCGAACCGGCTGACGAGCTGTCCGAAAACGAACTTGCCGAGCTGCGGCGACTGGCCAAGGAGTTCCTCGACGCGATCATCGACAAGCAGGTGGTTGAGCGGGAACGAAACAGTCCGCTGGCCGGCGAGGCATACGAGCGGGTACTCACCACCTATGTGAATCGGCTGTCGAAAGGCATGACTCTGGCCGGCACCGAGTGGATGTTCCGGAGCAGAATCGAGGATGCCCGCAAGGACAAGTACATACGTCACAGCAAGCAACTCGAACACGAAACACCCCTGACACAACGTGACGACCCTGACGACTCAGGAACTCGTGACAACGCCGTTGCGGTTGCACCGCCCGCGCAGGCAGAGCCCACCGATATGATGAGCATCGCAGCAGACTTCGTTCGAACCGATCCTGCCGCACGCTTGTCGAGCAGCGGTGAATTGTGCTGGGAGGCCTCGTTGGCAATCGACTTCCTGCTCGGCAGAACGACGTCGGCGTCGGGTCCCCGATTGTTCCGGCGGGAGATACAATCGCTCTGGTCTCCTGACATCGCCGCGGAATGCCGGTTCAGTACCGCTGCGGGAGCCGCCGGATATGTTGCGGCCCTTATCGAAGGTGCGGTCAACCGGGCAATACGCGAGCTTCGGGACGGCACCACCACACAGCGGGGAGACCTCTGATGACCGGCAGTCTGAGCGGCATCGTCACCCGTGACAGCTCAACACTCGTGTCATGGCACGCCGATACGGCAATCGTGCTCGAACCGGTACACATCGAGATCGGCGGCGTCGGAGTCGTCATCGACGCGGCATTCCCCGACGTCGTCATCGACGTGATCGTGGATTCGACGATTGTGCGGTCAACCCGTGCGCTGTTCACAGAGGTCGACTTCACGCAGCGTCTGTCCGCGGCACCGGACGGTGCCCGGATCGACGGCCCAACCCTCGCCGAGTCATTCGCCCGCCTCGCGACGGTACGCGCCGTCGACCGGATACATCTGGGTGATCTCGATGAGGCGGCGCTACTGCTCGACCAAGCTTTCGCGCACAGGAAGCTCGGTTCCTTCGAACCGGCTCTGCGCTATTACGTGCTGGGGGCAACGGCTGCCGAACGGCTTGTTGACGAGATCGACAACGGCGACCACAGCCCGGCAACGGTGCGCATGCTGTCCAGCATTATCGACTCGTGTCCGCCTGACGCCCTTGATACGCCTTCCCGAGATCGCCTCGCCGGCATCCTGCGGACCCATCTGCTCGCCGACGACATCGGGTGGCAGACTGGTTTGAGCCGATTAATAGGCCAGGACGAGTTGGCTACCTCGCTCGGTGATTTCTCTACAGTGACCGGTCAGCTCAACGATCTTCGGCCATTTCCGGCGCGGGCGCTGCGATTCACCGGACCTGACGCTCCCGATCTCGAGATCACCACGACCGACGGCTCGATCTCGGTGCGGGCCCGATTGCGGGACGAGGTGATTCCCGAATCCCAAGAGATACAAGAAACGATGGCGGTCGCCGCTGACTCGTCGACAGGCGAAATTCTGGCGGTGGCACCATGTTCAGCGTCCGGCGGTCAGATCAGCGCCGAATTATACCCCGGTACAAGCGATCCATCTGGGTTGCGATTCGCCTTGATCTCGGCGGACACACCACTGGAGTCGATTCGGCTGGATCCACTGGGCATCGCGATGACCCGCATCGATCGTCACTGCCGCTACGCGTGGTCGTTGCATCGGGAAGCGGGCGCCATCCTCGCCGGAGCCGGCGCAACCACCGCTGAATCGGTTCTGACCCGGATTCAGCAGAACGCGAACAGAATCGGTCATGAACGGGACGAGGTTGTCGCCACCGTCCAAGGGTTGACCCGGCAACTCGCGCGACGAACGAGGAACACCCCCGACACGGAGTCCGTCGCCCGTTATGTAGATGCGGTTGGTTCGTTTGTCGCGAGTCTCGATGGACCACCGGCCACGGACGGCCCACAAGGTCCGACGCTGACCGAACTCCTTGCTGTGGGGAATAGGTAGTGGCCGAATCACCGGACGACAGCACCCTGCTGTTACGGGCCTTCGATTCAGGTGACACCTACGTGTCGTTCCGGTGGCTCGATCGCCCTGATTCACCAACGGTGCATCGTATTTCGTCGGCGACGCGTGACCGCGGACTCGTCACGCTAGACAGTGCGCTGATCACAACAACCGGTGATGACGCAGACCCGGTGCGGTCAGCGCTGACCGGGGCACTGGTTCGTCCGCTGAGTGAGTTCTCCCTGAACGCTCGGCTCGCGGATATGGTGTTCCCGCAAGATGTCCGGCGAGAGATCGTCGAACGGGCCGCCCGGGGCCGGGTGACCGTCCGGATCACGCCCAGCCGGATGCTTGCGCGTATGCCGTTCGAGCTGGCGGTGATCGATGACCCGCGACGACTGATCGAGGTCGTGGATGTCTGTTATGAGCCACCGGCGACCATACACGTCGGCAGGGCACGTATTCCTGCGCGCTGGAACAGTTCTCGCGCTGCGCGCCCCACCGTGTATATGATCGATCCGAAACTTCCGACCTCTTCCGGACTCGGCCAGGTCCTCGGACGGATAAATCCGTACGGTCTGCCCACCAACGCCGAGGCATTCGTCGAACGCATCCGAAGTCGGCCGAGAACCTCGTTTTCGGGAGTCGGAAAGGTCGTGGACCGCTGGGACCTCAGCGACGACCTCCGCGACGATCCGGGGCGGTTGGTCTACTTCGGCCATGTGTCGTCGACGCTGGATGAGCCCGGATCGGCGTCGTTGCACCTGTCCGACGACGCGAACGAACCCGGCTACACCGATACCGTCAATCAGGCGCACCGCCCGCTTTCAGCTCTGGACCTGATGCTCGGCACCGCCTTCGATGAAGTCGGTGAGGCACCGGAATCCGGTCCGGGGCATGTCATCTGGCCGATGCCACCGCGGGTGGCGATTATCGCCTGCGAGGGTGGTGTCGACTACCGGAGTTCGGAAACATTCGGTCTCGTGATGGCAATGTTCAATTCCGGAGCCGAACTTGTCACCACCACCCGGTGGACGCTGCCGTCCGACTCGGCTTTCGAGAAGTATGCGTCACACACCGCGATACCCGGCCCCACAACGGAACTCGCGCTCGCCGTCGACGAGACACATGAAGCGGCCGACCCTGTGCAGGCGCTGGCACAATGGCAGCGCCGCAAGCTGGCAGTATGGCGCGACAACCCAGGTCCGGCTACCTCGCCGCTGACCTGGGCTGCCGCCGCATGCCATGTATGTCCACCGCGCGAGGTCCACCCGCCTCGCTATCGCAGCTGACTACACACCGACCGACTCCACCGCAGCACCCTTCTGGGTCAGCGCATCTCGCCAAACCTGGTGCAACGCAGCGGAATGTGCCGGTGACATATCAGTGGTTCCGGTCCCGAGGCCACCGACCCTCGTCTTCCACCCGTTCATCGAGGGAAGCGCCGCGGCAAGTTCACGAGTAGCAGCTGTCGCAACATCCTTGGCGGCCAGGTCGCGGTGTTGCAGATCGACACCGACGTTCTGGACCATGTCCGACACCACCAGGACATGCACGGTACTGCCGTTGACGAGTGAAGCGATCGCGTTGAAGACTCCGACGACATCGGTCCCCCGGCCACGCCCCTCCTGCTGGACACACTCGGTGACCTTGGCGATGTTCTTGGTAACCAAAGGAACGATCCGGGACTGGATCTCTGCCTTGCGGGCCACGGCATTGTCATCGGAGGCCCGTAGGTCGACCGCGACATCGGGAACGGTGCAGTCCTCGCCGATCGAGTTCATACTGATCGGCCGCACAGATACCTTCGAACAGGCTACCTCGCTGAGGAATCCGTGCACCAGCGCCGTGGTCTTCGGGGTGAGAAAGTCGTCGCTCGTAGTCGCGTCTGCGGCGATGGCGCAGGGCACTGTGACCAGTTCGCCATCATCATCGCCAGGCCCCACTATGCAGCCAGACGCCAATATCGCTGATCCCATGATCAGAGCCGCGGCTGACATACGGGCCGGACGAGAGTAATTCACTGCAACTCCTTGTGGGGTAGTTCGGCCGGACTCTGGGCTGGTGTGTCGCGCGCAGCGGACGTAGTCTCGCCGGGCACCAGGGCATCCGGCGCCGTAGTCCGTTGGGGTGCCAGATCGTGGCGCAGTTCAGCCAATTGTGCGGTAAGTCTATGCATCCGCTCGGCGTGCTGCCTATGACGGTCGCGGGCACGCTCTGCCCGATCCTGGGCGGACCTGATCAGCCCGTCCGCGATGGCGTCCTGGCGCGCTACTTGCTCGTGGAGAGCATTCACCGCCGAGGCCAGTTGGGTGGCCAACCATTCGTCGAGGACATGGCCGTGATTGTCTTCCAGACCGGGCAGCATCCGCTCGATCTGCCCTTCGATCAGCCGATGCAATTGCCCGGACTCGCCCATCACTTCCTGTGGAAGTGGCTGCGCCATAGGGGCATCGATGGCTTCGGGACCAAAGTCGCGCCGGGTGAAACCGGTCGTCCACGGATCGGTGGTCGTCGGGGTGATCGGTTTTGGCTTACGGCTGAACCAGCGCATCGTCAAAGTCCTTTCGCAGTAGAACCAGGAACGTGGTCAGTAACCTGTGGGGCGCCGGCGGCCAGCGTCAGTTCCGGGACCGAATACGCCTGGCGCACCTCGTCGGAGTCGGGATGAAAGCGCAGATAGCGCGTCCAGTAGAGGGCTACGAGCTGCGCCCACAACTGTCGCGCGGCCTCACGGTGCTGCAGGGCATCGCTGATGGCGTTCGCACGACGCTCGGCCAGTGCGGCCCGTTCCTTCTTGATCTCGCCAAGCCGCGCGCGAAGGGCCGCCTGCTCGCTGACCTTCGCCGCCCGAACCGCGTTGGCCTTACGCCTCCCCCTGCGGGCCGCGACATCTTCCTCGTCGCGGTTGCGAGCCACTTGTTCGGGGATCTCGAAGCCATCCAGGTCCGTCTGCACTCGACGCTGCTCAGCGGCCAGGGCCTGATCGTTGACGTCGATCTCCAACAAGTCCGCTGCGAGGATCTTCTCGTTGTTGGCACTGGAGTTGCGATACTTGGCCTGGATCTGCTCGGTCGCGGGAGTGTGTCCGGTCGCGGCATCTGGAAATAGACCACTCTTACCGTCGAGTCTGCCGTCTCGGCGGACCCTGCGCTCGTGCTCCCGAGATGCCTCCGACCAACGGATCGGACGGTCATCGTCGCCGTCGCTGTTGGGTTTCGACGGCCGCAGGCTCGGCCGTCCAAAAGGTAAATGCATGATCTTCTCCTTACTGCCGCGCGATCAGCTTTCCGGTCCGGGGGCCGGGATCAGATAGTCGGTGAACTCCGGATTGCCCTTGCGCGCCACGAGGTACACACGCGCGTGCGCCGGCCCGTGATTGTGGTAGCGCTCCGTCAATGCCGCCTCAGCCTTGCGAGCGCCTTCGGCCCGGGCCTGTTTCGCGGCTTGGAGTGCTTCGACTTCCGCTTGAGCCTTGACCATATCGGCCCTGGCGCGGTCGGCCTGCCGACGCGCCCGTCCGATCCGGGCCTCGGCGATGCCGACACCCGCCGACTTGGCAAGCGAGTGCACCGCCAGGCCGGCCACCAGCGCAGCGATTGCCAACACACCGAGCGTGAGCAGCGTCCACAGCAGGTCGCGGCCGAAAACATTGTCGTACGCCTCCTTTGCCACCGCATCAAGCACGGCCTCGTCGGCCTCACTATTCGACAGAATCTCGGCACTGCGCGCGTCGCGTCCCGCAGTTGTGGCGAGCGCATCGGCTCTGCTGTATGCTGCTCCGGCCATCACCGCAAGCCCGAAGATCACCGCGATCGCACCAACGACTCCGAACTGCCGTATTGCGGCCATCCGCGGGACTTTCCCACCCGGTACGCCCACTTCGTGGATGACTGCACTTGCCCGAGCCACGCAGAAGCCCACAGAGGCCCAGACAATCAGATAGGCGAGGGTGACGACGATGCCGACCGCTGTCCGCTGATCGGCTGTGGCGCCGGGGAGGAGTTCGTCGATAACCAGTCGCATCATGACGTACTCGCCCTGCACCAGCAGGCCCATCACAATGACAGCAATCATCATCAGCTGCAAAGATATCCACAGCGGAGCCGCCAGCAGCCGGCGTCGCCCGGCGGCCCTGTGCTCACCGATGCTGACTCCGTCGGGATGCCGTACGAGTGGATCCTGTGTCACATACATGTTTTCGTCCTTTCATTCTGGGCACCGGCAACGCGCGTGCAGGCGCCGTCCAGATCGGAGTCGAGTATCATTTCCGGACCTCTCCTGACGCCCTCTGCTGACATAGGAATAGCCGTTTCCCCACGGTCCGCAAGCTCATCAATATACCGAATCAGGTCCGCGATAGCGGCTCCCAACTGAGAAGTTCGTCGTAAACGATGAATCGGTATGCCCCCTGAACTGGGGCTATTGACGACCGGCCGATCCGGCGTCCCCGCTCCCGGCAGCTTCATCAGATTTGGCTGTCTGCCTGCGCTTTTCCAGCCACTCATCGAGGAATGACGGTTCCTCCTTCTTGCCTGGGACGGGCCGCGGCCGGGAACCGTCCTCCGGGTACTCGACGTCAGGATCGAACTGCTTGATCCGTCCGTTGAATTCCGCGACACGACCCCGGCTTGCGCGCACGACGGTATCGGCATCCGCATGCCGGCACGGGTGGGTCTGTCCACCCACTATGACGGTGTGTGGGCACGAGCTCACCGACTCCGAGGCGGTCCGCACCACCATGGCGTTGAAGGTCGGCAGGTTCGCCAGCGTGGTGGTATCGATCTGCCTTCCCATGACGGCGGCCTGTTCGTCGGCGTGCCGACCGCCGACGCGGAACATCACGGTGGTGCCGACGTTTCCCGATAGACCGTTGCGGATGTCGGGGGCGAGCTGGTCGAGATACTGGTGTGCGACTGTCACCGACAGACCGAACTTCCTTCCCTCCGAAAGCATGTTGACCAGTGATCCGGCCATCACCGCGTGGGCTTCGTCGACGATGACGTGGAATCGGCGATCGGTGTTGCGGTTCATCGCTGCCACCCAGAATCTGTTGAGCAGCAGGTATCCCAGCATCCGGGCACCGGTCGAACCGATCTGGCCTTTCGCCAAGTCCACCAGGATGATCCGGCCGTCGTCCATCGCCCCGACGGGGTCGTAGGCGTCGGCACCGGACCCGAGGATCGCCCGCAATGCCGGGCTGGCCGAGAACCGTTCGAACTTGCACGTCGTCCAGGACACCAGATCGGCGTACTCGTTCGACTTCGTGTGCCGGTCGTCGTTGTACCACCACTGCTTGACCCGCGGGTCGGTCAGCTTCTTGAACAGCGCCCTGCGCATACCCTTGTGGTCCAGGATGATCGGGACATCCAGCAGGCTGGCCCGGTTTCCGCGCAGCAGCGCCAGACCACGCAGCGCATATCCCAGACGCTCCTCGAATCGGGGTCCGACAATGCCGGTGCGTTTGGGGTCGTACAGTTCGTAGAACATCTCGCACATGTCGGCGATCGCGGTGTCGAGCTGCGTTTCATCGCCACCGGCAAGAGGATTGAGCGGAACGACATGCTCGAGGTCGTCGGCGCGGACCACCTGGACACGGTCCGCCGCGCACTCGGGCAACTCTTCGATGATCCGGTCGACGAGCGTGCCGTGCGGATCAAGGACCAGCGCGCCGTGACCGCTGTGTGCGATCTGGTGCACCATGTCGGCCAGCAGAGTGCTCTTACCGGTTCCCGTGGCTCCCACGACATGCACATGCCGGCGCAGTTCCTCGTCCTCCAATGCGGCATCGATCGTCTCGTGGGCGTCGGTACGGGCGAAACCGATTCTCACCGTATCCGATTCGTCGGCGTACGTCCCGAACGCCTCGGACGTCATCGAAACCGGAAGCGGCGCGGGCGATCCCGACAGGAAGCCAACGGGCACGACGTCGCTGACGGGCAGCGGGAGGAGCAATGCCAGTTGGGTGTCCGCTGCTACGCAACGCAGTTCGGCGATCTCGCCGGTCGCCGGCACCGCGCGCAATCCGGGAAACCAGTTCTCGGCGGCGGCACGCACACTCAACGGCGGCTGCGCGGCACCGACGAGCGTGATCGTCACCCGGAACGACGATTGTGCACCCGCACGCACCGTCACGTCGACTCGACCGTCCGGCCAGGTCGACAGTGCCCGCCACAGCCGGTGGTAGTCATCTTGTGCGACAGGATTTTCAGCCGTCCACTCGTAGGCGCGGATGGTGGTTTCCCCGGCCCCGCCGTTCTCGCCGGTGATGAAACCGAAACGGCTGACGTCCGGGCGCAGAATCCACCGGTGCTCGGCCAACCGAGCAACCGCAGGTACGTCTTTCCGGGAGGACGTGGTCTCCACATACGGATCGAGCACGGTCGCGAGTTCGTCGAGAAGCTCACCGGACCCAGCGGGTCCGGTGACGTGCACTCGCACACTGGTGGTGGGTGATCCGGTGACGCCGTCGGCGGCACGGCCCACCGACAGATGCAGCACCGCATCGGGAACCATCCCGATCATCGACGTGATCGAATCGAGCACGTCGGTCCGGACCCTCGTGCCGGTGGCCGGTCGCACACCGACGATCAACAGGTCGCCGCGTTCGGCGGCCTCACGATCGGCGATAGCGTCGACCGCGTTGAGATTCTGCCGTCTCATATCTGTCCCTTTCCTCGCTACGTACCTGTGGATCCTTTTCCCCACGGATACGGCGAACATGTCGCCGCCCGAATACGAGCGAAGATGTCGCCGGCCGCCCCGGAACCGGTCGCGACCGGCGACATCTCGCGGTCACGCCACTACCTCACGGTCACCGTCTTGCACCCGACCTGCGGGTTGTGGTTGCCGTTGCCGATGTTGATCGCGTAAGCGCACACCGTCTGCGGGCCGCGCGCCGAGGTCGTCAGCACCCGGTCGAAACCGTGCTGACCACCGATCCCGAACGCGCGGTTCACATCCGGACGGCTCACATTCGCCGGGAAGACCAGAGCCCAGGATCCGGGCTGTCCGGGCTGCGGGCCGATGTAGACGTGCACCGTCAGCGAGGCCGAGCTGTCGTCGGGGTCGTAGGTCCACCCGCGCACCCGCACCTTGCCACCGCCGAGCGCGGTCACTTCGTCGACAACGCCACCGGGCTGCGGACTGCTGATGGTGACCGTGCGGCAACCGAGGTGCACGTTGCCGCCGCCACCGATATTGATCGCGTACAGGCAGACCTGCGTCGAACCGACCTTGCCGGTGTTGAGAACCGCGTCGAATCCGTGGTTGCCGCCGATCCGGTGCACATTGTTCACGTCGGGACGCGACCCCTGCGCGCGAAGCGGATAGCCCTGTGCACCTGCTGAACCGGCCGGACCACCGACGTAGACGTGGACGTCGATCGACGCTCCTGAGTTGTCCGAGTCGAATGCCCAGCCCCGCACGCGTACCCGGCCGGTTCCCGGTACCGACACCTCGTCGATGTTTCCGACGGGATTGGCTCCCGACGGTCCGAGATTGCGCGGCCGCAGATACCCGCTCAGGTGAGCTTTGGTGATCGACATGATCTTGGCGGCACCGGGATTCTGCGACAGCACCGAGATGTTGCCGCCCTGATCGCCGAGCACGATGGCGACATGCCCGGCGCTGGTGTACGGCCAGCTCGTACCCCACACCGCCACATCACCTTTGCGTGGCGTGACGCCCGGTGAGAGCTTCTCGTAGTGGCTGGACGGCGCGGCACCAAACAGCTGTGCCGCGTAATTGACAGCGATCCTGGGCGCCTTGACGACGTCCCGGTTGTAATAATTGAACAGGTCGACACACTGCGCGCCGTAGGCACCGTCGTAGTCGGCGTAGCTGCCATTCCACCGATTGACGAATGCGTCGACCGTGCCGTTCGCGTGGGCGGGAGAACTGACCCCGGCCAGCCCGACGATGCCGAGCACCACGCCCAGCATCGCCACCAGCACCCTCCTGCCGACGGTGCGGCGAGCCGACGACCGGCCCGCACGCGGATTGTGTCGCGTCATGGCGTCACTCCTTCTCTTGCTCAGGCGGCCGCCTCTTGCGGTCGCATATCTTTGACCGTTTCCCCACCGCCGAATACGACTACGCTCAGGTGATGACTGACGACGATGACGACGCCGAGTTCCGGGAATGGGACCGGCGGGCCTGCGAGCTCGACGAGATCGCCACAGCGGCGGCCGAACGCGGCGATCTGGCCGCGGCCGGTGCGGCACATGTCGAACTTGCCGACCACATGTTCCAGGTCGCGCCCTACGATGACGTGATCGACGAGTATCTGGCCGCCCGCGAGGCATATCAGCAGGTCGACACCGTGATGGCGACACGCTGCATGCTAACCATCGGATTCATCGCGGAGAGTGTCGGCGACTACCACACCGCTCAGCAGGCGTTCACGATCAGTTGTGACGAATGGGACGAGCATGGTGAACGCCGTCTGCACGCCGAGGCGAGCAACAACGTGGGAGGCATGGCGACGCACACCGGCGACTACGAGATCGCCGAACAGGCTTTGCTCATGGCGATCGCCGAGTACGAGGATCTCGGCCTTCCCGACGAAGCTCTGGGCCCGCGAATCAATCTCGCAAATCTGTACCGGCGCGCCGGACGCCGAGAGATGGCCGAGTCCGAGTTTCGCGCCGTGCGATCCGCTCTTCCCGCAACGTCTCGCGTGTCCATCCTTTGCACGGCGTCGTTGGGTGCACTGAATGTCGAATCCTGCCGATTCAGCGAGGCAGTCAGCGAATTGACCGATGCTGTCGAGGGTTTCACCGCTATCGGCGCCATCGACGATGTCCGTGACACAACCATGGCGCTCGCCTTCGCACGCGCCATGTCGGGTGATCTGGCGAGTGGCATTTCGACGCTCCTCCAGGTGCGACAGGAGTTTTCCGACATCGGCCGACCGGACAAGGCGGCCGTGTGCGACTACAATCTCGCGATCTTCTATTTTTCCCAGAATGATTTTGTAGCCTCCGATTTGGCATTCGAGCACGCTGCCGACGGCCTGGCCCAGGCTGGAATGCACCATCAGATACCCAATCTCTCGTGGAACAGAGTCAAACGCCTACTGACCGAAGCAGGCATGAACCCGGCGCGGCAGGACGAACTGGTCGCCGAAGCCCTCGACACTGCGGTGTCGTCCGTGATCGCAATCGACTATCAACGATTTCAGTTCGCCGACAGCAGGCGCCGTGCAGAGTGGACAGCGACATTCGCCGACCGCCTGGCCACCGCCTTCGATATGGCCCACAAGTTCGGGCGACCCGATCTGGTGGCCGATCTCATCGAATCCGGCATCAACGCCGGCGTACACAACGGCCACGCCGATGATTCCATGAATTCCCTTGCACCATTCGATAATTCAGAATCCGGTTCCCCGCGGTTCGAAACCCCTGACGACGATGAATCCGCGGAGACGCTGAGTGCGGCCGCGAGACTGCTGAGCACAGCCGCACTCCCGATGAACCCGCCGCCGGCGCTCATCGCCGCATCGAATACGTTGCTGCTCGGACCCCAACGCGAGCTGGCCGGCCGACTCGATCCCCTGCTTGCCGACGTCCTCGCCGCCAGCCCCGAAGTCCGGCTCTGGTAACCGGACTCCGCACGAGGTCGCCGGCTACCCTTTCAAGATCCGCGCGACCACCTCGTCGACCACCTTGTCGCACTCCTGCCGAACGACGTCCTTGTAGCCCGGCACCTGGGTATCCAGGAAGTGTTGGGCGCCTTCGTGGTCTTCGCTGTCGATGAGCGCCTCGAATTCTGCCAGCTGTACGTCGGTGAGGCTTTCGGACAGGCGCGTTCCCACTCGAAGCTCAAGTTCTTCGTAGGCCAGTCTCGCGATCTCGACTACGTCGTTGTCGCTGAATGCGCCGGGTAGCCGTTGACGCAGCAGAACATCGAGCGGGATCAACGAATCGGGTGCGTCCTTGGTAGTTCCGGTGCTGCTGTCGGTCGGATCGGTGGCCACAGTCATCTCGGTGTTCTCCTTGTCCCGTGAAATAGCTACATCCGCATATCCGTTTCCCCACCGCAACACGATGAGATTCACCTGAGATTCGCCTTAATGGACGATGTGCCGGCGCCCCTGGCCGGGCTACCGTGAGCACCACACGCCAGCGGGTCGGATATGGGGATGGTGAGGACAACGATGTACGCGTGCGAACGGTGCTCGGAGCCACTGGTTCCGTGCCCGGATTGCGGTGGTCACGCCGGCAGTTACAGCATCGCCGGGCTTCTCACCTGCCGACGATGCCGTAACAGCGGACGCTTGTGCCGCGCCCATGATGCGCTGTGGAAGCTGCCCGCCCCCCGTGTTGTCAGCGATTGAATTGGTCGCCGTCGAGCCAGCCGTCGGCGATCAGTTCGATGAGCAGTTGTGACTTGTTGTTCACCGCGCGGCCCGCGTTGCTGTACCTGGTGACGACGCGGCGGAAATGGGTGCGGACGGTGCTCTCGGAGATGTAGTGCCGCCGGGCCGTCTCGTAGACCGTCGACCCCAGCACATACGTCGACAGCACTCCCAGTTCCCGTTCGCTGAGATGAACCCTGCCCTTTTTCGGGGTCGGCGCCTGTCGTCCGGAGTCGAGGACGGCACGCAGCCGTGGTGCCGACTCGGCGACATCGGGAAGGATCAGGGCGTTCGATCCCGCAGCGCCGTCGGCGATCCCGATTCCGACCAGAAGTGCGTCGGGAGCGGCGGCCCGCGCACGGACAAGGCCGCGTGCACTGCGCGCGACGACCGCCCTGGTTCCGGGCAGCAGCATCGCGCCCGCGGGATACTCGTCGAGGTCGACCGAGGCGCAGTCGTGTCCGAAACCCCTGATCAGGGCGACGTACGCGGCGTCGGCCAGGTCGTGTTCGGCGACCACCGCCACCTCGTGTCCTGAGGGTAGCGGGTTGACGGCGATCTCAAGGGCGTCGTTGATGTCTGCGGTCATGTTCGGCTCCTCCGTCAAGGGACTGCTCCGGTTCGGTTGTCGCCACAGCTGGCCCCACCCGTCGGCCGCTGCGTCGTTCCGCTGTTCCTGCTGTTCCAGATTCATCTGTTCGGAGCGGGTGTTCAGCACTCTGGACGACAGCTTTGGGTGCGAATCACGCGTAGGATGGGATGTTCTAGTGAGTTGCACCCCTTATCGCGCACAAGTCGACACTGTTCAGGCATAATCACGCATATGCCTTCGGGAATGCGCATCCTCATCGCCTCGCCCCTCGGTGACGTCATCGCCGCTCCGCTGAACGCCAAGTTCGCCGACGCGACCATCACCGTCGCGCGGGACCGGGCCGAGTTCAAACGTGCCATCGACGCACAGGTCCGCTTCGACGTCGTGGCGGCCGACCTCATCTTCAACCGCGCCGACCTGGAGTGGACGTTCGACGGCCTCGACGTCATCGACGGGCTCCGAAAAGCCAACCGGACGGCACCGGTCCTGCTTGCCACGCAAGGACATTCGATGGAAGAAGACCACCTCGCCGAGGCCCGGCTCCGCAACGACGTGGCCGGGGTGGTCGCCAAGGCCGACGGCTTCCAGGCGCTGGCCACCGCGATGCAGACCGTGGCGCTCGGGCAACCAATGCGGGCCCCCGTCACCGGAAGCAGTCGGCCGTCGCTGTTCACCCAGTTCCAGGGACGCAAAGGCATCACCGCCGCACGGATGGCCGGGGCCATCGCGTCAGGCAACGCCGCCGACAACGCCACCCTCGCCGCGGTCACCAAGGTGTCGATCAACACCGCCAACAAGGTCGCCACCAACTACATCGGCCCGCTCATGCGCGCACGCAACGAACACGACGAGCGGCTGCCGCTGACCCAGCCGTCGGTATACCGCTGGTGCGGGCTGCACGCGCGGTACATCGTCAGCTGGTGCCGGCGGCACGACCACTCCGATGTGCTTGAGCCGCATCTGGATTAGATGTCGTCTGGATTAGATGTCATCGATCCGGATGCGATGGCGGCCCGACGGGACGTCGGCGCCGCAGACGATGCGCCGGGCGGTCACCGCGCCGACGGCTCCGGCCAGCGTGGAGGCGCTGCCCAGTTGCGGCCACGACGGGATCGTCTTGCCCACCTGGCCGAGCGCGACCGTCATCCGGGGGCTGATGTCGTCGCCGACGATGGCCCCGGCGATCCGCACCCGCTGAGCCGGATCGCGCAGCGCCTCGGGGTCCAGGTCCGTCACGTCCCCGGCGTTGCCGTGGAACAGCGGGTAGCCGGGGTCCAGGTCGTAGCGTTCGACGTCGACGATGACGTTGTCGCCGTCGTCGGTGACCATTACCACCGGAACTCCCAAAGCCCTGGCGTGGCGGCGGATCTCGACCTTGGTCGCCAGATCGTCGACCTCCTCCAGCACGATGTCGGCGGGCTGGGTTCCGCGTCCGCCGAGGAATGCGCGGGCATTCTCGGCGGTGTACCCGTCGCCGAAGACGGTGACGTCGGTGTACGGGTCGGCCTCCAGAATCCGTCGTCGGGCGAGCTCGGCCTTGGACTTGCCCAGGTCGCACACCGAGCCGGCGAGCCGGTTCAGGTTCGTCAGGCCCAGGGTGTCGGGGTCGGCGATCCGTAGAGTCCGCGCGCCGGTCATCGCGCACGCGTGCAGGATCGACGCCCCGACGCTCAGCCCCGCGACCGCGACCACCGCACCCGACCAGCGGCGCTGCTCGGCGTCGGTGATCAGGTAGCGGTTGCGTGCGGTGCGCAGCCGGTAGAACGTCTCCGCATCGGGCAGACGCACCATCGCCTGTCGCCACGGGTACACGATGTACCGGGTGATCAGGTCCGCGTCGCCGGTGCCGGGATATCCGCGGATGGGATCGAGCCGGAACAGTTCGACGAGTTCTTCGCGGGCGATGTTCCATGCGTCGACGACGTCGTACTGGTCGGCGAGTTCGGCGATGCGGTCGCGGTCGTCGACGGGGTGCAGGATCTCGATCATGTTGTGCTCCTTTGGTTGTGGTTGATCAGACGGCCGGGCGGACATGCGCGTTCTTGGGTGCGCCCGGAACGAAGGGACCGGTTCCATGAACGTGGAAGTCGATTCGGGGGGTGGTGCGATCGCCGTATTGGCCATGCAACGTCCGGAATTCAGAGTTGTTGGCGATGAGTGCGTCCAGGCAGCGTCCGACCAGCGCTTCTTTCAGGGCGCTGGTTTCCTTTCCCGATTCCGCGACTTCGACTGAGATTGTCAGAGTCTGGTTGAAATCGCCATCGAATTTCCGGTCGATGACGAACCGGCCGGTGACGTGGTCGATCACTTCGTCGGCGTCGAACGCCTCCTGCAGGTCACCGGCATAGATGTTGAGGCTGTAGAACTGCGCGACGACATCGGGTCGCCCGGCGAGGACCAGGAAGCCGTCCGCGGGATCGATCCGATCAACCAGATCCCCATGGCCGCAACCATTCACGATGCTTCGCAGGGCCGCGCCCGAGAACACCGCACCCTGATCGTTGATGCGGTAGCGGATCATCGGGATCGACGAATCGAGGGTGAACAGCAGGAAACCGTCGTCATCGACCTCGGCGTACCGCCGCTCCGGGTCATACCGGACGAATGTCGGCTGCCGAGTCTGGTTGCCCCCGAACAGTTCCAGGCTCAACACCGCGTCGGTGGCGGCACGGCGGCGGATGTCGGTGGTCAGCGCAGTCTCATGTCCCATCACACCCGCCTCGGCGGTACCGTAAATCAGGCATACCCGACCGGGATCGCCGGGATGCCCGATCCGGTTCAGCACGTGATCGCGCCACGATTCGGTGATCGCCTCACCCGCCAACAGGATCTTGATGTCCTGATCAAGCGCACTCTCGGGTGCCTTATCGAGGACATCCTTGATCGACGGCGGATAACCGGCCAGCACCACGTGGTCGTAGCGCGGTCCGAGGGCGGACAAGGTGTGCACCGCCATATCGACCGGGAGGCCGGGGGTGACCATCGACAGCCGGTACCCACGCTCACGCAGACCCAGCATCGCCTGGTAGGTATAGGTCCCGCCTATCCAGGTGCCCATCGCAAAGCACACGATGACGAGCGTCGTTCGGGTATCGGCGCCGAAGCCGTCGCGGAGAATCCGTTCGTGGGCATCGACGGCATCGTCGAGCGCGACCTCGTCACGCGGGACGAACGTCGGCACACCCGACGAACCGGACGTGGACGACCATGTGCCGCATCCGGCGATATCGCCATGCCACATCAGATCCTGCACCTCGTAGCCGCGCAGGTAATCGGCCTTGGTCGTGGCCGGGAGGGCCTCGAACTCGGCCGATCCACCGACCATGGTGGTGGTATTACCTTGCGCACGAAGGTAATCCGCGTATGCCGGGACATCGCGTATCGCGCGGTTGGTAGTCTCGATAGCGTGCGCGAGGCCCGCCCGTGTCGTCGTATACAGAGGTCGTACTAATTCACTGGTCATGCCTTCTTGACCGTTTCCCCAGAGTTTTGCGAGCACGACACAGGCGGCTGCGCCGGGCGTGGCACAGTGAAGACCATGCTGTTGCCGTATCTGAACCCCGCCGCACCCGACGCCGCCGACGCCCTGCGCATCGGCGACGACAGTCTGTCGCGGGAGGACCTCGTCGGGGTGGCGACGGCCGTCGCCGAACGGATCGCCGGAGCTCGGGTTGTTGCGGTGCTGGCGCGGCCGACGAGCGAGACGGTGCTGGCGGTGCTCGGGGGGCTGATAGCCGGGGTCACCGTGGTGCCGGTGCCGCCGGATTCGGGGCCTCGGGAGATCGGGCACATCCTCTCCGACTCCGGCGCGCAGGGGTGGCTCGGGACGGCGCCCGACGGTGCCACCTTGCCGGTGGTTCCGGTACGGCGGTACGCCAAGTCGTGGCATCGGCATCCCGAGCCGCCCGCCGATCACGCCGCGTTCATCCTGTACACCTCGGGAACGACGGGACTACCCAAGGGCGTACCGATCACCCGGCGCGCCATCGCCGCCGGACTCGACGCCCTCGCCGATGCCTGGCAGTGGACTACCGATGATGTTCTGGCACAAGGTCTTCCGTTGTTCCATGTGCACGGGCTGATCCTCGGGATCCTGGGGCCGCTGCGCCGGGGCAGCTCGGTGATCCACACCGGTTCCCCCACGCCTTCTCTATACGCCGGTGCCGCCGCTCGCGGTGCGACGATGTTCTTCGGGGTGCCGACGGTATGGTCGCGGGTGGCCGCCGATACCGCTGCGGCACAGGCGTTGTCGTCGTCCCGGTTGCTGATCTCGGGGAGCGCGCCGCTTCCGGTACCCACCTTCGACGCTATCCGGTCGCTGACCGGACACCAGATAGTCGAACGCTACGGTATGACCGAAACACTCATCACCGTCAGCACCCGCTCCGACGGTGAACGACGGCCCGGCTGGGTGGGGTTGCCGCTGACCGGTGTCGAAACGCGGTTGCGGGAAGGGGAATCCGACGTTCCGCACGACGGTGAATCCGTCGGGGATCTGCTGGTGCGGGGGCCAATGGTCGGTACTCGGTATCTGAACCGGCCGGAGGCGACCGCCGAATCGTGGATCGGGGACGGGTGGTTCGCCACCGGCGACGTCGCGGTGATCGACGGTTCCGGGATGCACCGGATCGTCGGGCGGCGATCCACCGACCTCATCAAATCCGGAGGCTTCCGCATCGGGGCCGGGGAGATCGAAACCGTTCTCCTCGGGCATGATTCGGTGCGCGAGGTGGCCGTGATCGGGGTTCCGGACGATGACCTCGGGCAGCGGATCGTCGCGTATGTTGTCGGGGACAGGGTCGAGGAGTCCGTGCTCATCGACCTGGTCGCGTCGCAGCTGTCACATCACAAGCGGCCCAGGGAGATCCGGTATATCGATGCGTTGCCGCGCAACGCGATGGGCAAGGTGCAGAAGAAGCTGCTCGAGTAGGACGTCCGAGGTGATTGGGTCATGTGCTCGTCTCGCCGGACCCTTCGTGACCCTCGCTCGTACCTCGCTTCGGCCTCAGGGATCAAGATGTCTGGCCGCGTCGGCAACACTGCGCGGCGGAGTGGTGGTGCGGTCACCGTTCGCGCTCCCACTCGTCAAGATGTCTGGCCGCGTCGGCAACACTGCGCGGGCCGCTGTGTTGACGGGAACATTCACCGTCGCCGATCAAGATGTCTGGCCGCGTCGGCAACGGTGTCCTAGCCGACTCGATCAGAACTTGCCGTCCAGGAATTCGGCGTAGGCGGGTAAGTCGAGTTGACCGTGGCCGGAGAGGCCGATCACTACCACCTCTTCTTTGTCGCTGTTGGCGACGTGTCTTGCGCAGGCGGCGATGGCGTGGGTCGACTCCGGGGCGGGGACGATGCCCTGGGTACGGGCGAACTGCACACCGGCGCTGAACGCGTCGTGCTGGGTGATCGCGACACCCTGTACCAGGCCGAGTTCGACGGTGTGGCTGAGGGCGGGTGCCATGCCGTGGTAGCGCAGGCCGCCGGCGTGGATCGGGTCGGGCACGAAATCCATTCCGAGCGTGTGCATCTTGAGCAGCGGGGTGAGGCCGGCGACGTCGCCGTGGTCGTAGCGGTATTCGCCCTCGGTGATCGACGGGCATGCCGAGGGTTCGGCGGCCACGATCTTCGCGTTGCCGCGGCCATGGAGCTTCTCCCGCAGGAACGGGAACGACAGCCCGGCCAGGTTGGAACCGCCACCGGCACAACCGAACACGACGTCGGCGCCGGCCTCCACCTGCGCGAGCTGCACCACGGCCTCCTGGCCGATCACACTCTGGTGCAGCACAACATGATTGAGCACAGAGCCCAGCGCGTAGCGGGTGTCGGGGTTCTGCGCGGCCACCTCAACGGCCTCACTGACCGCCATCCCCAGGCTGCCGGTGGTGTTCGGGTCCTTGGCGAGCATCGCCCGGCCCGACTCGGTCAGATCCGACGGGCTCGGGTGCAGAGTGCCGCCGTAGGTGCGGATCAGGAAGCCGCGGTAGGGCTTCGAGTCGTACGAGGCCCGCACCTGCCACACCTCGATGTCGATGCCGAATTGGGCACCGGCGAATGCCAGCGCACTGCCCCACTGTCCGGCGCCGGTCTCGGTGGTAAGTCGCTTCACGCCGTCGATGCTGTTGTAGTAGGCCTGTGCCACAGCAGAATTGGTCTTGTGGCTGCCGACCGGGCTCACGCCCTCGTACTTGACGTAGATCCGCGCCTTGGTGTTGAGGGACCCCTCGAACCTGCGCGCCCGGATCAACGGCGATGGCCGCCACATCTTGTAGATCTCCCGCACCGGCTCCGGGATCTCGATGTACGGATCGGGCGAGACCTCCTGCGCGATCAGACCGGCCGGGAACAGCGCGGCCAGGTCGTCGGGACCGACCGGTTCTTTGGTGCCCGGATGCAGGTGCGGCGGGATCGGCTCATCGAGTTCGGCGGCCAGGTTGTACCAGTGTGTCGGCACCTGGGACGGGATCAGATCGGGGGTGATGGCGTCGTCTTGCACAGTCATGCAATCACCATAATGTGATGTGCGTCTCTAGGAATGACGACGGGTGCGGACATTGTCGTCTCGCCAGGTTTCGAGGCTCCTCGCCCTGGGGCTCGTCGCACATCAACCAGCGCGAATTGAGATGTCGCCAAATCGGTTGATCCGCAGTCATCGGAGCCCAGAGGTCCGTCCCACCTTGACCAGCAGAATTGGGGTGATCGGTCAGTCGGGGAGCATGGGGGCGTCGGCGCCGTGGTGATGGCCCACCAGCACCGCGCGGGTGACGGCGTCGCGGCCGAAGCGTTCGCGCAGGCTGTCCATCGTGGTGTCGAGTTCGGCACCGTGATCGGCGTCGAAAGGGAGGGTGAGTTGGACGGCGTCGGTGTCGTCGAGGTTGGTCAGGGAGACACCGACGAGCGTGCAGCCGCGGTCGGTGAGCAGCCCGGCCGCGTCGTCGAGCAGGGTTCGGGCGGTCGACATGATGACGTCGGTGCGGTCGGTCGGTTCCCATAGGGTGCGGGATCGGGTGGCGCGGCTGAAATCGTCGAACCTGATTCGTAACACCACTGTGCGGCAGAGTCTTTCGGCCTTGCGGAGACGTTTGCCGAGACCGTCGACGATCGCGATGACCGTGGTGTCGAGATCGGCCCGGGTTTTCGGACGCCGGCCCAGCGCGCGTTGGGCACCGATCGACCCACGACGCCTGCCCACCTCGACGCGACGTGGATCGACGCCCATCGACAACGCGAACAGATGCCGGCCCGCTCCCCTCCCGAGCAATGAGCACAGTCGCGATTCGCCCAGTGCCGCAAGATCACCGACTGTCGATATCCCGGCGTCGGCGAGTCTGCGTTCGGTGACCGCGCCGACGCCCCACAGTCGGCGTACCGGCAGCGGATGCAGGAACGCGAGTTCGGTGCCGGGGGCGACGATCCGCAGGCCGTCGGGTTTGCAGGCCGCACTGGCCACCTTCGCCAGGAACTTGGACCGTGCACCGCCGACCGAGATCGGCAACCCGACCTCGTCGCGGACCCGCTCGCGCAGCCTGCGGGCGATATCCTCGGGGTCGCCGGCGATCATGCGCAGGCCGCTGACGTCGAGAAATGCCTCATCGACGGAGATGCCCTCGACGATCGGAGTGGTGTCGCGGAAGATCTCGAACACGGCTTTGCTTGCCTCGGAATACGCCTCAAACCTGGGCCGGACGACGACAGCGCGCGGGCAAAGTGCGCGGGCCTCGTGGCCGGGCATCGGTGTGCGGACGCCGAACGCCTTGGCCTCGTAGCTGGCCGCGAGCACCACCCCGCCCCCGACAATCACCGGCCTGCCCCGCAATACCGGGTTGTCGCGCTGTTCCACCGACGCATAGAACGAGTCGAGGTCAGCATGCAGGATCGTCGCCGCGGGGATTCCGGTCATAGAACATATGTTCGCATATGGTTACGTCATGTGGCCAGGTCACCGGACCCTTCGAGACGCTCGCTCCTTCGTCGCATCGCCCTCAGGGATCAAGAAGGTTGCCGCGTCGCATGAGTGCCGCATCACCCTCAGGGATCAAGAAGGTTGCCGCGTCGCATGAGTGTCGCATCGCCCTCAGGGATCAAGAAGGTTGCCGCATCGTATGAGTGTCGCATCACCCTCGGGGATCAAGAAGGTTGCCGCACCAAAACGACATCCACCACGACGGCCTCATCAATCAAGCAACAGACGCGACCAGACATCTTGATCCCTGAGGCCGAAGCGACGTAGGAGCGAGGGTCGCGAAGGGTCAGGCGAGGCTAGCGCATGACGTCACCACCTCATCACTCACCCAGTGGCATCGACGACGCCGGCTATGCGGTCGATGGCCTCGGCGAGGACCTCCGGGGAGCAGGCAGCGTTGAGGCGGGCGAAACCCGTTCCCTGCGTGCCGAATGCGGGACCGTAGTGCAGGGCGACGCGGCCGTGTTCGAGGATCGGCACGCCCGGGTTGTCGCCGAGGCCGGTGGATCGGAAGTCGAGCCAGGCCAGGTACGACGCGGCGGGGCGTCGCATCGTGACGGAGGGAATCTTTTGGGCCAGTTCGGTTTCCAGGAGTGTCAGATTGGCCTTGATGAGCTCGAGGGCGTAGTTCAGCCAGGGGTCGCCGTATTCGAAGGCGGCTTCGGTGGCGGCCCTGCCGAAGATGCTGGTGCGGAAACCGACCTCCTCGGGTTGGCGGTCGAGAAGGGTGCCGATGCGGTCGCTCGCCGAGACGGTGAGCGCGCACTTGGCGCCCGCGATGTTGAAACCCTTACTCGCCGAATGCGCGGCGACACCCACCTCACGGGCGGCGTCACTCACCGACAGGAACGGGGTGAACGTACCCGGATCGTGGACGAGTGGGGCGTGGATCTCGTCGCTGATCACGAACGCGCCGTACTGGGCGGCCAGGTCGGCGATGCGGGACAGTTCGTCGGCGGTGTGCACGCGGCCGACCGGATTGTGCGGGCTGCACAGCAGCAATGCCTTCGCACCGTCGGCGAAAGCCTGCCCGATGCCGTCGAGGTCGAGGCGGTAGCCGGTGTCGTCGCTGGTCAGGGGTACTTCGACGACCCGGCCACCCGCCTCGGGGATCATGTCGAAGAACGGTGGATAGACGGGTGGGTTGATGATCACCGTGTCACCCGGTTCGATCAGCACCCGCAATGCCTCGACGATGACGACGCTGACGTCGGTGGTCAGGCGCACCCCGGCCGGGTCGGGTCGCCAGGCCCAGCGGCGTTGCGCGAATCCCGAGAACACCTCGCCCACCCGGCCGGGGCTGCCCGCGTACCCGATGTCGGAGGTGCGCACCTGCCTGGTGATGGCGTCGGCGACCACATCGGCGATGGTGAAGTCCATTTCGGCGACGAACAGCGGGAGGACGTCGTCGGGGTAGGTGCTCCATTTCTCGCTGGTGCGGCGGCGCAGGTCGTCGAGGGAGGGTGCTGTCGGGGTGGATGGAAGTGTCACCATCCCTTGATACTCCGGGGTGGATCGAAGGTGGTGGTTTCGCCATGTGCCTCGGGTCGCCGGACCCTTCGAGACGCTCGCTCGTCCCTCGCTTCGCCCTCAGGGATCAAGTAGGGATACCGGACCACACCTCAAGCAACGAAGGGGGCCCGTTGGTGCTAGGACTGGACGCATGACACTTGAGTCTCGTGGGTTTCCTGTCCGCATCGGCGTGCAACTGCAGCCGCAACACGCGCCCGACTATGCGCTGATCCGGGATGCGGTGCGCCGCGCCGAGGATCTGGGCGCCGACATCGCGTTCAACTGGGATCACTTCTATCCGCTGTACGGCGGTCGGGACGGTGCGCACTTCGAATGCTGGACGATGCTCGGCGCGTGGGCCGAACAGACGTCGCGGATCGAGATCGGCGCGCTGGTGACCTGCAACTCGTACCGCAACCCGGAACTGGTCGCCGACATGGCCCGCACCGTCGATCACATCAGCGGCGGCCGGCTGATCCTGGGCATCGGGTCGGGCTGGTTTCAGCGGGACTACGACGAGTACGGCTACGAGTTCGGTACCGCCGGATCGCGGCTGAACGACCTGGGTGCGGCGCTGCCCCGCATCGACGCGCGGCTGGCGAAGCTGAACCCGGCACCCACCCGCGACATCCCGATCCTGATCGGCGGTGGCGGTGAGAAGAAGACACTGCGACATGTGGCCGGGCACGCCGACCTGTGGCACAGCTTCGCCGACAAGGACTCCTACCCGCGCAAGGCCGAGATTCTCGCGGCCCACTGCGCCGACGTCGGCCGCGACCCCGCGAACATCGAACACTCGGCAGCGATCAAGCACGGGGCGTCCGCCGACGACGCGGTCCGGCAGGCGCAGGAGCTGGCAGAACTGGGCCTGTCGGTGATCACCATCGGCATCGGTGGTCCCGACTACGATCTCTCCGCACTTGAGGCGCTGTGCCGCTGGAGGGGGTGAAACACGGTCCCGGGACCTGCGACCTGTCGTACGTTCGCGCCGACGACCACTACTGTTTAAGGCATGCGTTCTCCCGTCCTCCGTGTGACCGCTCTGGGCCTGACCACACTCGCGTTCGTGGTCGCAGTCGTCTCGGCGCTCGCCATGCTGCTGGCCGGCCCCGCTCAGGCCGAACCGCCGTCACGGCTGCCCAACCAGGTGTACGACCCGGCGGACGTGCTCAACACCGCGCAGGCCGAACAGCTTCAGAACGCGATCGACAAACTGCAGGAAGACCACGACGTCACCCTGTGGGTGGCCTACGTCAGCACCTTCGACGACCTGACCGCCGAAAAGTGGGCGCAGCAGACCATCATCAGCAGTGATCTCGGTTTCCGGGATGTGCTGCTGGCCGTGGCCACCGGGTCCCGGTCGTACTACTTCGACTCGCCCGAGGCGATCGACGACATCACCCGCGACGACCTCAAGTCCATCGCGAGCGACAAGATCGTGCCCGCGCTGCGCAAGGACGAGTGGTTGGGCGCCGGTATGGGTGCCGTCGACGGACTGGCCGGGACCGACCACAGCTCGAATGCCGGGACGATCGCCGGCGTCGTCGGTGGCGTGGCAGTGCTCGGCGGCGGCGCGCTGCTGTACTCGCGCAGGCAGCGACGCAAGCGAATCGACGACTGCCTCGACACCGTCCGCGAGCAGGAATTGACCGGCGGCCAGCTGGCGTCGCAGCCGCTCGACGTCCTCGACCCGTGGTCGCGCGAGGTGCTCACCGACACCGACAACGCCATCCGCACCAGCGAGGAGGAACTGCAGCTGGCGGTCAGCGAGTTCGGGGTCGCCGAGACCGAACCGTTCACCCGCGCGCTGGAAGCCGCCAAGAAGGGGGTCGCGGCATCGTTCGCGCTGCGTCAGCGTCTCGACGACGACATCCCCGAAACCGACTCCGAACGCCGGTCGATGCTGGTCCAGATCATCACCACCTGCACCGACGTCGACAATGATCTCGACGCGCAGGTCGAGGAGTTCGACGCGATGCGCAACCTCCTCATCAACGCCGACACCCGGCTCGCCGAACTCACGCAAGAACTGGTCGCCCTGCGCACCCGGCTGCCTGGCGCGCGCTCCAAACTCGACGAGCTGATCGGCAAACACGGTGCGGCCACGCTCGCGTCGATCGCCGACAACCCGGACCTGGCCGAGCAGCAGATCACCTTCGCCGAATCCAGTGGCGACCAGGGCCGCGAAGCACTCGAACTCCCCGTCGGCGAACAGGGGCAGGCGGTGGCCGCGATCCGTTCCGCCGAAGGTGCGATCACGCAGGCATCGACACTTCTCGACGCCATCGACCGCGCCGAGGAGAACCTGCGGGTCGCGCGCGTCCGGATGCCCGCACTGATCGAGGAGGTGCGCGACGAACTCACCGAGGCCGACGCGCTGATCGCCGACGGGGGCCCCGAGCTGGCCGCCGCCGCGTCGATCGCCCGCGACGCCCTCGGCCGCGCCGAAAACGACTTCGCCGCCGATCCGCTCGGCACCTTCACCGCACTCGTCGACGCCGACGCCGACCTCGACGATGCCCTGGCCACCGCCCGATCGGCCGCCGCCGAACGCACCCGCCGCACCGAACTGCTCAACTCGTCACTGGCATCGGCGTCGGCCAAGGTGGACGCGGCCGCAGACTTCATCGGCACCCGGCGCGGCGCGGTGCAGGCCACCGCCCGGACCCGGCTGTCCGAATCGCAGCGCCTGCTGGCCGTCGCGAACGCCGACGCCGGTACCGACCCGATCACAGCCATCGACACCGCCCGGCGTGCGGGCAGCCTCGCCGACGACGCGCTGATGGCCGCCCAGGGTGATGTCGCGCAATGGTCGTCGAGTCAGGCCCCGCGAGGGTCGTCGGGCGGGTCGACAACCGGTGCCGTCCTCGCCGGCGTCCTCGTCGACAGCTTCCTGCGCGGCTCGATGCGCGGCGGCGGAGGTTTCGGCGGTGGCGGTTTCAGCAGCGGCGGACGCAGCCCGGGTTCGTTCGGCGGATCGCAGAGCTCGGGAAGGATCGGAGTCGGCGGACGCTTCTGATCGTGCAACTCTCAGAGATCGTCGGTACGGAAGGTCACCACCGGGTGCCCGCGATCCGATACTCCCCCCGCTTCGCTGCGAAGCGCACTCATTGGTCATCGTCCTTTTGAATAAGTGCATATGTCTGGCTTCTGCTGTGCTGCGGTCGTGTTCGAACTACTTCGCCGCGATCCTGTAGTGTGCGCAGCCGGCGAAGGACCGCATGGTAGTCCATCGCCAGTGCCTCCCCGATCTGCCGGGCCGTGGTATACCCGGAGCGAATCGCCTGTTTTATGGCATCATGATCCGCAGCGATTCCACTTCTACGCGGGCCAATTCTCGGCGACTCTGGCTCCGTGCGGGGAACGGATATTGACGATACTGTCTCCGTACTCTGGGCGTTGAGGTGTTCTCTGATTCCCGGTGCCAGGCGGTAACTCGCATACCTCCGCCCTCCGGACGGCAGCGCGACATTCCGCTCAACCAGATCACGCAGTGCATTCCCAGCGGAGATGCGATCGATGCCCCATGCCTGGAGCATCGCGTTGGTGACCCGCCCGGTGGAGTTCATGATCGCCAGCGCCAGGTGCTGGACATCGGTCAGATCGTTGATCCCCAGTGATCCGATCCAGTCGATGACTTCCACCGACAGCAGAGCATGCTGAGGCACTGTGACGCTGACGCGACCGGGTTGGACATCGAATGCGGGTGGGCTCATGCCGGCCTGCCGCAGACTTCGAACCACTCTCGGCAGGCCCGACCCTCGGTTCTCGCTGACCACATGACCGGGCTCATCCACGAGTTCAACGTCGGCGAGCAGCTGCGCGAGTGTCGCATTGCGAGACGACGACACTTGTTCGGCCGTACCGAGATCCTCGACTCGGACGGCACCGTAGATGCCTCCCGGACTCTTGATCACGAGTCGGCTGGGGAACAGCTCCACCTGAACTTGGGTGCCACGAGCTTCAGGACCGTAGTCCCTGTGCATCAATGCGTTGACGATCAGCTCACGGAAGACCTCAACGGGGTAGTCGTATCTGTCTTCGCGGCCGACACCCCGGACAACAGACGCAGAACGAACATTCCGCAACAGCGCCACGGTCGCATCCGCAACGATGTTCGGGATCGGTCCGGTAAGGCTGATATTGTCGAGAAAACGGGTTCCATCCGGAGTCGCCTCGCCCGTCGTATTTGACGGTAGGGCAACAAAACTCACGAACAATTGCGGGAAAAACTGCTGTGGGTAGACGCCGAGGCAGACAAGCCCGGCCAGCGTCGGACAAAGTATCCCATCATCGTTGACCGCCGCGCCCACTCGGATGAGCGCTTCGTCGGGGGCGAGCCCTGCAAAGCTGCGCGGTGAACGTCGTCGAAGACGGGTGACCAACGCGGCAACGAGGTCCGGGTCAAGGTCGGACATCGTTGCCCGCGGAACAGGTTCGGCGTCGAAGACGGGTTGCGTCCGGTTGGAGAGCAACTGCGTGACCTCGTAGTGGGTAAGATGCAGATCACTGTCACCTGTGCGAATGAACGAGCCTTGATATGCTCCCCGTGTCGCAATATGACAAGGCTTGTCGATCGGATCGATCTCCGGGATATCGGCCCGCACGATGTGCCCACCCTCGAACTCTTCGATCTCGACCGGTACACGTAAGGCTGGCACCAAGGCTTCGGAACACGCCGTGACCAGGGCGTCGCGGATCGCCGTCGGACGGAATCCGGCGACGGGGATAAAGCCGGTGCCCTCATCGAGTCCGAGGAGCAGAGTGCCGCCACGACCGTTGGCGAACGCGCTCAAGGTCTCTGTTACGTTCTTCGGCAGTCCTCCGGCCGCGGCTTTGACTTCGATGTCCGTCGTCTCTGCGGCAGACGTCCGTAGTCTGGCAACCAGTGCCGCTGTGTCGCTCACCGCTGCGCTCCCGTCGGTTGCAACTCTAGCGTTAACTCTAGCGTTAACTCTAGCGTTAACTCTTGCACTAGCGAGAGTTACACCTCGGCGGTGCTACGCATCCCACTGGCCTGGCTCTTTCGGGAGCTTCTTGAATCGGCAAATCGAAGCTAATCGAGCCAGTCGAGAACCGAGGCGGCGGTCCAGCTTTGTTGCATGCTGCCGAGCGGTTCGCCGGTGAAAGGCTCGTAGTATTCGGCGAAGTGGCCGTCGGTGACCTGGCGGAGGCCTTCCGAACGTAGCCGGGAGGCCTTTTCGGGCCAGCCGCGGTGGGCGAAGACCCAACTGAACAGCCAGGTCATGACGGGCCAGACGGGGCCGCGCCAGTATTCGCGGGCGCGGAAGTCCGGGGAGATCGGCGAGGTGGACGGCGGTACGGCGAACCGCAGATCGGGGTGACCGCAGAAATGCGGGCCCTCGAACAACCGCAGGAGGGCGCGTTCGCGTTCGCGGGGCAGGCCGCCGCACAGCAGCGGCGCGAAGCAGGCGATGGTCTCGGTGTTGATCCACGTCCCGGCGCGGACATCGAAATCCCTTGCTGCACCGTTGCGTTCGTTGGTCGCGGAAACGACACCGGACCGGAAGCGATTGGCCCAGCCGCGGAGTTCGCGAACATCGGACAGCGGTTTGGCGTGATCTTCGCCGATGTCGGCGAGAACGTCGCAGGCGACGGCCAGGATGGCACTGACGAATACGTCCTCGACCGCGAAATCCATGACGTCGGAGAGGATCTCGTCGTCATAGTTGGCGCGTTTCATCTGCTCGACGAGCCAGATGTACCGGTCGTATTCGAGATCGGACGGGCGCATCGACACGTCGCCGCCCACATGATCGAGGTCGGCGCGTACGTACGGGGGAAGATCTTGTCCGGGAACGACATTGGCGTAGGAGGAGTCCCAGCGGGGCGAGTTGTCCATCCCCGATTCCCAGCCGTGGTAGATGGTCACGCGGCCGCGGCCGTGCGGGTCGCGGGCGGTGGCCAGCCAGCGATGCCAGCGCACCAGATCACCCCAGCGGCGGTCGATGAACTCATTCGCGATGCCGCGGGTGGTGCGGCCGTGGCGTCGGGCATGGTCGAGGATGCGGGCGACGGCGATGGCGTGCACGGGCGGCTGGGTGATGCCGGAGGTGTCCCGGCCCTGCGGGGCGCACGCGGCCAGCCGGGCGCATTCCCAGCGCGCGGGCCCGGGAAAGTAGCCGTCCCTGCCGTTCGCGAACACGATGTGCGGGATCATCCCGTTGGTCCATTGCGCCGACAGCAGGGTGTCCATCTCGGTGACGGCGCGCTCGACGGACAGCGGCGCCAGCCCGACCGTGACGAACGCGGCGTCCCAGCTCCACATGTGCGGATACAGCTTGGGTGCCGCGCTCGTCATCGTGCCCAGGTCGTTGCCGCGGAGCAGGTAGGCAGCTCGAGCCGAGAGTTGCGTCGGGGAGAATCCGTAGCGTGCCACAAATGGATTCTGCCTTGTGGCGGGGCCCTTCGCCGGTTGAGACGTTCTGCTCAGAGTTGTTTGAGGTCCGAGGGTTGCCAGACGGCTCGCATGGAGGTGATCTTGCCCTCGGCATCGAACACCATGATGTCGACGGGGGTGATCTCGAAGTTCATGCCGGCGGTGCCGGTGGTGAGCACGAACTCGAAGACTGCGGTGTCACCGGCGATCTTCTTCCAGTTCAGGACGGTGGTGCGGGTGTCCATGTTCGCGATGACGTTGTAGAACTCGACGATCTCGTCGCGGGTGGTGCGCACCGGGGTGCCGATGGGGTCCTCGACCGTGCCGTCGGCGGCGAAGAGGTCGGCGATCTGTTCGCCGGTGCCCGAGGCGACGAGTTCGACGTAGGCATCGACGGCCACTGCGATCTTGTCTTCCAGCGAATCCTGGGCGGGTGATTCTTGTTCGACGGTCATTCCTGCCTCCAAAACTAGAACGTGTTCTATTCGAGAAGTTACCATGCTCACCGGTGACCATGGCGTCGGTCGATCCGACGACAAACAACTCGGACACCATCTGTCTGTTTGGTACCGTCGCCGGACAGGAGGGATGACACACGTGACCAGCAATGATCCGATCGGGCAGGGTGGCGGCCAGTGGGTCGCGCCCGGTTCGGCCCCGGACGCGAACGTCGTGCCGCCCGCGGGCTGGTCCGCCGCACCTGATCAAGCCTCTGCGTATCCGGCGCCACCGCCGGCTCCCGGATATCCGTCGCCCGGCTACCCCGGACCCGGGTGGGGAAACCTCAATCCGATGCTGATGCACAAGCCGGGCATCGTGCCACTACGTCCGCTCGGCGCCGGCGACATCCTGTCGGTCACATTCGCCGCGATCCGGGGCGCTCCCCGCGTCTACTTCGGGCTGGTCTTGCTGATGCAGGTGGCGACCGTACTGCTGTGCGCGGTGATCGGTCTGGTCGTCGTTGCCATCGCATACGGTTCCGACTTCGAGAACTCCCTGGCCGAACTTCTCATCGCCGTCGGCGCGGGCGGGTTCGTGCTGGTGTCCAGCGCGGCGTCCGGGATATGCGCCGGCATCTTGGCGTATCCGCTGAACCAGCAGGCCGTGGGCCGCCGCCCCGGGATCGGCGAGACCTGGCGGATGACGCGGCGCCGCATTCCGGCGTTCCTCGGTGCGTTCTTCCTGATCGCGGTGGGGTCCGTCGCGCTGTTGGTGCCCGCGTTCGCGATGCTCGCGGGGGCGATCGCCGCGCAGACTCCCGCGTTGGCGATCGCCGCGGTCGTGGTGGCCCTTACGACACTGGTGCCGATGGTGTGGCTCGCCGTGCGGGTGTCACTGACGCTGCCCGCACTGTTCACCGAAAACCTCGGGCCGGTCGCGGCACTGCGCCGCTCGTGGACGCTGACCGACGGGTTGTTCTGGCGGACCCTGGGCAACCTGATGCTCATGTATGTGATCGTCACCGTGATCCAGTCGGTCATCCAGTTCGGTTTTCAGATGATCTCCGTCGCCGTGATCCTCGCCGACTCCGGTTCCGAGTCGACCGGCGCGATGCTGGCCTCGATGAGCATCTACCTGTTGGGAACGATCGTGGCCATCATCCTGACGCAACCGTTCATGGCCGTCGTCACCGCCGTGCTGCACCTGGATTCACGTACTCGCAAGGACGGTTTCGATCTGGATCTCGGGGAGGTCGCGGCCGAGGTGGCCGCCGGACAACACACCGGTGGCTGGCCTCCCCTGTCCCGACACTCCCGTCCGGGAGTTCCGTACGGGCAACCCCAAACGCCGTACGGACAGACCCAAGTGCCGTACGGACAGACCCAAATGCCGTACGGACAGACCCAAGTGCCGTACGGACAGACCCAAATGCCGTACGGACAGACCCAAATGCCGTACGGCCAAGCACCGTCTCCCTATGGACAGCCCCAGTACGGACAGCCCGGGCCGTACCCCGGCCAATACCCGCCCTACCAGCAGCCATGACCGTAGGCGTCATCGTCCTGGCCGCCGGACCGGATCCCGACAACGAGCAGGCGCGCCGCTGGCTGGTCGACGAACTCGGCAAAGCCCGCTATCGGGAGTCCAAACCCGGTCTGGTCGAACGTATCTCGGACTGGATATTTGACAAGATCGCGTCACTGACCGATGCGCTCGGTAATTCGTCGCCACATCTTCCGAATGTCGTGGTGGTGCTGGTGATTCTCGCGCTCATCGGCGGCATCGCCTACTCGATGAGATTCGTGCGCCGCACTCGCCGGGTCCGCGGCAGCACCGATCCGGGTGCGCTCGGCCCGGGCACGCTGAGCGCAGCCGAACTGCGCACGTTGGCCGGGCGGGCGCTGGCCGCCGGTGACCATGACGAGGTGGTGCACCTGGCCATGCGGGCCGTCGCCGCCCGGGCCCGCGAACGCACACTGGTACCCGGCGAGGCGACGATGACCGCCCACGAGGTGAGCTCCGCACTGGCCCGGTACTTTCCCGATCATGTCGCGGAAACATCTTGGTTGGCAGGTGTTTTCGATGCCGTCGTGTACGGATCGGCCCACGCAGCACCCGCCGACGCCCGCCGCGCGATCGCTCTGGAGAAGACTCTCGACCGCACCGCACCCCACAGACTCACCGCCGTCGCCGGCGTCACGGAGGCGGTGTCATGACCGCGCCGGCCGTGACGGTTCCGGCCTCGCCCACCAAACGGGGCCGACGATGGTGGTATCTCGGCGTCACAGTGCTGGTGGCGGTGGTCGTGGGTGCGGTCGTGCTCATCACAAGCAGGCAGTCCATCCACAACGGGTGGCTCGACCCCGGCAATCCGCGGCCGGAGGGTGCCGCCGCCCTCGCGGCGGTGATCGACTCCCACGGCGCCGACGTGCGGGTGATCCGCAGCGGTCGCGGCCTGGAGCGGGCAGGAGTCGACGCGAACACCACCGTGGTGGTGAGTAGCATCATCGATGTCGGTGACAAGTGGGCGCCACGCCTGCTCGCCGCGGTCCGGGAAGCGCATCGGCTGGTGCTGATCGACCCGACCAGCCCACAGCTGGGGTCGCTGAATCTTCCGGTGGGCACCACGCAGGCGACCGGTGTCCGGGATACGGTACCCGCCCGGTGTTCCACGGAATTCGTCTCCCCCACTGACACCGTCAGCGTCGCAAAGAACGGCTTTCGCCCGTTCCGGCTCGATTCCGCGGTCGAATGCTTCATCGACGGCGAGGCAGCCCAGCTGGTGGTGTTGCCCAGGTCCGCCGAGCACCCGGAGACGGTGGTGCTGACCGGTGATCTGCTGCGCAACGACACGATCACCCGCGTCGACAACGCCGGCGTGGCCATCCGTACGCTCGCCCCGACCGACAAGGTCGTCTGGTATGTACCCGACTGGACCGACACCCTCACCGACGGTTCAGATGTCAGTTCCGGCGACGACATCCCCGACGCCGTAAGACCTCTGGTGCTACTCGCCGGTTTCGGCCTGCTCGCAGCAATGCTGTGGCGGGGCAGGCGATTCGGCGCGCTGGTGACCGAACCGCTGCCGGTGGTGGTCAAATCCGACGAAACCACCCGCGCCCGCGGCCGGCTGTATCACCGCTCGCGCGCCATCACCCGGTCCGCTGCCGCCCTGCGCGTGCATACCCTCCAGAAGATCAGTGTCACAGTCGGTTTGCCGTACGATCCGCGTTCGGCCGGCCCGGTCGACGCCATCGTCGATGCCGCATCCGCCGCGTCGGGCTGGGATCCGAGTCAGATCCATCCACTGCTGGCCGGTCCGCTACCCGTCGACGACGACGGTCTGGTCCTGTTCGCCCGCGCCCTGTCCGACCTCGAGAAGGAAGTCCGTTTCACGCCATGACATCTGAATTCAGTCACCCCGGTGAACACGCGGCCCGCGCGGCGCTCGGCGCGGTGCGCGCCGAGGTCGCCAAAGCCGTTGTCGGACAGGATGCCGCGGTCGCCGGAATCCTGATCGCGCTGCTGTGCCGCGGCCATATCCTGCTCGAAGGTGTTCCAGGCGTTGCCAAGACGCTGCTTGTGCGGACCCTGGCGAATACCCTCGCCGTCGACACCAAGCGGGTTCAGTTCACCCCCGATCTGATGCCCGGCGACATCACCGGATCGCTCGTCTTCGATGCCGCCACATCGGAATTCACTTTCCGTGAGGGTCCGGTGTTCACCAATCTGCTGCTGGCCGACGAGATCAACCGCACCCCGCCGAAGACACAGGCGTCGTTGCTGGAGGCGATGGAGGAACGGCAGGTGTCGATCGACGGACGGCCCCGTCCACTGCCGAAGCCGTTCCTGGTGGCGGCCACCCAGAATCCCGTCGAGTACGAGGGCACCTATCCGCTGCCCGAGGCACAGTTGGACCGCTTCCTGCTCAAAGTGGTACTGCCGGTCCCGCCGCGCGACGACGAGATCAACATCCTGGCCCGGCACGCCGCCGGTTTCGATCCCCGGAATCTAAGTGCGGCAGGGCTTTCCGCGGTGGCCTCGGCGGCCGACATCGAGGTGGGCGCGGACGCCGTCCGACGGGTGGCCGTCGCCCCGGCGGTGCTGGCGTATATCGTCGACATCGCCCGCGCCACAAGAATTTCCCCGTCACTGTCGCTGGGAGTCAGCCCGCGTGGCGCGACGGCGCTGCTGTCGACGAGCCGGGCGTGGGCGTGGCTCAACGGTCGCGATTACGTCACCCCCGACGATGTGAAGGCGCTCGCGCAATCAACACTGGCGCACAGGCTTTCACTTCGGGCCGAAGCCGAACTGGAAGGTGTGTCGGTCGCGGCCGTGCTCGAGAGCGCCATCGGTTCCGTTCCCGTGCCACGCTGATGTTCATCACCGGACGGTTCTTCGGCCTGGTCCTGCTCGGGGCCGTGCCGGTCATCCTGTCGCCCTCGCATGCGACGGTGCTGTGGTGGATGCTCGTCGCGCTGATACTGCTGGTCGCCGACATCGTGGCGGCGGGCAAGCCGCTGGCGGTGGAGCTGACAAGGCTGCCCATCGCCCCGATCCGGCTCGGCGAGCAGACCACCTCGACACTGCTGGTGACCAATCCCGGACCCCGCCGATTCCGTGGCGCGCTGAAGGATTCGTGGCAGCCGTCGGCGGGAGCCGGTTCGCCAGTCCATCAGCTGGATGTGCCCGCGGGCGAGCGCCGCGCCGTCGTCACCACGCTGCATCCGACGCGCCGCGGTGACAGGCTAGCCATCCGGGTCACAGTGCGCCGCCCCGGATTGCTGGGGCTCGGTGGCCGGCAGCGGTCGGTCGCCGTCGGCGGCGGCGTCCGCGCCCTGCCGCCGTTCGGATCGCGTAAACACCTGCCGTCGCGGCTGGCCCGGCTGCGTCAGCTCGACGGCCGCTCGGCCGTCCGGATCCGCGGGCAGGGCACCGAATTCGACTCGCTGCGCGACTATGTCGAGGGAGACGACGTCCGCAGCATCGACTGGCGGGCCACCGCGCGGCGCCGGTCGACGGTGGTGCGCACGTGGCAGCCCGAACGCGACCGGCACATCGTCATGGTGCTCGACACCTCGCGTACGAGCGCGGCCCGCGTGGGCGATGCACCCCGGCTCGACGCATCGATGGACGCCGCGCTGCTGCTGGCCGCCCTCGCGTCCCACGCCGGTGACCGGGTGGACCTGATCGCCGGTGACCGGCGGGTGCGCCAACGCGTGATCAACGCGTCGCGGTCGACGCTCCTGAACGACCTGGTCAACGGGATGGCACCGCTGGAACCGGCTCTGCTGGAGGCTGATTGGCCGTTGTTGAGCGCCGAAGTGACCAAGATCAGCCGCCATCGGGCGCTGCTGGTGCTGTTGACGGCCCTGGAACCGGCGGCGATCGAGGAGTCGCTGCTGGCGCCGCTGTCGGTGCTCGCGCAACGCTACCGGGTGGTGATCGCCTCGGTCGCCGATCCCGCGATCACGGCGATGGTCGATCAGCGTGAGGATCTGCGGCAGGTGTACGACGCCGCAGCCGCAGTCCGCACCGGTCTGCTGCGTGAACGCACCGTCGCGGCCGTCGGGCGTCTGGGTGTCGACGTTGTGGCGGCTGATCCGGAGTCGCTGCCCGCGGCGCTGGCCGATCACTACCTGATGCTCAAGTCCCGCGGTCTGCTCTGATCAGGATCTCGCCGCGAACGGGCGCAGCGTCACACCGGCTTCGGTGAGCCGGTCCCGGACCACCGTCGCGATGTGCACGGCTCCGGGGCTGTCGCCGTGGACGCAGATCGAATCGGCCTCGATCGCCACCTCGCTGCCGTCGCGGGCCACCACCACACCGTCGCGGACGAGGGTGAGCATGCGTTCGGCGATGAGGTCCGGATCCTCGAGCACGGCGCCGGCCTCGCGCCGGGACACCAGCGCGCCGTTCGGCTCGTAGGCCCGGTCGGCGAACGCCTCCGGTACGGCCCGCAGACCGGCTGCCCTGATCTGGTCGACGATCGGTGAGGAGGCCAGACACACGAGCGCGAGATCGGGGTCGACGGCCTCGACCGCACCGATCACCGCGGCCGCCTGCTGCTCGTCGAATGCGATCGTATTGTACAGCGCCCCATGAGGTTTGACGTAGCTGACCTCGGTTCCGGCCACCCGGGCCAGCGCCTGCAGCGCACCGATCTGATAGATCACGTCCGCTTCGAGTTCGGCTGCCGACGGCGTCATCGGGCGGCGCCCGAAACCGACGAGATCGGGATAGGCGATGTGCGCGCCGACCGCCACCCCGAGTTTCGCGGCGGCACGGACCGTCGCCAGCACCGACACCGGGTCGCCGGCATGGAATCCGCACGCGACGTTCGCGCTGGTCACGATCGCGAGCATCGCGTCGTCGTCACCCATGCGCCAGGCACCGTAGTGTTCGCCGAGATCGCTGTTCAGGTCAATTTGCATGTGCCCCAGCTGCATGTACCCCAGCCTCCTACGCGACCGGCACCGAATAGCCGCGCTCGAACTCCTCAACATCGCCTGTCTCCGAAGCATTGTGCGCCCAGCGACCGGCCGTGAACACATACACCCAGAAGCCTGCCCAGACGACCACACCTATCCCGATGCGCGCCCACGTCGGCAGTCCCGACGGGGTGACGAATGCCTCGATGATGCCGCAGATCAGCAGCAGCACAACCAGACCCAGCGACACCCCGATCGCCGCACGGCCCTCCTCACCGAGGGCCTGTACCCGTGTCCGGTCCCCCGGTGACACCCACGCCCAGAACAGCCGCAAACCCACTCCGGCTGCCACGAACAGACACGTCAGCTCGAGCAGGCCGTGCGGGGTGATGAGGCCGAAGAACAAGTCGCCGCGCCCGTGGTTGATCATGATCGCCGCGACCACCGCCAGGTTGACGACGTTCAAATACAGCATGTATACGACCGGAAGGCCGAACACGCCGAGCGCGATACATGTTGCGGCGAGCCAGAAGTTGTTGGTCCACACCCGGAACGCGAACGACTGCGCCGCGTACTCGGAGTAGTAGTCCTCGAAGTCGTGGTTGACCATCTCCTCGATCTGCGCGGGCGAGGCCAGCGACGACTCGATGCTCGGATGTTCCAGCATCCACCACGTCATCACCACCGCTGCGACGGTGCTCGCCGCCATCACCCCGATCCACCACCAGCGCATCCGGTACATCGCCGCCGGAAACGACCGGGCGAGGAACCGGCCCAGATCCGACCACGACGCCGACCGCGTCCCGGCCGCGCGTGATCGGGCCCGCGCCAGCAACGCCGACAGGTATCCGACCAGTTCGGCGTCGGGGGTGGCCGAGCGGATCACCGACAGATGGGTGGCGACGCGCTGGTACAGGTCGATGAGCTCGTCGGCCTCTTCACCGGTGAGCCGTCGGTTGCGGGAGAGCGCGTCGAGCCGCTGCCAGGACGGCAGGTGCTCGGTCACATACGCGTCGAGATCCATGAGGCCAGGGTATGCCTCGGGGAGGGCTGTCGGTCGTTCACGCGACGGTCAATTCGCCACGCACTAGGCTCGATGGCTATGTACGGATCCGGAGTCCCAGCGGACGGGACCATCGGTGTGGGCGCCGACGATCTGGTGTCCGGGGAGGCCGTCGCGCTGGATCTGCCGCCGGCGAACATCGGGCTGCGGGTGCTGTCGGGTCTGATCGACATCGTCGCCGGGATGTCGTTATGGTTCGCGCTTCGTTACATCGGGACGGCGCTGGCCGGGGACACCGACGACGCGATGCTGATCGCGACCCTGACGGTGGCGACGATTCTGGCGATCGTGGCGTTCCCGACGGCGATCGAAACCGCGACCCGCGGCAAGACGCTCGGCCATCTGGCGCTGGGGCTGCGCACCGTCCGCGACGACGCCGGTCCGATCAGCTTTCGGCACGCGCTGACCCGGGCTCTGGTCGGCAGCGTGGAACTGTACAGCTGCATGGGTTTTCCGGCGCTAGTCGCCAGTGTGGTGAACAGAAAGGGCAAACGGCTCGGGGATCTGCTGGCCGGAACATATGTGATCCGGGACCGGTACAAGCTGCGGATGCCGCAGCCGGTGCCCATGCCGGGTTATCTGGAACCGTGGGCGCGTTCGGCCGATATCGCGACCCTGCCGCCACAGCTCACGCTGGCTATCCGGCAGTATTTCGCGCGACGGCTCAAGCTCACGCCGTCGTCGCGGGCGATCGTGCTGGACCGGCTGGTCGTCGAAACGTCCCGGTATGTGGCTCCGTTGCCGCCGCCGGGAACACCGGGCGAGTACCTGCTGGCGGCGGTCCTGGCCGAGCGTCGGCGCCGCGACACCGTACGGATCGGACGCGAGAATCGGCTGAGACAGCGGTTGCTGAGCTGAACCGCACGGGAAACACGGGTGTCACACGGCTGACTCGGGTGATCAACCGACGACGCACACAATGGAGAAGTCGCCCAGCCCCCGGAGGTTCCCCATGTCACAATCAGATTCCCGGCCGACGGAGTTCGTGGTCCCCGTCGTCGATATCTCCGCGTACGTCGGCGAGGGCAGCACCGATGAACGCGCAGCCGTCGCCAAGGCGATGGACAATGCTTGTGCCACAGTCGGATTCGTTCAGGTGGTCGGGCACGGCATTCCCGCCGGCATCTGGGACGGGCTCGGCGACGCCTCCGACGCCTTCTTCAACCAATCTCTCGCCGAGAAGAAGAAATACCTCGCCCCCGGCAATCGCGGCTACTCCCCACCCAAGAGCGAATCACTGTCGCTGAGCCTCGGCGTCGAATCGTCGTCCCGCATGAACGACTTCTTCGAGGCGTTCAACGTGGGCGCCGAAGCCCGGTCCTTTCCCGGCCTGGACCTGTCCGAGGACGACTACGGCCTCAACGTGTGGCCGGATCTCGACGCGTTCCAGGACCGCGTGGAGGCCTACTATGCCGAAGCGGCCCGCGTTGCCCACACGCTCACCGGCGTCTTCGCCGACGCCCTCGGCCTCGATCACGACTTCTTCGCAGCTCTCACCGACCACGCCATCGAAGTGCTGCGCATGAACAACTACGCCCTCCCCGAAGGCACCGTCACACTCGACGGCGACCTCACCGGCATGGGCGAACACACCGACTACGGCATCGTCACCGTGCTGTGGGCCGATCAGGTCGCCGGGCTGCAGGTACTCGGTACCGACGGTATCTGGCACGACGTCAGCCCCGTCGACGGCGCCCTGCTGATCAACCTCGGCGACCTCACCGCCCGCCTGACCAACGACCGCTGGATGTCGACGCTGCACCGGGTCAAACCGCCCATCGTCGACGGCACCATCAAGCGTCGCCGGTCCGTCGCCTTCTTCTGCGACGGCAACGTCGACGCCGTCATCGAAACCCTGCCCAGCCACCTCGACGCCGACGACGGCCTGGCCTACGAACCGATCCTCGTCCGCGACCACATCAAAGCCAAACTGGCCGGATCCAGGCAGGGCAAAGCCAATACCGCCGCAGTCCGCGAGGCCGCGAGAGTATTGGCCGCGCAATCGTCGTAGCAGAACAAAAACCGCCCCCGAGAGCGGAACTGACGCGTATATGCGTCTGATCCGTGCTCCGGGGCGGTTCTTGTTCCGAGGTATTACTTGAGCTCGGCGCTGGACTTGCCGAGCAGTCGGCGGGCGATGATGAGTTGCTGGATCTGCTGGGTGCCCTCGAAGATGTCGAGGATCTTGGCGTCGCGGGCCCACTTCTCCAGCAGGCTGGTCTCCGAGAAGCCCGCCGTCGCAGCGAGTTCCACCGCTTTGTTGGTGAGATCGTTGACCGAGCGGCCGGCCTTGGCCTTGGACATCGACGCCTCGGTGGAGTTGGGCTGCTTGTTATCGGCCATCCACGCGGCGCGGATGGTCAGCAACCACGAAGCCTCCCAATCGGATTCGAGGCGGATGAACTCACTGACCGCGGCATGCTGGGCAGCTGCGGGCTTGTCGTAGTCGATGGTGTGACCAGCCGCTTCGAGGATGCTGCGGAGCTCTTCGAGAGCGGCGCGGCCGAGGCCGACGGCCATCGCGGCGACCACCGGGCGGGTGTTGTCGAAGGTCTGCATGACCCCGCCGAAACCCTTCTTGGTGTCGATCTCCGGCGAGCCGAGCAGGTTCTCCTTGGGGACGCGGGCGTTCTCGAACCGCAGCACCGCGGTGTCCGACGCCTTGATGCCGAGCTTGTGCTCAAGGCGGGCGACGGTGACGCCCTCGGTGTCCATCGGCACGACGAAGCTCTTGATGGCGGCGCGGCCGACGCTGCGGTCGAGCGTGGCCCATACGACGACGTGGTCGGCGCGCGAACCGGCGGTCACGAAGATCTTCTCGCCGTTGATGACGTAGTCGTCGCCGTCGAGGACGGCGGTGGTGGAGACGGCCGCCGAGTCCGAGCCGAAGCTGGGTTCGGTGATGGCCATCGACGCCCACACGTCGGCGAAGCGCTCGAGCTGCTCCTTGTCGGCGACGGCGGCGATCGCGGCGTTGCCCAGACCGTTGTAAGGGATCGACAGGGTCAGGCCGACGTCGCCCCAGCTGGTCTCGAGCGTGTTGAGCACCGAGATCATGTTGACGCCGTTCTTGGACGGCCCCTCGTCGGGCTTGCCGGCGGTCTCGGCGCGCTTCTTCTTGGATTCCTTGATGAGTTTGCCCAGGTCATCGAGCTCGGTGGGGTTTTCGTGCTCGGCCTTGTCGTACTTACGGGACACGGGCCGGAAGATGTGCTCGCCCACCGCGTGGGACTGCTCCACGGCCGCAGCCAGCTTCGTGGGGAGCTCAAGGTTGATCGACATGGCCGTCATCTTACTGCTGAGTAAGTTACTTGCCAACCCTTCTGGCGTACTTATCCGGCGCTAGCGTTGGGCATGGCCTACGACGAGGATCTCGCCGACCGCATCCGCGACGTGCTGACCGGGGAGACCGGCGTCAGCGAGAAGGCGATGTTCGGCGGTCTCGCCTTTCTGCGCAACGGCAACATGGCAGTTGCCGCCAACCGCGAAGGGCACATCATGGTGCGGGTTCCACGGGAGCAGACCGAGGAGATCCTCGGCTGTGACCACGTGGAACCGATGGTGATGTCGGGCCGGGAGATCAAGGGTTGGGTCCACGTCGACAAGGCCGGCCTGGCCGGAAAGGGGCTCGGAAAGTGGGTCCGGCTGGGCTGGGACCACGCCGGCACTCTGCCACCCAAGTAGCCGCGAACAAGAACCTCCCTCGTGCGGGGACTTACTCCATATCTGCATCGGTCCCCCGCATGAGGGCGGTTTTTGTCGGGTCAGTTCAGGCCTGAGCGTAGGCGGGCGCCTAGTTCGGCGAGGACAGCGGGGCGTTCGCCGATTCCGGGGCGCCAGGGGAGGGTGAGGCGGTCCTTGGTCTTGTCGGCGTAGCGTGGGATGACGTGCAGGTGAAAGTGGAACACCGTCTGCCAGGCGGGGGCCTTGCAGCAGTTGAGCAGATTGACCCCGTCGGCGCCGAGTTCGGACATCGCGGCCTTCGCGACGCGCTGCGCGGACAGGGTGACCGCGGTGAGGTCCTCGGCGTCGATCTCCAGCAGATCCTCGGAGTGGAACTTGGGGATCACCAGCATGTGGCCGTCGGCGGCGGGGTTGATATCCATGAACGTCAGCGTCAGATCGTCCTCGGCCACCTTGGTGCCGGGCACATGCCCGCTGACGATGCCACAGAACACACAATTCTCCATGCCGGTCATCATCGCGCACCGAGCCCGGTCTTACCTGTGTTCAGCGAGGTTGATGTCGGGCAGGGCCCAAAACCAGAGCCCGCATCTACGGGACGATGTTGACCAGGCGGCCGGGGACGATGATGACCTTGCGGGGTTCGCCGTCGAGGAGGGCGGCGATCTTGTCGTCGGCCAGGGCGGCTTCGCGGAGGGTGGTTTCGTCGGCGTCGGCGGGGACCTGAATGCGGCTGCGCACCTTGCCTTTCACCTGGACCGGGATCTCGATGGTGTCCTCGACGAGCAGGGCCGGGTCGGCTTCGGGGAACGGGCCGCGCACCAGCAGGCCGTCGTGGCCGAGGCGGTGCCACAGTTCTTCGGCGATGTGCGGGGCCAGCGGGGCGAGCATCGTCACCAGTTGTTCGACGACGCTGCGCGGGGCTCCGTCGGCGTAGAACTTGGTGAGGTGGCCCGTGAGTTCCATCAGCTTGGCGACGGCGGTGTTGTCTCGCAGCTCCGAGAAGTCTTCGCGCACACCGGCGATCGTCTTGTGCAGCAGCTTGACGGTGTCCTGCGAGGGCTCGGCGTCGGAGACGCGGACCGCGCCGGACTCCTCGTCGACGACCAGACGCCACACCCGCTGCAGGAAACGCTGGGAGCCGATGACGTCCTTGGTGGCCCACGGCCGGGACTGATCGAGCGGGCCCATGAACATCTCGTACACGCGCAGGGTGTCGGCGCCGTAGTCGCGGCAGATGTCGTCGGGGGCAACGGAATTCTTGAGCGACTTGCCCATCTTTCCGTATTCCTGGTTGACCTGCTCACCGTTGTAGAAGAACTTACCGCCGGACTCGGTGACCTCCTCGGCCGGCACGTAGACGCCGCGGGAGTCGGTGTAGGCGAAGGCCTGAATCATGCCCTGGTTGAACAGCTTCCGGTACGGCTCGGCGCTGGTGACGTAGCCCAGGTCGAACAGCACCTTGTGCCAGAACCGCGAATACAGCAGATGCAGCACCGCGTGCTCGACGCCGCCGATGTACAGGTCCAGACCGCCCGGATCGTTGTCGCCATGCAGGGCGGGCCGCGGACCCATCCAGTACGCCTCGTTCTCCTTGGCGCACAACGCTTCTTCGTTGGTGGGGTCAATGTAGCGCAGTTGGTACCAGGAGCTGCCCGCCCACTGCGGCATCACGTTGGTGTCGCGGCGGTACTTTCGTGGGCCGTCGCCCAGATCCAGTTCCACCTCAACCCATTCGCCTGCCTTCGCCAGCGGCGGCGACGGCTCCGAGTCGGCGTCATCGGGATCGAACGAGACCGGTGCGTAATCCTCGACCTCCGGAAGTTCCACCGGCAGCATCGATTCGGGCAGTGCGTGGGCGCGCCCGGCATCGTCGTAGACGATGGGGAACGGCTCGCCCCAATACCGCTGACGCGCGAACAGCCAGTCGCGCAGCTTGTATTGCACTGTGCCGGTGGCGACTCCGTCGGCCTCCAGCTTCTCCACGACCTTCGCCTTGGCCTCGTCGACGCGCAGGCCGTCGAGGAAGCCGGAGTTGATCAGCGGGCCGTCGCCGGTGAACGCCTCGGATTCGACGCCCTGCTCGGAGCCGATGACCTCGATGATCGGCAGGCCGAACGCGGTGGCGAACTCGTAGTCGCGGGTGTCGTGGGCGGGGACCGCCATGATGGCGCCGGTGCCGTAACCCATCAGGACGTAGTCGGCGATGAACACCGGAATCTGCTGACCATCAACAGGATTGGTGGCGTACGAGCCGGTGAAGACGCCGGTCTTCTCCTTGTTCTCCTGCCGTTCCAGGTCCGATTTGGCCGCGATCGACGCCCGGTACGCCTTGATCGCGTCGGCCGGGGTCACCGCGCCACCGGTCCAGCGGGCGTCGGCGTCGGCGGGGTAGGTGTCAGCGGTCAGCGTCGCCACCAGCGGATGTTCGGGTGAGAGCACCATGTAGGTGGCGCCGAACAGGGTGTCGGGGCGGGTGGTGAAAACCTCGATACCGACGTCGACACCCGGGGCCGGGAAGGTGACCCGCGCACCGCGCGAACGGCCGATCCAGTTGCGCTGCATTGTCTTGACCTTGTCCGGCCAGTCCAGCAGATCCAGGTCGTCGAGCAGTCGGTCCGAGTAGGCGGTGATGCGCATCATCCACTGCCGCAACTGCTTACGGAACACCGGGAAGTTGCCGCGGTCGCTGCGGCCGTCGGCGGTGACCTCCTCGTTGGCCAGCACCGTGCCCAGGCCGGGGCACCAGTTGACCAGCGAATCGCTCAGGTACACCAGGCGGTGGTCGTCGATGATGTCGGCGCGCTGCTGCGCGGGCAGGTCGGCCCAGTTGCCGCCGCCGGGAACCTCGCGGGTGCCGTTCTCGAACTCGACAACCAACTCGTCGATGCGGCGCGCCTTCGCAGCGGATTCGTCGTACCAGGCGTTGTAGATCTGCAGGAAGATCCACTGCGTCCACCGGTAGAAGTCGACGTCGGTGGTGGCGACGCGACGGCGCTCGTCGTGGCCCAGACCCAGGCGGCGGATCTGCCCCAGATACCGCTCGATGTTGGCCTCGGTGGTGGTGCGCGGATGCGTACCGGTCTGCACCGCGTACTGCTCGGCGGGCAGGCCGAACGAGTCGAAGCCCATCGTGTGCAGCACGTTGCGGCCGATCATCCGCTGATAGCGGGCGAACACGTCCGAGCTGATGAAGCCCAGCGGATGCCCGACGTGCAGGCCTGCACCCGACGGGTACGGGAACATGTCCTGCACGAACAGCTTGTCGGGGGCGTCGGCCGACGCGCCACCGAACGGGGTCAGGTCACCTGCGAGCGGGCCCACCGGGTTGGGGGCCTCGAAAGCGTGCCGGTCCTGCCACTCCCGCTGCCAGTGCGTCTCGATCCGGCCGGCAAGCTCCGCGGTATAGCGGTGCTCGGGAACGGTCTGGTCGGCAACGGGGGACGACGGGTCTGCAGAAGTCACCCGACCAGCGTAAATCGTGGGCCGTCGCAATCCTCAATCGCGTCCGTCGTCGCCGGTGGCGACTGGCTCGGCAACGACGCAAAGTCGTAGAATGGCTGACCGTGAGTGTCCTGTCGATCGTCGCAGCCGTTCTGGCGTTCGTGTGTGCCGCGGTGTGGGGCACCGTCGGAGTTCTCGGTGTCACCGGCAAACTCCCCGGAAACCGGTGGTTCGGTGTTCGATCCCCCGAGACCGGGAAATCCGAGGCCGCGTTCGTGCTGGCCAACCGGGTCGCCGGGCCCGGCTTCATCGGCGCGGCCGTCATCCTCGTGATGGGCGGCGTTCTCACCCTCGGCGTCGACGGCGGCTGGTCGATCCTGTTCGCGCTCGCCGCGCTCGCCGTAGCCGTCGTCACCGTCGGCGTGGTGAGCGGGCTCGGTATCCGGGCCGCGCAGGCGTTGCCCGACGAGTCCGGCGGCTGTGACTGCTGCTCCGGGGGCGACGACCACGGTGCCGCGTCTGCCTGCAGTGACGACAAAGCCGGATCACCCGCCGATGATTGCGGCCAGTCGAGCTGTGGGTCGTGCGCGTTGCAGGGAATGTGCGAGACGGATTCCGCGGCCGCCCAGCGGCAGTAGGTCCGCTTTCGTTCGTTTCGAGGCGGTGCGGTCATGCGGTCGTCTCACCGGACCCTTCGCGACCCTCGCTCCTTCGTCGCTTCGGCCTCAGGGATCAAGAGGGTGACACCACGCACCCTTCGACACCGGCATCAGCAAGCAAGAGAGTGACACCACACACCCTCCAACACCGGCATCAGCAAGCAAGAGAGTGACACCACGCACCCTTCGACACCGGCATCAGCGACCAAGACGGGGCCACCATCTTGATCCCTGAGGGCTGTCGCGCGAGCTTGCGAGCCGACAGCGTCCCGAAGGGTCCGGTGAGATGCGGTTCCCAACCCAGGTCAGTTGCGCAGGACGTCGATGGGGTGGGTGGCCAGCAGCGGTACCGGCCACGGCTGACGGCGCAGTACCGAGAACCACAGGTCGGCGACCGGCGGGGCGAGGATGTCACCCGGCAGTGCCGACGCGACCAGCCAACTTCCGTCGGCGAGTTCGCCGTCGAGCTGACCGGGACCCCAGCCCGCGTACCCGGCGAAAATACGCACCCCTTCGAGCCGGTCGGCGAGCAGTTCGGGATCGGCATCGAGGTCGATGAGCACGACCCGCCCGTCGACCGGCCGCGCACCGAGCTTCTCGTCGTCGGACATACCGGGTTTGAGGATGCCCAGACAAAGCGCGGCGTCGCGTTTGACCGGGCCACCGACGAACAGCGCGCGCGGCGACGCGGCCAGATCGGTCCACCGCGGCAGCAGATTGTGCACCGCCGCCTGACTCATCTGATTGATGACGACGCCGAGACTGCCCGCGCCGTTGTGCTCCATCATGTAGACCACCGAACGGCGGAACGTGGGCTCGATCAGATCCGTGGACGCGATCAGCAACGATCCCGGCCGTACCCGCGGCGGCAACTGCCTGGCACCCGACCCGGCGTCGGGCGAGGAGTCGGGAGTCGGATCTTGCGCATCGTCACCGCCTGTCACCCGACCATCATCGCACGCGATACCGAGCTCGGGTCGGTACTCTGAGTCAGTGGTCTCTGGTTCGGTAAGCGCCGAAAAACACGGCGCGGCCCGGGTATTTCTGCGTGCGATGCGCCTGCCCGGTCTGCGTCGTCTGCTCGCGGTGCGCCTGGCCGGCCAGCTCACCGACGGAGTGTTCCAGGCGGGGCTTTTCGGGGCCATCCTGTTCAACCCCGAACGTCACGCCGACCCGCTGGCGATCGCCGGCGGGCTCGCCGTGCTGCTGCTGCCGTATTCGGTGATCGGCCCGTTCGCAGGTGCGCTCATCGACCACTGGGACCGCCGCGTGGTGCTGATGGTCGCCAACACGCTGCGGGCACTGCTCATCGGTCTGGTGTCCATCGCCATCGCGTCCGGATCCTCCGACACCGTCGTGCTGATCTCCGCCCTCGCAGTCACCGGCGCCAGCCGATTCGTGTCGTCCGGGATGTCGGCGGGACTTCCCCACGTGGCGCCACGCGAGGTGATCGTGGCCGTCAACGCCATGTTCGTGACGCTGGGTGCGGGAATGCTCGCGGTCGGCGCCGGTATCGCCGCCGGTCTGCGCGCCGTTTTCGGTTCGGACAACACCGGCAGTGCCCTCACCGAACTCGGGGCGGTCGTGCTCGCCCTGCTGGCGGCGGCGATCGCCCGCGGTTTCCATCCGCGTCAACTGGGCCCCGACCACGCCGACGATCCCGGAAGTTCGGTGACCCACGCCGTGCTGGTGGGCCTGTGGCACGGCCTGCGCGAGGTGCTGCACACGCCGTCGGTGGCTGCGGCGCTGTCGGCGATCGGCGCGCACCGGCTGGTGTTCGGGATGAACACACTCGTCCTGATCATCTTCGGCAGACACGTCAGCAAGGGCGACGGCCTCGAGGTGATCGCCGCAGTCGGCGGGGCCACGGCCCTCGGAGCCCTGCTCGCCGCGATCACCACCCCGCTGTCGGTACAGCATCTCGGCAGACGCGCCACCCTGGTGACGGCGCTCAGTGCCGGCGCGGTCGTCGAACTGAGCGTCCTCACCTACTCGCTGCCGGTCATCTATGTCGCGGCCTTCCTGCTGGGGCTGGTCGGGCAGACCGTCAAATTATGCGGCGATGTCGCGATGCAGTGCGACGTCCGCGACTGGGTGCGCGGTCAGGTGTTCTCCGTCCAGGACGCCACCTTCAACGTGGCCTACGTCTGCGCCATCACCGTCGCCGCGATGACTGTTCCCGACGACGGTCACACCGCGGTGCTGCCGGTCATCGGTTCTGTGCTGTACCTGCTGGGTATCGTCGCCGTCCGGGTGCTGCACCCCGCGGCCACGCCCCCGATCCGGTCGCAACTGTCTGCCACCGGCGGGTAACCGCCCTCACCTGTCGAATCCTTGCTCTCCGCGGTGGCGCATGGTGTCTGCGCGACCGTCACCGTCGGAATCGATCAGCACCTGATCGAAGACTCCGTCCCCGTCGGAGTCGAGGTAGAGCCGCCCGCCACCGCCGCGGGTGGCGCGCAGTTCGATGTCGGTTCTGACGCTCCCCGGCTTCGTATCCGCTGACCCGGCGTCTTGCGGCTTGGTGTTTTCGGGCTTGGTGTCAGCATGGGATCGGTCCCTGGCCGCAGACGGGTCGGTCTCCCGAACGTCCCACACGCCCTTGCCCGAGTCGGAGTAGTAGCGTTCGTGCGATCCCGTGTCGGGAGAGTCGGTGTCGGGTAGGCCGATGTCGATGGCGGCCAGGTCGGCGACGCCGTCGCCGTCGGTGTCCCACATCGCGTCGTCGCGGCGGCCGTCGCCGTCGAAGTCGAGCCGCACCGCGTCGGCCACCCCGTCGCCGCTGAGATCGAGGTCGGCGCGGCTCGTCCACGTGGTGGTGCTGCCGTCGCCGGGCCCGAAGATGTAGTCGATATACGAGTCCATGAGGATTGGACGCAGCCGAACCCCTTTTGGTTCCAAATTCACTGAACTTAATTGGCTTCCGGATACTGTTGCGCCGCTGACGCCCCGGCGATCACCACCATCGGCTGAAGTAGGTTTAGGCCCATGTACGTGAGCGAACTCGGGGAGCAGTGGCACCGCGCACGCGTCGAACCCGACATCATCCATCTCGACTCGGCCGCCGCCGGACGATCCTCGGACGCCACGATCAACGCCATCACCGACCATCTGTGGCGGGAATCGCGGGCGGGTTCCTACGTCGCGGCCGCGGCCTGCGCCGAGCAGATGCGTCGCGACCTGCGGGGCCTGTCGTCGCTGATCGGGCACACCCCCGACGAACTCACCTTCCGGGAGAGCGCCCGCGCCTGCCTGCGGGCCCTGCTGACGCACTGGTCACTGCCGGTGGCCTCGACGGTGTGGGTGGCCCGCAACGAGTTCGGCCCCAACCTCGATGAGTTCGAACGCCGGGGCTATGCGGTGCGCCCCCTGCCCGACGGTGACGTCTTCGGCCACGTCGACACCGACGCGCTGGAGAACATGCTGCAGTTCGAGCAGCCCGCGTTCATCCACCTGTGCCACATCGGTTCGATGTCGGGGGCGGTGCAGCCGGCGGTCCGGATCGTCGAGATCGCGCACGCGGCGGGGGTGCCGGTGGTGATCGACATGTCGCAGTCCGTCGGCCACGTCCCCACCGTCACCGGCGCCGACATCGTCTACGGCACCAGCCGCAAATGGCTCACCGGACCCCGCGGCATCGGGTTCATCGCCGTGCGCCGCGACTCCCTGCGCGAGGTCGAGATACCCGATTCCGACGCCTTCATCGCCGGCCGGGTCGGCCTGCACAACGCGGTCCGCGAACTGCTCGCCATCGGTCAGCAACGGGTGTTCCGCGAACTGGCCACGGTCGGCCGCGTCACCCGCGAACGCCTCAACGGCATCGGCAGCTGGGAGATCCTCGAAGCCGTCGACGAACCCTCGGCCCTGGTCACCCTCGCCCCTCCCCCCGGGTGGCAATCCGCCGACGTTCGCGCCGCCGCCGACAAGCTCAGGGCCACAGGTATTCTCGTCACCGCCGCCGACTCCTGGCGTGCCCCCCTGGCCACCGAACAATCGGTCCTGCGCGTCTCCGGACACCTCGACGTCCGCCGCGAGGACCTCGACCTACTCGCGGTCAACCTCCGCACCATGGGCTACTGAACAACATACTGTTGCGCCGCTTCAACGCAACCGACTAGGGCGTGTCTATCCGATCCACGAATCGTTGCGAACCATTTTGCCTGATCATCCGGTGTTCGACCGTGGCCCGCTGCCACTATGTGGACAGATCGGCGAGGGTTTCGGTGACGATGTCGGTGACGGTGCGTCTGGCCTTGTCGGCGTCGGCGGCGACCAGGCCGATGCGGGTGCGGCGGTCGAGGACGTCGTCGACGCAGAGGGCGCCCTCGTGGCGGACGGCGAACTCGATCTCGGCGCGGGTGACGTCGATGCCGGGGGCGACGAGGCCGAACGGGTCGTCGACCTTGGCACGATCGAAGACGGCGGGGGTTTCCGAGCCGTAGCGGGCCACCGCGAAATCGGGCAGCGATGCGGTGGGGGTGAATCCGGAAGCCCCGATCAGTGGGGTGGTCTCGGTGATACACGGCGCGGCGGTCAGTTTGCCGACCGCGATCGCCGCGTCGACCGTCTCCTGGGCCCGGCGCCGGTAGGTGGTGAGGGTGCCACCGACGACGCTGACCATGGTGCCCGACAACCAGATCCGGTGCCGCCGTGTGGGATCGGCGAGATCGCTGCCGCCGGGAAAAGTGCCGAGGATGTCTGCCGGTGTCAACGGCACCCTCAGCGCGGTGTTGACCGCCGACAACAGTACGTCGATGTCCGACGAACTCTTCTGCGACTCAACCGAACCCACGGCCGGGAAATCGCCGCGGGTGAAACCGATGTACGCCCGGCCCAGTTGAGCGGGCAGGATCGACACCAGGTCGGAAACCGAATTACCCAGTGGCACAGATAATCCTGCCGTCGGATTGCCGAGCCGGGCGGCATCGATGACCAAATGGGTGCCGCCGCCCTGCGCGAGTATCGCCTCGTGGTCTATCCCCTCGGCCCAGCGCCCGGCCGCGTTGACCACCGTCCGCGCGTACACGTCGAAACCCTCGCCGGTGAGCGTATCCACAAGTCGCGCACCATAATCGGTCACGTTCTCGGCACGCGTGGAGGTACATACCGACGCCCCGAACGCCGCCGCCGTGCGAGCCAGCGCCACCACGAACCGGGCGTCGTCGACGAGTTGGCCGTCGACCGTGCTCCATGAGCTACGCAACCCCTCCCGGCGCACCTGCGGCAACAACCGGATGGTGTCGAGGGCGCCGATCCGCGCGGGCGGCGGTATCAGCTCGGCGGGCGTACCCGACGCCTTGCGTAGCATCTTTCCCAGCGAGACACCGAGACGTACCCGCAGCGCCCGCTCCTCCGGTCCGTACAGCGGATAGATGTGCCGCAGCGGCGACGTCAGGTGCGGGGCCACCGTCGTCATCAGGATGCGCCGTTCCCTGGCGCATTCCATGATCATCGGAAGATGCCCGCTCGTCAGGTAGCTCAGACCGCTGTGCAGGATCTTGTTGCTCCATCGCGACGTACCGAACGCCAGATCGTTGGCCTCCACCAGCGCCACCCGCAGACCTCGCGCGGCGGCGTCGAGCGCGACCGCGGCGCCGGTGACACCGCCACCGATCACGAGCATGTCCAGCGGCGAATCCCGGTCGGCGAGGGCGGCCAGGTCGGCGCGGCGGCGGGCGGCGTTGAGACTGGTGGTCACGAGCCGAGACTAACCTCTGATCGGCGCCACAAACAGACCCTCAGCATGTGTCGGTGTCCGCGTCGTGCGGCAGCAGAGCGGCTGCCTGCGCCTTGGTCAGCGGCGGGGTGGTGGCGCAGATCCACCGCTTGGCCACCTTGACGTCGACGACCTGCCGGTACAGCGAACCGGAGCTGTCGCCGGAGGTGAGGATCGCCTCGTCTGTGGTCGCCGACGGCGCGAGCTGCCAGGCGGGCACCGGGTCGGCCTGCGGCATGAGCGGCACGACCGCGACCGCCGGCTTCCAGCCCTTGTCGCCGAGTGTGAACGTGCGCAACTGATGCGTGCTGGTGCCCACCACCACACGCGTCGGGGTGATCGACAGCGTCGCCGCGTACAGTTCCGGCAGCCGGGCACGCTCGGTGGCGGTGCCGGCGGACTTGTCGATACGCCAGGCGCTCAAGTCGCGGGAGGCCAGCACGATGGTGCCGTCCCGGGTGAACGTGACCTGCGAGGCCGGGTTCGAATCCTTGATCACCACAACAGGTTCGGTGGGCTGGGTGGGTTTCACGGCGGTCAGGTCGTAGACATAGGTGTTGGCGTCGTCGGAGCTCACGGCGAGCATCGTGCCGGCGGTGTTGAACGCGATACTGCGGATCAGGTCGCCCGGTCCCACCAGATTCCCGGAAATCGCCTGGGGCGCACCGGCATTGCTTACGCTCCACAGCCGGACGGCGGTGTCGTTGATCCCGGCTGCGAGCACATCCGAGCGCGGTGAGAAGGCCACCGCGAAGGTGTATCTGGTCTGCGTGGTGATCGAACCGGCCGCCCGCGGACGGTCCGGGTCGGCGATGTCCCACAACTGCACGAGGCCACCGTTGTTGTTCGCGGTGGCCACCCTCGTCCCGTCCCGGTTCACACTGAGCCGCGGTTTGTCGTTGACCTTGCGCTGCACCGCAACCCGGCCTTTAAGGTCGATGTCGGCGCCGGCGGCGGTCCACACCGACAACATCGCGTCGGTGCCGGTGCTGGCGATCACCTTGCCGTCACCGGAACTGTCGAGGCTGGTGATGGCTCCACCCTGACCGGTGAGCACCCCCGATGGGAAACGCCACACGTCGATCAGTCCGTCGTCGCGGCCGACCACCATCGACGACCCATCGGGGCTGACCGAGCCGGCGAAGGTGCGCAATGTGCCCTCGGCGGGTGCGTTCTCCATCGACCACAGGGTGCTCGGCGAGCGCGGGTCGACGGTGTTCCACACCTGCACGCTGCCGTCGAGGCGCGGCGACATCACGCGCAGCCCGTCGGGGCTGAAGCCGATGGACCACGATCCGCCGGGTGCGTGCGGCAACGCCGGACTCAGCGGCAGCGGCCGCGTCGGGTCCGCGACAGCCCAGATCTGGGCGTTGGAACTGTCGCCGGTGACGGCGAGTTCGCGACCACTCGGACTGAACGCCACCGAGTGGGTGATCGACGGGAAGCCGGTCAGCACCGGGCCCGCCTCGACCGGGGACGCCGGGTCGGCCACATTCCACAGATGCACCACCTGGTCGTCGCCGCCGCTGGCCAGTAGCCGCCCGTCGCCGCGGTACGACAACGTGCGCACCGGACCCGAATGTGCGCGAAGCACATTCGCCGGTCGACCGTCCACGCGCGACCCGACGACCCGGAACAGCGCGATCGTCCCGTCGTCCGACGATGTCGCCAACTGGTCGCCCTTGGGCGAGAACCGGGCCATGTACACCGTCGAGCCGTTACCCGGCTTCAGCGTGGACACCAGTTGGGGCGCACCCACATCGGCGATGTTCCACACCCGCACCAGCCCGTCACCGCTGGCCGCCGCCAGTAGCGGCGCTGTCGGGTGGAACGTCACCGCGGTGACGAAGTTGCCGAAACCCTCCAGCGTCGCAACAGATTTCAGGGGATCCCCGGAGCCTTGGCCCGTCTCCCACACACGTACCGTCCGGTCTCCGCCCGCCGACGCCACCAGCTTCCCCGAACGTGAGTAGGCCAGATCGTAGACCGCCGCGGTGTGCCCGGACACCGACGTGGCCAGCGGACTCGACACCGCCCCGAGTATCCGTTCGACGATGGCACCGTCGCCGGGGTAGCGCTTGTGGCCGGACAACAACATCCGTGCCGCCACTGAGGGATTGGCCGATTGCAGGCTCAGTATGTTGGACATCATCGCCGTGTGTTCGGCGGCGTTGCGTTCCTTTTCCAGAGCGGCGGCCTGCCGAAACGAGATTCCCGCCGTGATCATCGACACCACGGCCAGCAGTGCCACCACGCCGATACCGATCGACCGCAGCCGCCTGGTGTGTGCGCGGGCGGCGATGGCGTCGTCGAGGAACCGGTCGTTGTCCGCCGACAGCAGATTCCGGTAGTTCTTGTTCACCTCGTCGCGCTGCAGGAGAGAAAGTTCCAGCCGCGCACCGGTGTACAGAAACGACTTGTGCCGGTCGGCGTCCACCCAGGCATCGGTGTCGACGTCAAGCTGCTGATGCCACACCAGCGAGTCTTTGCCGGCAATGATCCAGCCGCGTAGCCGAGGCCACGCCGTCAGCACGACGTCGTGGATCAGCATGATGACCTCGTCGGACACCGTGACCAGCCGCGCCTGGGCGAAGATGTCGACGATCTCGGAGACGTCCTCGCCGAACCGGGTCCCGACCGTCGCCAGATCGAGGGGGGCACGCAGCGCGGCGCCGTCGGCCCGCACATGCACCAGCGCCATCAGTAAGGTCCGGGCCAGGTCCCGATCCTCCGGACCGATCGACGACCACGCGTCCTCGGCGGTGTCGGCGACGGCCCGGGCTATACCGCCCGCCGCCCGGTACCCGGAGATCGTCATCCGGTTGCCGGTGCGCCGCGACCAGGTCACCGCGAGTACATGCGCGAGCAGCGGCAGCCGGCCCGCCCGGTCACCGGCATCGGCCGCGGCGTGCAGGTCATTGATGAGGACATCGGCCAGGCCCGACTCGATACGCCCGCCGGCCAGCTTCACGGGGGCGGTGATCGCCATCCGCAGCCGCGCGTCGGACATCTCGGTGACGATCACGCAGTACCGCTGCCAGGCGCGGGCCAGCGTCGGGAACTCGACGCAGTTACCGAAGAAATCAGCACGCACACCGATGACGACGACGCCGGTGTCGGTGGCGTACCGCTCCAAGGCTCCGACGATGCCGCGGACGTCCTCGTCGGGTCTCGTGAACACACTCTCGAACTGGTCGATGACGAGGATGTTGTCGAGTACGCCGCCGGTGGGTCCGGGGCTCGGGTCCGTCGCCTTCGCGTCGTCGGAGTCAGGGTCGGTCTCGGTCTCGGTCTCGTTCGGGGTGGTGGCGTAGAGAACGGAGGCCGCGCCGTCCCGGGCGGTGATCCGCATACCGTCGTCGTCGATGGTCGCCGTACTCGGCGACGGAATACCCTCGGCCCGGGCCAGGCCCGCACCGAGCAACGACGACTTGCCCGAGCCGGACACCCCGGCGACGACGACCACGCGCGGCCCCTCGTCGTCGGCGGCCGCCGTCCGGATCGTCGCGGCGAGTTCGGCGATGAGGTCGTCACGGCCGAAGTACACCTCGGCGTCGGCCTCGGTCAGCGAGGACAGGCCCGCGAACGGCCGCAGATCCGGCGACGTCTTCACCGACGCCGCATCGTCGGCGTCGTCGGCGGGCGTCCACAGTTGCTTCCAGTCGGGAATCGACAACACGCCGGTCTCGCCGGCGCGGAGGGCGCGGGTGGTCAGCCACACCAGCAACGGTTCGACGGTCGAGAATTCGCGCGGCAGGTGCCTGCCGTTGCGCCAGTCACTGATGCGCTGCGGCGAAATCGATATCCCCGCCGCCGAGCATCCCGACGACGCCGCACGCAACGTCGGATTACCGGCACGGACGAACAGCCGGGCAAGTGCCTCACCGAACGCCGCCTCCCGACGACCCACTCCCTTACCTGCCACCAGGCCAGCGTAGTGATGCACCCTGACGGCGCGCGCACCCGACGCCGGTGACAATGGTCATTTCCGACGGTTCCCGGTCCGGTCCGGAATTTACAAAATGTCCTCTACCTGCTGATTTGACGGCATTTCGGGACGAACTCTTGGTCGGCGAACGGTCTGCTGGTGAACTTATTCCAAGCAACGAACGACCGCCGGGACCGCGCAGCACGCGGTGTTGCGGGGGCATCGAAGTCGGGGGTGCGTGACCGGCGGTCGTTCGTTGCTGAATCCTGTTCCAGGAGATGTCAAGCGTTGGATTCGGCGGTGCCCGCAACGCGGTCGACGCTCGGTCCCGGCCCGCCCGGCTCGGTAGCGTCGGCCCGATGAGCTCCTACTTTCGTCGCCTGCCGACGACGGTCGCGGTGCCGGCCGTCGGGTCGTTGCTCGCGATCGTCGTGGCCGGTGCGCTCTCCCCGGACCCAGGGACCGCGCAGGCGTCCCGGCCGGCCGTCGGCATCGGACCGGCGGCTACCCACACCCTGACCCTGCTCCTCACGTCGGCCGTGATCGCCGCGCTGATCGCGACCGTTGTGGCGTTGGCCGCGCGTCGGCTGCCCATTATCGGGGTCCTTGTCGCCGCAGCCGATCGGGTGCTGCCGATGGTGATCGTCGCGATGTCCGCGGTTGCGGTGTCCGTCGGCCGCGGCAGTCCGGTACACCCGGTGGTGCTCGCGGCGATACTCGCCGTTCCGGCGGGAGTGGCGTTGGCCGCCCGGCTCGCCGATGCATTGAGCGGCGAACTGCGACGGACGTCGGCGACGATGGCGCGCATGCTCGGCATCGGCCCGCGACGGCTTCTGCTCCGGCGCGCCCTGCCCGGTGCCACGTTGCGCGTTGTGCCCGCGATCACCACGACCGTCGCCTGGCTCACCGTGGCGGTCCTGGTGGCCGAACCGATCACCCGGCGATCCGGTCTGGGGTCGCTCACCGTCGCCGCGATCGACGACCACGACGCCGCCCGATTGCAGGTGCTCGCGGCGGTCCTGATCGTCGGAGTCACGGCCGTCGGGGTACTGGGCGCGGTGGCCCGGGCCGCCGCCGATCCCCGCATCCGGTCGTGAGCATCCAAACGGTGCTGACAACCACCGGCCATGACATCCTCACGGTGGCGGCCGGGGTGGCCACCGGCGCCGCCGTGGGTGGCACGGCGGGGTTCGTCGCCGCCGTCGGGCGCAGAACCCGGCCGGGCCCGCGCATCGTCGACACCGCGACCGTCCCCGTGGCGGTGGCCGCAGTGCTCGCCGTCATCCTGATCGCAGGTCCGGGCGGGCCGGCAATCGTGACTCTGGTGGCCGCGACGACGTTCATCCGGTTCGTGTCGCGGACTCGCGACGTCGTGGCTGAGTCGCTGTCCCGGCCGCCGGTCCAGGCGCTGTTCGTCTCCGGCGCCCCGACTCGCTCGATCATCCGCCGGCACGTGCTGCCGATCGTCGCCCCGCCACTGCTCCGCGACGTGCTCGGCTCCGTCTCGATCGGGGTGTTCGTGGCGTTCGCCGCAGGTTACGCCGGACTCGATCCGGCGGGTCTCGGTGGGCTGCTGGCCACCCGGACGGCCGACGGCGACGCCCTGATCCCGGTGCTCGCCCCCGTATTGGCGGCCGGGGTGATCGCGCAACTGGCGCGATCGGCTGCCGCGGCGGTCCCCGTGCCGGCCCCGGCAGAGACACCTGCGCTCACCCTCACCGAACACGCCGGCGGTGCGCGGGTACGGCGATCGGCGGAGCCGGTGGACGCGTTCGGCGACGACGACGGCTTCGAAATCCACGTCTATTCCCACCCCGCCCTCGATATCG
>NZ_JAGQTN010000323.1 GCF_020438995.1 Gordonia sp. (in: high G+C Gram-positive bacteria)
ACCGAGTCGAACACCTTGGTGTTGTCCACCTGTAGCCGCGCCATCCGGTGCGCGGTCCACGCAATCGAATCGGTTTTTCCCGACCCGGCCGAATGCTGAATCAGGTACCGCCGCCCGACACCTTCGGCGGTGACAGCTGCGGTGAGTTCGGTGACCGCTTCCCACTGGTGAAACCGCGGGAACCGCAGCGTCGCCGTCTTGGTCGTCTTGCCGCTGATCGGGTCGGTACTCGACTCGTGCTTGATGTACATGAGCCGGCCCAGAATGTTGAGCCACGCATCACGCTGCAACACCCGTTCCCACAGATACGAGGATCGGGAACCGTTCGGGTTCAATAGGTTTCCTGCGCCGCCGTCCTCGGTGCCCCGGTTGAACGGGAGGAAGTGGGTCTTCTCACCGACGAGGTGGGTGGTCATCCACACTTCATCGTTGGAGACGGCGAAATGCACCAGCGCGCGGGCACCGGATAGGAACAGAGGTTGCACCAGCCCGGTCTTCGGATCTTTGGGCAGGCGGGTGGCGCGGTACTGAGTGATCGCGTCCGCAACCGACTGGGTGAAGTCGGTTTTGAGTTCGGCTGTGGCCACAGGCAGTCCGTTGACGAAGAACACCAGATCCACCGACCGGTTGTCGGCGGTGGAAAAGTGCACCTGCCGCATCACTCGCAGCCGCACCGCCGCATGATCGGTGTTGCGTTTGGCGTTCAGTGTCGACTCGGGCCGGAATACGCACATCGCGAACTTGCCCGACAGATGTGAGAACCCGTTGCGCAGCACGTTCAGGGTGCCGCCGCCGTTGGCCAACGGCAGATCAAGCACCTTCACGAGCCGGTCCAGCAGCTGGAGTTCCTGCTTGGCGACGTCCTTGGACCCCGGTTTGATGACCTTGTCCACCTGTTCGGGCTGGGTATCGCGCAGCCAGCCGAGCACGTCGGCAGGGAACAGGGCGCGTTCCTTGTCGTAGCCGGTGTCGTTCATCGAATACAGCCAGCCGTGCGCCGCGAGGTACTCGGCGAACTCCCGCTCGAACTCGATCTCGTTATGCTGCGCCACGGGAGTGACGCTAGTGCACGGGGCTAGGGTCGGTGCCAGTCGCCGGTAACACCGACACTGAGGCCGTCCACGTCCACGTCATTGACCGCTCCCCACGTGCTAGTATTGTCGTGCAGGCCGCAGTGATGCCGCCCGCATGGCCCTCAGCCCCGCCCCGTGCGGGGCTGTTGTGCATCACGGCCATCCGCCTGGACTATGTAGTTTTCCGGAGTCCTGCAACTTCGACCACAGCCTGTCCATCACTCGCTGCGCACGATGATCTGTCTCGCGGACCGTCTGGTATCGGCGGTAGGTGAACGCCAACATGTCCGCTGCCTGCAGCATCCGTGAGTGATGGCTCGGTGCGAAATGAACAGTGTCGAGGAGCGAAGGAAGGGTGGTGTGCCGGTGGACGCCGGGAGTTCCATCGGTTTGATAGACCGCGAATCGTTCGCGGTGGCGTTCGCGATCACCCCGTTCGTCAGCGATTACGAGCGCGTACGTCCCCTGCCTTGACGCGACATTCTCTACACGTTGCAGAATGTGCTGGAAGCAGACCTGCTCTGGTGGGAACCGGTCCGGGTAGCCACGCCGATCCTGTCGATCCCGCAGACGCTGCTCGCTGACGTGCCGCAGCAGCAGAGTGACATCGGCCCCCACGATAGCGTCGATGACCTTCTCGTGCAGGTTCGCCCGGGCACGTTGACCAACACCCTCCCACGCCTCTTTGCCATGAAACATAGGGTGAGCATGGAACTCGGTGGTCGCGGGTATTCCATAATCCTTGCTCGCCTGGATCATCAGTGCGTTGAGCTGGTCGGTGAGCTGCTTCGTTGCATTCTCATCCGCCAGGATCGCCCCGAAACAACGGAAGTCGCCGTGATCGGACTCATCGACGAATGCCAACAGCATCAGGACGCCTCCCGGACGTCGATCTGGCCGGT
>NZ_JAGQTN010000324.1 GCF_020438995.1 Gordonia sp. (in: high G+C Gram-positive bacteria)
AGGGCCCGGAGGCGGTGGTGGTCGCCGCTGTCGATGCCTCGGGGGCGGCGAAGTCGATGACCCGGCTACCCGGCTCGTACGTCGCGGCATCGCCGACGGTGTCGGGGGCGTTGTGGCTCAACGGATATCAGATCAGCGCAGGAGAATAGAACGATGGCGCTCAAGAAGAACTGGCAGTCCGGTGACACCGTCTACGGCACCGACCTCAACGCCATCGCCACCGTCGCCGACGCCGCGTACAAGAAGCCCGGGACCGGGATTCCCGAGACCGACCTCGCGGCCGCGGTCCAAACCAAACTCAACGCAGGCGGTGGTGGTGGTGGCACTGTGTCGTCTGAGGACATCACCGATGCCACGGCCGTCGGTAAGGGCCTGATCGTCGCGGCGAACGCGGCCGCGGCAAGGTCGGTGATCGGTGCGGGTACATCGAATCTGGCGTTGGGGTCGTCGAGCTCGACGGCGTGCCCGGGTGACGATGAGCGACTCTCCGATGCGCGTCCCCCGACCGCGCACACCCATGACGTCGACGACATCGACGCATCAGGGACACCGTCGTCGACGACGTACCTGCGTGGTGATGGTGTCTGGTCGACACCACCAGGCGGCGGTGGTGGTGGCACCGTCTCGTCTGAGGACATCACCGATGCCACGGCCGTCGGTAAGGGCCTGATCGTCGCGGCGAACGCGGCCGCGGCAAGGTCGGTGATCGGTGCGGGCACATCAAATCTGGCGTTGGGGTCGTCGAGCTCGACGGCGTGCCCGGGTGACGATGAGCGACTCTCCGATGCGCGTCCCCCGACCGCGCACGGCCATGCTGGTTCTGACATCACCTCGGGCACCGTCGGGTACGCCCGGCTGCCGGTGGGGACCGCCGCCAATACCGTTGCGGCCGGTAATGATTCCCGGTTCACCGATACCCGAACCCCGACTGACAATTCGGTGACGTCGGAGAAGATCGTTGACGGTGCGATCGTCAACGCTGACATCAACGCGGCGGCGGGCATCTTCGGCTCGAAGCTCGCGGCCGCGGTGCAGACCTCGCTCGGGTTGGCCGACACTGCGGTGCAGCCGGCAGGGCTGTCGTCGGCGATCGCCACCGCTCAGCAGGTGGCGGTGAACGCTCAGACCGGAACCAGCTACACACTGGTGCTGGCCGACGCGGCGAAGGCGGTCGAGTGCGCGAACGCGGCCGGGGTGACGGTGACGGTGCCGCCGCACGCCTCGGTAGCCTTCCCGGTGGGGTCGGTGCTGGAGGTGGTACAGACCGGTGCCGGTCAGGTCACCCTGGCGCCCGGCGCGGGCGTGACCCTGAATGCGGCGGTTGGGTTGAAGTCGGCCTCTCAGTGGGCGGTGATGACGCTGCGCAAACGCGGGACCAATGCGTGGATCGTGGCCGGGGACGTGACGGCGTGATCCCGGCGACCCGGTTCCGTGCTGGCCGCCGGTCGGTGCCGTCGGGTGAGGACGCTGAGTTCATCGGCTCCGCGGCGGCGTCCGCGACATCGGTGACACTGCCCGAGCATCAGGCCGGGGACTTCCTCCTGATCGTGGCACTCACGACCTTCGCCTCGTCCGGGTCGGTGCAGCCGACACTCCCTGCCGGGTGGACACAGGTCCGCGCCGACACCGGCGGCATCTCCAGCTACGGCAAAGCCACCATCGGATACCGGATCGCCGCTTCGGGGGCGGAGGCCTCGGGCACCTGGACCAACGCCAACACCGTCATCGCAGTCGTCTGCCGAGGAGTCACCGGCATCGGCGCCACCTCGTACGCCAACGCCGGCAACGTCGGAGCAACCCCGCTGGCCCGCGCGGCGGCCACGGTCAACGCGTCCTCGCTGGTGCTGCAGG
>NZ_JAGQTN010000325.1 GCF_020438995.1 Gordonia sp. (in: high G+C Gram-positive bacteria)
CGAGGTGATCGCCGTCCGGCGTGGCCTGTTCGGCGCGAAGGGTTCCGGTGATACCTCCGGCTACGGCGGGCTCGTCCGGCCGGTGACGCTCGCCGGCGCCTCGGCACGTCCCTATGGCGGCTACTTCGACGAGATCGCCGACACCCTCGCCGACGCACTCGCCGATCGCGGCGGTTCGTACGCCGACGCGGTCGAGAAGGTGGTGATCTACCGCGACGAGATGACCCTGCACATCCGGCGCCGCCACCTGCCGGTGGTGGCGCAGACACTGCGCGACGATCCGCGGCTGCGATTCGAACTGTGTCTGGGCGTCAACGGTGTGCACTATCCCGACGACGCCGAACGCGAACTGCACGCCAGCTATCCACTCTCGTCGATCACGCACGGCCGCCGCATCCGTCTGGAAGTTGCTGTCCCCGACCATGATCCGCATATTCCGACACTGACTCTGATCTATCCCACCAACGACTGGCATGAACGCGAGACCTACGACTTCTTCGGGATCGTCTTCGACGGCCATCGCGCGCTGACCCGTATCGAGATGCCCGACGACTGGCACGGCCATCCGCAGCGCAAGGACTATCCGCTCGGCGGTGTTCCGGTGGAGTACAAGGGCGCCCGCATCGCACCCCCGGATCGCAGGAGGTCGTACAAGTGACCACGCTGGATTCAGAGAACGACGCCCGCCCCGAGCGGGTGTTCACGGTGTCGGGGCAGGACTGGGACGACCTGGTCAACTCGGTGCGCGAGCGTGCCGCCGCCCAACCCGGCGACGAACGCATCGTGGTGAATATGGGGCCGCAGCATCCGTCGACGCACGGGGTGCTGCGGCTGATCCTGGAGATAGAAGGCGAGACGGTTACCGACGCTCGCTGCGGAATCGGCTACCTGCACACCGGGATCGAGAAGAACCTCGAGTACCGGAACTGGACGCAGGGCGTCACCTTCGTGACCCGGATGGACTACCTGTCGCCGTTCTTCAACGAGACCGCCTACTGCCTGGGTGTGGAGAAGCTGCTCGGTATCACCGACGACATCCCCGAACGCGCCACCGTCATCCGGGTGCTGCTGATGGAGCTCAACCGGATCTCCTCGCATCTGGTGGCATTGGCCACGGGCGGAATGGAATTGGGTGCGGTCACCCCGATGTTCGAGGGTTTCCGGGAACGTGAGATGATCCTGGACCTGTTCGAGCACATCACCGGCCTGCGCATGAATCACGCCTTCGTCCGGCCGGGCGGGCTGGCCGCCGACATGCCCGACGACGGCATCGACAAGGTCAAAGCCGTCATCGACGCACTGCCGGCCCGGCTGGCCAAGCTCAGCGACCTGCTCACCCACAATCCGATCTGGAAGGCCCGCACCCGCGACGTCGGGTACCTCGACCTCACCGGCTGCATGGCTTTGGGTATCACCGGGCCGGTGCTGCGCTCCACCGGCCTGCCGCACGATCTGCGCAAGTCCCAGCCGTACTGCGGCTACGAGGACTACGACTTCGACGTCATCACCGAGGACACCTGTGATTCGTACGGGCGCTACATGATCCGGGTGCGGGAGATGAGCGAATCCCTCAAGATCGTCCGCCAGTGCGTGGATCGGTTGGAGCCGGGACCGGTGATGGTCGACGACCGCAAGATCGCCTGGCCGGCCGAACTGTCCCTCGGTCCCGACGGTCTGGGAAACTCACCCGAGCACATCGCCGAGATCATGGGCACGTCGATGGAATCCCTGATCCATCATTTCAAGCTGGTCACCGAGGGTATCCGGGTGCCGGCGGGACAGTGCTTCGTCGAAATCGAATCGCCGCGTGGACAACTCGGCGTGCACATGGTGTCCGACGGCGGAACCCGCCCGTATCGCGTGCATTTCCGCGATCCGTCGTTCACCAATCTGCAGGCGGTGGCGGCGATGTGCGAAGGCGGCACGGTGGCCGATGTGATCACCGCCGTCGCCAGTATCGACCCGGTGATGGGAGGGGTGGACCGATGACCGACCAGGTATTCCTCGGCAGCGATATCGCTGTGGGACACAATAATTCGGGGCCCAAAGAGCCTGCCGCCAGGGAACTTCCGGTGGGAGTCCCGCAAATCACCTTCGGCGGTCCCGATCACTACCCGGACGACGTGCTCGCTCGCCTCACCGACGAGGCCACCGAGATCATCGCCCGCTACCCGCAATCTCGTTCGGCGCTGCTGCCGCTGCTGCATCTGACACAGTCGGTGGATTCGTACATCACCCGGGCCGGTATCGAATTCTGTGCCGCGCAACTGCATCTGACCGCCGCGCAGGTGGCAGCGGTGGCGACGTTCTACACGATGTTCCGGCGCACCCCCACCGGTGAATACCTCGTGGGCGTGTGTACCAACACGCTGTGCGCGGTGCTCGGTGGCGACGAGATCCTTGCCGCCGCAAAGGAACACCTCGGAATAGGGTGCGGCGACACCACAGCCGACGGCCGCATCACCCTCGAACACGTCGAATGCAACGCCGCATGCGATCACGCCCCGGTGGTGATGGTGAACTGGGAGTTCTTCGACGCTCAGGACCCGGAGTCGACGATCGAACTCATCGAGGATCTGCGCGCGGGCCTGAAAGTGCAGCCGTCCCGTGGCACCGGCGGCCTGTGCTCCTTCCGGCAGACCGAACGACTACTCGCCGGGGTACCAGAGGAGCCGGGGCAGTGACCACCACTCTCGATTCCACCACCGCCGAAGCTCCCGATGCCCGTGTGCTGAGCGCACATTGGGACGAGCCGGAATCCTGGACGCTGCGCAACTACCGCTCGCACGGCGGCTACGACGGTGTCCGGGCGGCGTTCGCGATGTCACCCGACGAGGTCATCGAACTGGTGAAGGCATCGGGTCTGCGGGGCCGCGGCGGCGCCGGCTTCCCCGTCGGCATGAAATGGAGTTTCATACCCCAATCCGACGACCCCGACGCCCCGCCACACTATCTGGTGGTCAACGCCGACGAATCCGAACCCGGCACCTGCAAGGACATGCCGCTGATGCTGTCGTCGCCGCATGCGCTGATCGAGGGAATCATCATCGCCTGCTACGCGATTCGGGCCGCCAATGCGTTCATCTACGTGCGCGGTGAGGTTGCTTCCGTGATCCGGCGGCTGCGCACCGCCGTAGCCGAGGCGTACGAGGCGGGGCTTCTCGGCCGCGACATCCTCGGTTCCGGGATCGACATCGACCTGGTGGTGCACGCCGGCGCGGGCGCCTACATCTGCGGCGAGGAGACGGCGCTGCTCAATTCGCTGGAGGGCCGGCGCGGGCAACCCCGGCTGCGGCCCCCGTTCCCGGCCGTGGCAGGCCTGTACGCGAGCCCGACGGTGGTCAACAACGTCGAATCCATCGCCAGCGTCGGACCGATCCTGCGCAACGGCGTCGACTGGTTCCGCACGATGGGCACCGAGAAGTCGCCCGGCTTCACCCTCTACTCGCTGTCCGGACATGTCACCCGCCCCGGCCAGTACGAGGCTCCGCTGGGAATCACGTTGCGCGAGTTGCTCGATCAGGCCGGCGGTGTCCGCGCCGGTCATCAGCTCAAGTTCTGGACGCCCGGCGGGTCGTCGACACCTATGCTCACCCCCGAACACCTCGACGTGCCACTCGACTACGAGGGTGTGGGGGCAGCCGGATCGATGCTGGGCACCAAGGCATTACAGATCTTTGACGACACCACGTGCGTGGTGCGGTGCGTGAGCCGGTGGACCGAGTTCTATGCCCACGAATCGTGCGGCAAATGCACCCCGTGCCGGGAGGGCACCTACTGGCTGGTGCAGGTGCTGCGCCGCATCGAGACGGGCGATGCCACGATGACCGATCTGGACATGCTCGCCGACATCACCGACAGCATCGTCGGAAAATCGTTCTGCGCATTGGGCGATGGTGCGGGCTCACCGATCACCTCCTCGCTCAAGTACTTCCGCGGCGAGTACGAGCAGCACATCACCGGCGGCGGTTGCCCGTTCGATCACGCCAAGTCCACAGTCTTCGGCAGGAAGGCAGGTGCACGATGACCGCTCTCGACGACCGCAAGGCGACCTCGACAACACATCTCACCATCGACGGAACCGAGATCGAGGTTCCCAAGGGCACCTTGATCATCCGGGCCGCCGAACAGGCCGGCATCCAGATCCCCCGGTTCTGCGACCATCCGCTGCTCGCACCCGTCGGCGCCTGCCGGCAATGCCTGGTCGACGTCGAGGGACAACGTAAACCGGTCGCCTCGTGCACCACCCCGGTCGCCGACGACATGGTGGTGCACACCCAGCACAGTTCGGAGGCCGCGGCGTCGGCCCAGCGCGGTGTGATGGAGTTGCTGCTCATCAATCATCCGCTCGATTGTCCGGTGTGTGACAAGGGCGGCGAGTGCCCGCTGCAGAATCAGGCGATGTCGTCGGGTCGAGCGCAGTCGCGGTTCATCGACACCAAACGGATCTTCGAGAAGCCGGTCGCGTTGTCCTCGGAGATCCTGCTGGATCGCGAACGCTGCGTGCTGTGCGCCCGCTGCACCCGGTTCTCCGACGAGATCGCCGGCGATCCGCTCATCGATCTGGCCGATCGTGGTGCGCTGCAACAGGTCAGCGCCTACGCCGACCAGCCGTTCGAATCGTATTTCTCCGGCAACACCGTGCAGATCTGCCCGGTCGGCGCCCTGACCGGCACCGCGTACCGGTTCCGGGCCCG
>NZ_JAGQTN010000069.1 GCF_020438995.1 Gordonia sp. (in: high G+C Gram-positive bacteria)
AGGTCCACCACGTCGTCGGCGTCGCGGGCGGCGCGTTCGGGGGCGGTGCGCTGCAGCCGGGCGACCACCGATTCGATGACCGCGGGGTCGAGCAACTCGCGCAGGTCGACGCGGCCGAGGAGCTGGGCGAGCAGGCTGGTGTCCAACGACAGTGCGGCGGCACGTCTTTCGGCGAGGGGGGCGTCGTCGTTGTACATGAACGCGCCGACGTACCCGAACAGCATCGACGCGGCGAACGGCGACGGCGCGGGTGTTTCGACCTCGACCACCCGCACCTTGCGGGTGCTGATGCGGGTGAGCAGATCGATCAGTGCGGGCAGGTCGTACACATCCTGCAGGCATTCGCGGACTGCTTCCAGGACGATCGGGAAGTCGGGGAATTGCGAAGCGACGGAAAGCAGTTGGGCGCTGCGCTGGCGTTGCTGCCACAGCGGTGCCCGGCGCCCGGGATCGCGGCGCGGCAACAGCAGTGCGCGCGCGGCACATTCGCGGAACCGGGAGGCGAACATCGACGAATCGGCCAGGGCGTCGGTGACGAGCTGCTCGATGTCGTCGGGGGAGATCACGAACACCGCACCGCCGGGCGGCTCGTCGTCGGTGTCGGGGAGCCGGACGATGATGCCGTCGTCGGACGCGGTGGTGGCGCCCTCCAAGCCGACGGTGGCCTGCAATCTCGCGGAGATGGCGCTCGCCCACGCGGCGTGCACCCGTAAACCGTAGGGGGAGTGCAGGATCACCCGCCAGTCGCCCAGTTCGTCGCGAAAGCGTTCCACCACAAGGGTTTTGTCGGTGGGCAGATGTCCGGTGGCCTCGCGTTGCTCGCTGATGAGAGAAGCGAGGTTGTCGCGGGCATAGTCGGTGAGTCCCAGGCGTGTCGCGTTCTCGGCCAGTTTGGTGTCGTCGGCGATGGCACCGGTGAATCTTCCGATGGCAGCACCCAATTCGGCCGGCCGGCCCACCGAGTCGCCGAGCCAGAACGGCAGCCGACCGGGCTGCCCGAACGCCGGGGACACCAGTACCCGATCGTGGGTGATGTCCTCGATCCGCCAACTCGATGCCCCGAGCGCGAACACATCGCCGACGCGGGACTCGTACACCATCTCCTCGTCGAGTTCGCCTACCCGGGCGACCTTTTCGCCGATCAGGTACACCCCGAACAGACCCCGGTCGGGGATGGTGCCACCGGAGGTGACCGCCAGCCGTTGCGCCCCGCGCCGCCCGGTCAGCGTGCCCGCCATCCGGTCCCAGGTGACCCGGGGCCGCAGCTCGGCGAACTCGTCGGACGGATACCGTCCGGAGATCAGATCGAGGACGGCGTCGAACACCGACCGATGTAGATCCCGATACGGTGCCGCGCGGCGCACAAGGTCGAACCAGTGCTCGACGTCGAGCTCTCCCACCGACGCGGCGGCGATGGTGTGCTGGGCGAGCACGTCGAGCGGATTCTGCGGGATGCGCAGCGACTCGATCTCGCCGCCCAGCATCCGGGCGACGGTGACGGTGCAGTGCAGCAGGTCGGTGCGGTGCTTGGGGTAGAGTACGCCCTGGCTGATCTCGCCCACCTGATGTCCGGCCCGGCCGACGCGTTGCAGGCCGCTCGCCACCGACGGCGGCGCCTCCACCTGGATCACCAGATCCACCGCGCCCATGTCGATACCGAGTTCGAGGGAACTGGTGGCCACGACGCACCGCAACCGGCCGGCTTTCAGATCGTCCTCGATCTGGGCGCGCTGATCCTTGCTCACCGACCCGTGGTGGGCACGTGCGAGCACCGGCAACGAGCCCGCGCTGCTACCCGAACCCATGACGTGGGCGGGCGAACCGCCGGGCACTCCCCGATTCGGTGTGCGGGGCGCGAGCGCACCGCCCTCCGACTGCCGCCGTTCGTGAATCTCGTTGAGCCGGGCGGTCAGCCGCTCGGCCAGGCGCCGCGAATTGGCGAACACGATGGTCGACCGGTTGCGTTCGACGGCGTCGACGATGGAGGTCTCGATGTGCGGCCACAGCGATCCGGCGGCCGGGGAGAACGGATCGTCGAGTTCGTCGGCGTCCTCGGGCGGCGGGATGCTGGTCATATCGGGTACGGGTACGTCGACCCGCAGGTCGAAGGTCTTGGCGGCGGGCGGCTTGACGATGTGGCATTCGGCGGTCCCGGCCAGGAACGCGGCGACCGCCTCCGGCGGGCGGACCGTCGCCGACAGCCCGATCCGCTGCGCGGGCTGGTCGAGCAGCTCATCGAGCCGTTCGAGGGACAGCGCCAGGTGCGTGCCGCGTTTGGTGGCTGCCACCGCGTGCACCTCGTCGACGATCACCGTATCGACGTGCCGCAGGGTCTCGCGGGCGGCCGAGGTGAGCATCAGGTACAGCGATTCGGGGGTGGTGATCAGGATGTCGGGCGGGGTTTTGATCAGCGCGCGACGGGTGGCCTGCTCGGTGTCCCCGGACCGGACTCCGACCGTGATGTCGGGTTCCGGGACACCGAGTTCTTGCGCGGCGCGGGTGATGCCCGTCAGCGGGGCACGCAGATTGCGCTCGACGTCGACGCCGAGCGCCTTGAGTGGCGACACATAGAGGACACGCGTGCCCGGTCCGCGATCGGCGCCGGTGGTCGCGAGCCTGTCGAGCGCCCACAGGAACGCCGAGAGTGTTTTGCCCGAACCGGTCGGTGCGATCACCAGGGTGTTGTGGCCGTCGGCGATCGCCGCCCAGGCGCCCGACTGCGCGGCGGTGGGCTTGCCGAAGGCTCCGGAGAACCACCGCCGGGTGGGGGCGGTGAAACGGTCCAGGACGAGGGCGGCGGCCACACGCACATCATGTCGCATGCATACGACACACCGTCGACCACGGTGGAGGTATAGAGTCAGCAAAAGTCAGCACACGGGAAACCCGGTGAGAGTCCGGGACGGTCGCGCCACTGTGAACCGTGACGTCGCCGAAAGTATCCAGACGATCGGGCGGCGCACGAAGTCAGAGCACCGTGACTGGCAGTGGAATACGTGCTCACTGGGACGCACGATCCCGGAAAGGACATCTGACATGACCTCAACGACCGCGACGGCCCCCGGCAAAGCCCGGGCACTGGCCGTCCCCGACGTCTCCGCCGTCAGCACCGCGCTGTGGCTCACCCTCACCGTGCTGATCGCCGCGCTGGCCTACTACTTCCTCGGTTACGACCAGGGCGCGGTGTCGGTGTTCGGATCGGACACCCACATCCACGAATTCATCCACGACTCCCGCCACTTCCTCGGCTTCCCCTGCCACTGACCAGCGGACCTGAGGAGACAACAGGATATGGAAAAGAAGTTCATCGGCGCCGGACTGCTCTCGGGTCTGGTCGCCGGAATCGTCGCGTACATTTTCGCCCGCATCTTCATCGAGCCGCAGGTGGCCAAGGCCATCGACTACGAGGACGGACGCGGTGCGGCCGAAGAGGCACTCTCCGGTGAGCACGGCCACGAACACGAGGTGTTCACCCGCTCGGTCCAGGAAAACATCGGTGCGGCCACCGGCACGCTCGTGTTCGCCCTGTGCATGGGTGCGTTCTTCGCCGTCGCGTTCACCGTGCTGTGGTCGTATGTCGGCCGCCGCTACCCGGCAACAGATCCGCGAGCCGTCGCAGCGGCGCTCGGTGCGATCGGACTCGTCGTGGCGTTCGGGGTGCCGTTCTTCGTCTACCCGGCCAACCCGCCCGCCGTCGGCGACGACAACACCATCGGCGACCGCAGCGGCGCCTACCTGACGATCACGCTGGTCTCGGTGATCGCGGCCATCGCGGCCGTCACGCTCGCCCTGTGGTTGCGGCCCCGGCTCGGTGGCCTGGTGTCGGCTATCGCGGCGGTGATCCCGTACCTGACGGTCGTCACGATCGCGGCCGCATTGCTGCCCGAGTTCCACGAGGTTCCCGAGGCGCTCAAGAACGACGCCGGCGACATCGTGTTCCCCGGCTTCCCCGGCGGGGTGATCGGCGACTTCCGCGTCTACGTCATCGCCAACCAGGTGATCCTGTGGACGGTGTTGGCGACGGTGTTCGCGCTGATCATCTGGAAGCTGGAGAAGCCGCGCACTTCGGTGACCGCAGCGGCCGCGGAGCGGGTCGGCGCCGCGGACTGACCGCGCACCTGAACAGGCTCGCACCGGTGGCCGGGATCGTCGTGATCCCGGCCACCGGTCGTTTCCCCGGACGTGAGGCCTGTGACATTCGGCCGTCGCGGCTAGGGTGGACGCCCGGGTGAGGCTATCGTTACTCCGGTGTCCATGGCGGTTGAGGAGTCCACGACGGCGTCGGGGCGGGCTGTTCGAGGACGATCCCGACGGACCTTCGTGGCGATCGCCTTCAGCGGCCTGCTGTGCGCGGCGTCCGGTTCGATGGCGGTAGGCGACGCCTACGCCGCGCCGGCCCCTGCGGGCAGTCCGGTGAGCACCGGCAGCCTCGGCGACCTGAGCGCCGGCATCACTATCGGCGACGTCACCATCGACCCCAACCCCGACCAGGGGACGTCCGTCGAGCTGAGTTCGGCCGACCCCGCGGCCGGCGAGACGATCACGGTCACCGGCTCCGGATTCACCGCCGATCAACGGCTGACCGTCGCGCAGACCGTCGCCCGGCCGGTCACCGGATTTCCGCTGGTGTCCGCAGGTGCGCGGACGCTGACCACCGATGGTTCGGGAAGCTTTTCCACCACGCTCCGCGTCACCAGGAACGTCGGCGGCACCGACTGCACCGCCGGGACCTGCTACATCGCGACGTTCGTGGCTCTGCCGCGCGGCGTCGCCAATCGCAGCCAGGACAACTGGACCGCCATCCGGGTCGGTGGCAACCCGTCCGCGCCTCGGCCCGTCGCCGACGATCCCGGACAGCGCACGAACCCGGCAACTCCGTCCACCGGATCGCCCGCACAGGACGACCGGACCACCCCGAACCGGACCGGTCAAACCCAGAACACGCAAACCCCGAACACACACACCGAGAACGATCCGGCCCCGAACCCGGCCCCCCGGCCCGCGCCGGTCAATCGGGCGGGCGGTCCGGTGGTGACGCTGTCCAAGACCTCCGGGCTCAACCCCAACGGTGATGAGATCACCGTGTCGGGCAGCGGATTTTCCGGTGGTGGCGCCGGTATCTACGTCGGTATCGCACAGGACGACCAGTTCTCGACGACCGACGCGAGCGTGTACGGTCCGGGCACCGTGTTCGTGCGGTCGTCGCAGATGTCCGGCGGGACGTGGTCGACGCGGCTGAAGGTGTCGGCGTCGTTCGCCTCGGCCGACTGCCGGAATAAGCAGTGCTCGGTGTATACCCTCGCCGCACATGGCAGTACGGATCGTTCGCAGGACACCAGGACGCCGGTGAGCTTCACCGATGTGGGGGTGAGCGCACCTGCCCGCACCGGCCGCGACGCCACTACCCGCAGCGACACCGCCCGCAATCGCGCTGAACGTGGCGCCGAATCCGGTGAGAAGGACGGCACACCGACGGTCTCGATCTCGCAGATCAGCGGACTGGAGCCGAGCGGAGCGAAGGTCACGATCTCCGGCACGGGGTTCTCCGGTGAGGGCCCCGGAATCTACGTCGGCCTGGTCCAGGACAGCCTCTTCTCAACGACCGATGCCTCCGGCTGGGGCGCCGTCGCATTCGTCACGCCGTACATGATGCACGGCGGTTCCTGGTCGACGACCCTGACTCTCAAACCCGACTACGGCAAGGGAAACTGCCTGCGCAACCCGTGTTCGATCTACACCATTGCCGCGCACGGCAGCTCCGACCGGTCCCAGGACACCACGACACCTGTCGCCTTCGGCGACGATTCGGCAAGAGCGAAGGAAGACGCAAAGGCGAAGGCAGAAGCCAAAGCGAAGGCAGAAGCCAAAGCGAAAACGAAGTCCGAATCCAAGGCCGCGACGTCGACGGACGAATCTGAGGCCACCTCCGGCGACCCGGCGCAGGCCGGATCGCCCGACACCGGGCGCGACTCGAGTGACCCCGGCTGGGTGCCCTGGGCGATCGCGGCCGGAGCGATAGCGGGCGCGGGAGTGCTCGGCGGCGGGGCATACGCGATCAGGCGGAGAGGCACCCGCACTCCACCCACGGCCTGATCGGACCGCGCCCGGGTACCTGGCGCGTCTCGTGGCGGCCCCTGGTTACCTGCGCCGACGACAGTCCCGGCACAATGAAACGTGTTCTCGTTTCAGTGTGGAGGGAGTGGTCCGTGTACGAATGGTCGCCTGAGGATCTGATGGTCCGGGATGCGTTGCGCGCGTTCATCGACAAGGAGATCCGGCCCCACTCCGACGAGCTCGAGTCCGGCCGCCTCGCGCCGTACGACATCCTGCGCAAGCTGCTGTCCACCTTCGGCGTCGACCAGATGGCCGAGGACGCGCTCGCCAAGGAACTGGCCGCCGAGGAGGCACGTGCGGCCGGTGACACCGGCGCCGGGTCCCGTTCGCGCGGCGGTGCGTCGGCCGCATCGGGCGGGATGAGCCAGTCCGCGTTCATCATGCTCAACTGTGAGCTGTCGTCGGTCAGCCTCGGCCTGGTCACCTCGCTGGGCGTGTCGATGGGGCTGACGTCGAGCACCATCCGCAGCCGCGGCACCCTCGCGCAGAAGAAGCGCTGGCTGCCGGGCCTGGTGTCGCTGGGCAAGATCGGGTCGTGGGCCATCACCGAACCCGACTCGGGGTCCGATGCGCTCGGCGGCATGAAGACGACGGTCCGCCGCGATGGCGACGACTACATCCTCAACGGCCAGAAGACGTTCATCACCAATGGCCCGTACGCCGACATCGCGGTCGTGTTCGCCAAGCTCGACGACGGTTCGGGCACACCGCCGCGCGAACGCAAGGTGCTGACGTTCGTCGTGGAGAAGGGGATGCCCGGATTCACCCAGGGATCGCCGTTCAAGAAGATGGGCCTGATGAGCTCGCCGACCGGTGAACTGTTCTTCGACGACGTCCGGCTGACGCGCGATCATCTGCTCGGCGAGACCGAGGACCTGGGCGACGACGCCCGCGGCGGCAAGGGCGCGAAAGCCGGTTTCACGGCCGAACGGATCGGCATCGCGGCGATGGCGCTCGGTGTCATCCAGGAGGCGCTGCGGCTGTCGGTGGACTACGCCAATACCCGCACCCTGTGGGGCAAGGAGATCGGGCAGTTCCAGCTCATCCAGCTCAAGTTGGCCGAGATGGAGGTGGCGCGGATCAATGTGCAGAACATGCTGTTCAACGCCATCGAACGGACCAAGGCCGGTAAACCGCTCTCGCTTGCCGAGGCGTCGGCGATGAAGCTGTACTCCTCGCGCGCGGCCACCGACGTCGCGATGGAGGCGGTGCAGTTGTTCGGCGGCAACGGCTACATGGCCGAGTACCGGGTCGAGCAGCTCGCCCGCGACGCCAAGTCGCTGATGATCTACGCGGGCAGCAACGAGATCCAGGTCACGCACGTGGCGAAAGGTCTGCTCGCTCGCTGAACGTCGCGCTGGGACGTCCGGCCCTGCGGCTGAATGACGGCACGCGGATACACTGGCCCGCATGACCGACGTCGCCGACTCGCCCGAGGTTGACCAGCCAGAGCCTGAATCACACGCCGCCGACGAATCCGCTGGATTCGATGTGGCCGCGCTCCGCGCCCAGGCCGAGGCGTCGTGGACGCGGATCGTCGCGTGGGTGCTGACGATCGGCGGGGCGATCGGACTCATCGCGTCGGCCGACCTGAGCATCGAGAAGATCGAGATGCTCAAGGA
>NZ_JAGQTN010000070.1 GCF_020438995.1 Gordonia sp. (in: high G+C Gram-positive bacteria)
ACTCCCATCACACCGTAACCCCGACGCAGACCGGATCGGCGGCCCGCCCTGTCCATCCAGGCTCTATCGGGCTCGGTCAACCCTCCAGCGCGTAGAGGGCGGGAAGGTTGACGACGATCGCCTCCTGCGTGCTGCGGGCGATCACCACGACGGCCGGATTGTCCGGGTCGGGGTTCTCCTCGCGGTGCGGGACGAACGGCGGAACGAAGATGTAGTAGCCGGGCATCGGATTCTCCTCGGGTTCGGCGCACCTTGCGCCGACTATGCCACCGACCGGTGTGTCCCGGAAGGCCGTCCGTAAGCTCGACGGCCATGAGCGAATCCGCAGCCGCAGTCCGTGCCGTCGTGTTCGACGTCGGTGAGACCCTCGTCGACGAATCGCGGCTCTGGCTGCGGTGGGCCGACCGGCTCGGAGTCACCCCGCTTACGTTTCTCGGTGCGCTCGGGGCGTGTGCGGCCACCGACCGGCCGGTCGAGGACGCTTTTTCACTGGTCCGCCCGGATATCGATGTCGCCGCCGAGGATGCGGCGTGGGCGGCCGACGACCCGGCCGGGTTGCGCAATAGCTTCGACGCCGACGACCTCTATCCCGACGTGCGCCCCGCGCTGGCACAGTTGCGGACGTCCGGGCTGCGGCTGGTGATCGCCGGCAATCAGCCCCCGCGCGCACTCACCGCGCTGCGCGCAATGAACCTGCCGGTCGATGAGATCCGCAATTCCGCCGAACTCGGCGTCGAGAAGCCGGATCCTGCGTTCTTCAACGCGGCCGCCGAACTGGCCGGGGTGGCGCCGGAAGAGATCGCCTACGTCGGTGACCGGACCGACAACGATGTGCTGCCCGCTGCCGACGCCGGTATGCGGCCCATCCTGATCCGCCGCGGGCCGTGGGGATATCTCCATGCGCGCCGCCCCGAGGCGGCTCGGGCGACGGTCATCGATTCGTTGCTCGAGCTGCCCGGGCTGCTGGCGGGCACTGCCGTCCGGTAGCCTGCGACCTCTGCAATCACACAACCCACCGACTTGCGTATCGCTGATCGACTGAGGACACGATCCTGCCAGGCCCCTCGACGGTCGGTCGGCACAGGGGATCAGCGAAGCCCATCACACTATGGAGTTGTCAAGGAACATGTTGAGGCTGTGGGTATTTCAGGCGGCGACATCCAGGCGCATGGTGCGCCGGTTGTAGGCCGGGCGTGGCCGTCGACGTGGATCAACCGTTGCCGGTGGAATGAGCCAAGGGTGACGGTCGTAGCCGATGGTGACATCCCAACCGGCGTGGTGGATATCGTCGTGGCACGAGGTGCAGACCAGACATCCGTTGTCCAGGTTGGTTTCACCGCCCCGCGACCAGTGTTCGATGTGATGTACCTGGGTCCACGATGCCGGTGCACCACATTTGATGCACGCACCGCCGTCGCGGACGATGATCGCCTTGCGCAGGTGTGCCGGGAACAGCCGTCGGTCCCGGCCTATCTGCAGCGGGACGGTCTCACCGTCGACGATGATCGTGGTGATCGTCGCGTCGCAGGTGAGTTGTTCTGTGGTGGCCTGCGATACCGGCCCCACCCATGCCAGCGTCGACAGTTCCGGCGTGTCGGACGGAAGTGTCAGCAGGACTGAGGTTTTGGGTGCTCCGGCGAGCATTCCGAGTTCGTGTGCCGCCATCGCCGCGTCGAGTATCCGTTCGACGGCGTCGGCGCGGCGCCGTCCCGCGGGCCGCGCGTCGGGGGAGCCATCAGGCTCAGGCCGGACCTCCGAGAATGCGTCGACAAGCGTCGCAAACTTCTCACCGATAATCGCATCCAGATCGCCCCTGACCCGTGTCCGACCATCGGGGTCCACGGTCACACTGAAGTCATCGATGGCACGGTCCTCCGCCGGCGGCAGACCCGAATCCGATTCATCGGCAACGCTATTGCCGATTCTCCTGGCAGTGGCGGCGACCTCTGAGGGCGACACACCCGAAAATACTTGCGCCACCATCGAATTCTCAAACTCGAAGCGATCTTCGATGCCGAGTTCAGCACCTGCGCGTCGTTCGATGTGCGCGAGTCCTGCGACCACCGCATCAGCATGCTCGAGCGAGAAGTCCCCATCTCGCGTATGCCGACCGACATAGGCCAATCCGGGGAGCGACGTGCCGACACGCACCAACCGGGATGCGACCGACGGCGCACATCCCATGTCTATCAGTAACTTCCGCAACGATCCTCCCCATTTCCTGGTCACCCCGAGCCGATCGAGCACGCCCACCAGTACCGCGGCGTGATGATGTGCGACATTCACCAACGTCAGCATCTCGCGCAGTGCATCGAACGCGCCGCGCCCGTCCATCTCCTGACCGAAGTCAAGGTCGGCCAGTTCTGCGGTAACTCTCCCCA
>NZ_JAGQTN010000071.1 GCF_020438995.1 Gordonia sp. (in: high G+C Gram-positive bacteria)
ATGTTCAGCCATACTGAACACCGTAGCGGAGGCACGCCCTAAACTGTGCGGGAAGGGAGACCGATGTCCGACTACGTTTCCCGGCCATGGCTCGCTCTCTACGGCGAACGGCCGGCATTCCAGCGCAACTGCTACGACACGGCACTGGAGATGTTCGACGCCACCGTCGCAGCGCGCGGCGATGATATCGCCCTGCACTATTTCGACGGCGCCACCACATGGACACAGCTCGACCGGGCCGCGGACTCGCTGGCCGCGTACATGCAGACGCGTGGCTTCAGGTCCGGCGACCGGCTGGCGATCTGTACTCAGAACAACCCCGCCCTGGTCATCGGGCTCGTCGCGGCGTGGAAGGCCGGAGGTGCCGCGGTATTGATCAGCCCGATGAGCACCCTAGAGGAGTTCAGCCAGTTCCTCGGTACCTACCGGCCATCAGGGCTGCTGGTGCTCGGCGACATCTACCGGGACATCGCCCGTACCGCGCTCACCGACATCTCGGACACCTGGCCCGTTCCGATCGTGGTGACCGCATCACCGTTCGACGGTCAGAGCACCGACGATCCGCGGGTGCTGGAGGAATCAGCCCGGCACCGCCCAGCAGACACAGTCGACCTGTATGCACTGACCGCCGCCCACACCCGGCCGCGCGTCCGGTGCACCATCGGGCCCGGAGACACCGCGGTGCTGCTCAACACATCCGGCACCACGGGATTTCCCAAGGGCGCTGCCATCACGCACGCCAACCTCATGTTCAGCACTCAGACCTACCGGAACTGGACCGGTGTGGGTGAGATGGACCCGATTCTCGCGCTCGCCCCGATCTTCCATGTCACCGGCCTGGTTGCGGGTGTCACCTTGTCGATGCACCTGGGATCACCGTTGGTGCTAACCCATCGCATCCACCCGATGGTCGTCGCCGACGCGATCAGGACGCATCGGCCCGCGTTCGCGACCGCCGCGATCACCGCCTACATCGCGCTGGCCGACGAGTCCGATCTCACGCCCGAGGACCTGACATGCCTGCGTCTGCGCTTTTCGGGCGGTTCCCCGATCGACCCCGATACCGCCGACCGGCTCGAAGCCGTTCTCGGCGGCTACATCCACAACGTGTACGGCCAGACCGAGAGCACGTCACCATCGCATATCGTGCCACCGGGCCTGCGGGCACCCGTCGACGCCGATACGGGGGTGATCTCGGTCGGAATCCCGGTGTGCAACACCATGGTTCGTGTCGTCGACGACAACGGTGAGGAGGTTCCCGTCGGTGCGATCGGTGAGCTGGTCACCTCCGGGCCACAGGTGATCAGCCAGTATTGGGGCAACCCGGCTGCCACGGCCGCGGCGCTGGCTGGGGGTGAATTGCACACTGGCGATGTGGGTTTCATGGATGCCGAGGGCTGGTTCTATGTGGTCGACCGCAGCACCGACGTGATCAATGCCGCCGGGTACAAGGTGTGGCCGTGGGAAGTCGAGCGGGTTCTCCTCTCACATCCGCTGGTCCGCGATGCCGCGGTGGTCGCGATCCCGGATGACTATCGCGGACAGAGCGTGAAAGCCTTTGTGGTGCTTGATACTCCGCAAGAAGCGACTGGACAGTGCCCGGTCACGGAGGCGGGTCTGATCGAGTTCTGCCGGGCTCGTCTGGCGGCCTACAAGTATCCGCGTGAGGTCGAGGTGGTCGGTGCCCTGCCGAGAACGTCCACCGGGAAACTACTGCGGCGGCACCTGCGCGAAGGCTCGTCGTAAACCCCACGAATAAGCCCCGGCATCGCAATATTTGTGATGCCGGGGCCTGTTCGTGGGGTTCAGGGCAGTCAGTTGCCCCGCACGGCCAGAACCGTGGGCACGATCATCGGGCGGCGACGGTACTTCTCCGACACCCAGCGGCCGACGGTCCGACGGATGGTCTGGGCGATGCGATGGGTGTCGGTGACCCCTTCGGCATACAGGGTGTCCAGGGCCCTGCCGACGAGATCGGCGGCGTCCTTGAGCGCGGCCGGATCGTCGGAGAAACCACGCCCGGAGATCTCCGGCGGACTGACCGTGCGGCCGGTCTCCGGATCGACCGCGACGGTGATGGCGATGAAACCGCCCTCGCCGAGGACCAAACGTTCCGACAGCGTGGACTCGCCGACGTCGCCGACGGACAGCCCGTCGACGTATACGTAGCCGACGGGTACGCGCCCGGTGATGGTGGCCAAGCCGTCGACGAGGTCGACGACCACGCCGTCCTCGGCCAGGGCCACCCGGCCCGGCGCCACACCGGTGGCGATGGCCAGGTCGCCGTTGGCGCGCAGGTGCCGCCACTCCCCGTGTACCGGCATCACGTTGGTGGGGCGCACCGCGTTGTACAGGTACAGCAGCTCGCCGGCCGAGGCGTGCCCGGACACGTGCACCTTCGCCGACTGCTGGGTGATGACGGTCGCGCCTCGCTTGGCCAGGCCGTTGACCACCGCGAACACAGAGTTCTCGTTGCCCGGGATCAGCGAGGAGGCAAGGACGACGAGGTCGTCGGCGCGGATGTTGATCTGCCGGTGTTCGCCGCGCGCCATCCGCGACAGCGCCGACAACGGCTCGCCCTGTGACCCGGTGGAGATCAGCACCACCCGGTGATCGGGAAGCGTGGCTGCGGTGTCGAGGTCGACGACCACCCCGTCGGGCACCGACAGATACCCCAGGTCCTGGGCGATCTGCATGTTGCGGACCATTGAACGCCCGACGAACGTGACCCGCCGGTTGTGGGCGTGCGCGACGTCGATGATCTGCTGGATGCGGTGTACGTGGCTGGCGAACGACGCCACGATCACCCGCTGGCGGGCCTTGCCGATGACTTGGTCGAGCACGCCACCGATCTGCCGTTCGGGGGTGACGAAGCCGGGGACCTCGGCATTGGTGGAATCGACGAGGAACAGGTCGACGCCCTCGTCGCCGAGCCGACTGAACCCGGCGAGATCGGTGAGCCTGCCGTCGAGCGGGAGCTGGTCCAGTTTGATGTCGCCGGTGTGCAGTGCCAGACCCGCACCGGTGCGGATGGCGACGGCGATGGCATCGGGAATCGAGTGGTTGACCGCGAAGTACTCGCAGTCGAACGGCCCGTGCTGGGTCCGTTCACCCTCGGTGACCTTGACCAGCTTGGGCCGCTGCCGATGCTCCCGGCACTTGGCCTCCAGCAATGCCAGCGTGAACGTGGAGCCCACGACCGGGATGTCGCCGCGCAACCGCAGCAGGAACGGGACCGCACCGATGTGGTCCTCGTGGCCGTGGGTGAGGATCACCGCCTCGACGTCATCGATTCGGTCCTCGATGTACCGGAAGTCGGGCAGGATCAGGTCGACGCCGGGCTGCGCGTCCTCGGGGAACAACACGCCGCAGTCGACGATCAGCAGACGGCCGTCGTATTCGAAGACGGTCATGTTGCGGCCGACCTCGCCGATACCGCCGAGTGCGACGACCCGCAATCCACCGCTGCGCAGCTTGGGCGGAGGCCCCATCCGGTCGGGGGCGGTCTGGGTGGTCTGCGATTCGGCAACGGCGCGTTCGTGTTTGCCGCGGGATGCCTGCCCGCCGGTACCGGGGGCTTCGGTTTCCGTGGCGTGCCGGGCCGCGCCCGAGGCGCTCTCGGCGACCGTCGCGGGGCTCGGCGGGCCTGCATGTCGTGAGGCGCCGCGCCGACGCCGGGCTGGGCTCGTCATCAGTTCAGTAATCCCGCTGCGGTCAGATCCGCTGCCAGCTCATCGAGTTGTGCGGCGTCGGCCGGCACCTGCGGCAGACGTGGATCGCCCACGTCGAGGCCGAGCAGCCGCAGCGATGCCTTGACCATCGTGACACCGCCGAGCCGGCCCATCGCACCCACGAGCGGGGCCACCGAGTTGTTGATCTCGCGGGCGGCCACCACGTCACCCTTCTCGAACGCCAGTTGCATCTCGCGGAGCCGGTCGGCGACGAGATGACCGATGACGCTGACGAATCCGGTGGCGCCGACCGACAGCCACGGCAGGTTCAGCCCGTCGTCGCCGGACAGGTACTCCAGACCGGTGGAGGCGATGAGCCCGGCACCTGCGGCCAGGTCGCCCTTGGCGTCCTTGACCCCGACGATCCTGGGGTGTTCGGCGAGTGCGCGGATGGTGGGTTCGGCGATCGGGATCACCGAACGCGGGGGAATGTCGTAGAGCAGCACGGGCAGGTCGGTGGCGTCGGCGACCGCCCGGAAATGGGCCAGCAGACCGGCCTGCGGTGGTTTGGAGTAGTACGGGGTGACCACGAGCAGACCGTGCGCACCCGCCTCTGCACCGGCGATCGCGAACTCGACGCTTTCAGCGGTGTCGTAAGTACCGACGCCGTGAGTGATGCGGCAGCGATCGCCGACCGCGTCGAGGACGGCCCGCAGCAGTTCGAGTTTCTCGGCAGGCTGGGTGGTGGGCGACTCACCCGTCGTGCCGGACAGCACCAGCCCGTCACAACCCTTGGTCACCAGGTGGTCGGCCAGCTCCGCCGCCTTGTCGAGATCGAGAGTTCCGTCGGCGCGGAACGGAGTCACCATCGCCACCACATTCGTCCCGAAAGGGTGCGCGTCAGGCTGCTGCACGGCTGCGTTCATGGTGGTCAAGGCTACCTTCTCCTGGGTCGATCCCGCGCCGGGGATACCTGTGCGGGCAGTGGTGTGTCGAGAACGAGAGCGGGCCGAATGGTCGCACGCGCGAGGCCGGCGCGCACAGGCGAGTCGCGAATGCGATCAGCCTTCGAGAACGTACGGCGAAGTGGCCACCTCGGTGCCGTCGGCGAGCGTCCCGATCTCGAAATCGCCGAAGACGGTGGGCGCGATCGCCATCAGCTGCCGCAGGCATTCGACGGCGAGCTGGCGGATCTCGACGTCGGCGTGTTCGGTGGCGCGCATGCCGACGAAATGCCGCCAGGCGCGGTAGTTCCCGGTCACGACGATCCGGGTCTCGGTGGCGTTCGGCAGCACCGAGCGGGCAGCTTGCCGAGCCTGCTTGCGGCGCAGGATCGCGTTGGGCACGTCCGCGAACTTCGCTTCGAGGGCGTTGAGCAGTTCGACGTACGCCGCGCGGCTGGCGTCGGTCGCTTTGATGAACAGTTCTTCGAGTGCGGCGTCATCCTTGATCGCCGGTGGGGCGACCACATTGGAGTCGTGTTCGGGTACGAATCGCTGCGAGAGCTGCGAGTACGAGAAGTGCCGGTGCCGGATCAGTTCGTGGGTACACGATCGCGAGATCCCGGTGATGTAGAAGGTGACCGACGCATGTTCGAGCAGCGACAGGTGCCCGACCTCAAGAATGTGCCGCAGATAACCGGCGTTGGTCGCGGTCCGCGGGTTCGGTTTGTCCCAGCTTTCGTAGCAGGCGCGCCCGGCGAACTCGACCAGCGCCTCACCGCCGTCGGTGTCGGTGCTCCACGGCACGTCCGGCGGCGGCGTGAACTCGGTCACCGCCACCATCTGGACCTTCAACGGCACCAGTTCGGACACACCGCCTCCTCCATCGTCGATTCCCGCCGCTCGTCGTCTGCCACCGCTCATCGGTCGACTCGTTCGCATGACGAGTGCGGTCAGGGCGGGCTCCTCCGTCGCCGCCGCGCCTCGATTCTCCCCCAGACATCTGCGATGGTCGTCGTCAGGCCCGTCGATCGCGTCGCTGCCTCCGGTTTCGCGGTGCCGATGTGGTGAATCGGGAACGAATTCTGCCCGATTCCCGCGTTTCGCCGGGTCGACATTCCCAGGTGAAGGTGACCAGACGCACACGGGCACCGGCCCGATGGCGCATGATGTTCGACGTGCGTACTCAGCCCCCCGTTCCCGGCATGCCGTCCCCCGCCGACGCTCCGCCGGCCGTCACCGCAGGCTCCCCCTCCCGACGCAGCGTATTGCTGGGCGGCGCGGGTATCGGCGTCGCCGGTGCCGTGTACGGTGCCGGGCGGTCCACCGCAGCACCTGCCGCGCCGCCCCGCCCGCGCAGCCATGACGTTTTCGCGCACGGTGTGGCCTCGGGAGATCCGTTACCCGACCGGGTCATCCTGTGGACGCGGGTCTCCCCCACCCCGGCCGCCACACCCGGCTCGGGCGTCGGGGCCCCGGTCCAGGTGACCTGGCGGATCGGCACCGACAGCGCATTGCGATCGGTGGTCGCGTCGGGCACCACGACGACCGGCCCCGAACGCGACTTCACCGTCAAGATCGACGCGACGGGGCTCTCTCCCGACACCCGCTATTGGTACGAGTTCGCTCTCACCTCCGCCGGGACGACGCACAGGTCACCGATCGGTGCGACTCGCACCGCGCCCCCCGCGGATGCGGATGTCAGCCGTGTCCGGTTCGGCGTGGTGTCGTGCGCCAACTGGGAGGCCGGATACTTCGGCGCGTACCGCCACCTCCTCGGCCGTCGCGACCTCAGCGCGATCGTGCACCTCGGCGACTACTACTACGAGTACAAGACCGGTGAGTACACGGGTAAAGGGCACGCGATCCGTGTCCACGCACCGCGAAACGAGGCCCGGACGCTCCGCGACTACCGGATCCGGCACGCCCAGTACAAGACCGACACCGACCTGGCCGCGCTGCATCGGGCGCTGCCGTGGATCTGCACCTGGGACGATCACGAGTCTGCCGACAACAGCTGGCTCGGTGGTGCCGAGAACCATTCACCGTCGGAAGGAAGCTGGGCCGCCCGCAAGGCAGCTGCTGAACGTGCGTACTACGAGTGGATGCCGGTGCGGCCACCGGCCGATGCGGGCGGTCTGCATCTCTATCGCCGCCTCAGGTTCGGCAACCTGCTGGACCTGTCGATGCTGGATTTGCGCACATACCGGGACAGGGAGGTGTCGGTGCTCTCCCGCAAGATCGACGACAAGGCGCGTTCGATCACCGGGAAGGCGCAGCTGAAGTGGCTGACCGACGGCCTGACCGGCTCCACGGCCACCTGGCGGATCGTCGGCAACCCGGTGATGATCACGCCTGTGCTCCTCCCGCCGCTCGACAGGGCCACCACCGGCGCGATCACCGACGTCCTGGGTATCCCGGAAGGCGGTATCCCCTACAACGCCGACCAGTGGGACGGCTACACCGCCGACCGCGCACGGCTGCTGCGCACCATCCGGGACAAGAAGATTTCCAACGTGGTGTTCATCACCGGCGACATCCACACGTCGTGGGCGTGCGATGTCCCTGTTGACGCCGCCCGGTATCGGTCGACGGGTGCCGTGGCCACCGAGCTGGTGGTGCCGTCGGTGACCGCATCCAACATCGACGAGATGATCAAGGTGCCTGAACACACGGTCAGCAACGCGATCCCCCCGGCGATCACAGCCCTCAACCCGCACATCAAGTGGACCGACCTCGACGCGCACGGTTACGGGGTGCTCACCGTCACCAAGGCCGCCGTGCAGATGGACTGGTACTTCCTGCGGGACAAGACCCAACCCCGCACCGGCGAGTACCACGGCAGGTCATTTCGGGTCCGCAGCGGGTCCAACCGTGTTATTCCGGTAGTCAACCCCATACCCTGAGACACGCCCCCGTCCCCGAAAGGACAACCTTGCGATGACAACTCGCTCATTATCCCGGCCGATGCGCGTCATCACCAGTGTGGCCGCCGTGTCCGCCATCGCCCTGGCTCCGGCCGTCACCGGGCAGGCCGGTGTCGCGGTGGCTGTTCCGGCCGACACCGGCTCGTCCACCACCGACGCACCCGCGGTGGCGACGCCGAGCGTCATTCATCTCGCGGGTACCGAGAACACCCGGACCTTCGCCGCGTACACCACCACATCGGGCAAGAGCGTTTCGCCCGCCGTGATCCGCAGCGACAATCTGTCGAAGCTGACCGCGTCGGACATCCGCACCCTCAAGCGCCTGAACGTGACGTCGATCGTGGATCTGCGCACCCAGCTCGAATACACGGTCCAGCCGAACAGGGCGGTCCCGGGTGCCCCACTCAAGCATTTCGACGTGCTCGGTCAGACACCGATCACCAATCTGATCGACCTCTCGTCGGCCTATCGAGCGTTCGTGACCTCGCCGTCGGCCCGCGCCGCGTTCCGCAAGACACTGCTCAACATCAAGAACACCACCTCCGCCGGCAACTCGGTGATCTTCCACTGCACCGCGGGCAAGGACCGCACGGGCTGGACGGCCGCGCTGCTGCTGAGCATCCTCGGCGTCGACCGGGCGACCATCGAACGCGATTACCTGGCCAGCAACACCTACCGCCACGCCTCGCCGAGTGACCCGCTCAACGGTGTCCGCATCGAGTGGTTGCGCTCATCGTTCGCCACCGCCAACAGCAAGTACGGCAGTCTCGACGGCTACCTGCGCAAGGGTCTGGGCCTGACCACCAAGGATCTGAATACGCTGCGGGCTAATCTGCTGCGCTGAGCAACTCGTCGAGTCTGGCGTGGGTGTCATGCCAGCCGTGCACGGCGATCGAGGTGATCCCGAGGTCGGCGACGGGGCGGTCGTTGCCACCCTCGTCGAGCCGGTCGCCGTAGAACAGGATGTCGGCGATGTTCAGGTCGAGGATCTCCATCAGGCGCCGGGCACCGTAGGCCTTGTCGATGCCCTTGCGGGTGACATCGACCGACGTCGATCCGCCGCTGCGGACCTCCAGGTCCGGGAGCCGTTGCGCCGCATACGCACGCAATGCTTCCTTTTTGGCACCGTCGGGGTCCCAGGCGGCCTTGGCGTCGACGGGGGCCGCCTGGCCGAGCGCACTGTAGGTGATCTGTGAGCCCCGGTCCTCCAGGATCGGACCCCACGGCTGCGCCTCCCACAGGCCCAGTTCTTCGGCGCCGCTCTCCAGGACATCGAGCGTGCGTGACTTCTCGTCGTCGGACAGGTATTCGGCGTAGACCGTCTCCCAGCCGGAGTCGCCGAGCCGGACGTACTGGGTACCACAGGTGGGCATCAGGTGCAGGTTCGCGGCGTTGGGGTCATCGCCGATGCGGCTCAGCACCTGGGCGTCGAACTGCCCGAACTGGCCGCCGGAGATGATGCAGACCAGGCCGCGCTCGAGGAGCCTGCGCAGTTGCGCGGCCATCTCGTCGGGCAGTGGACTCTTGGACGGGGCCAGCGTGTCGTCGAGATCGAACATCACCAGCCGGTATGTGTTGCCGCCGTGTTCAACAGCCATCGCAGTGCGTACCTACTCTTCCTCGATCCACGCGCGCGTGCGCGCACGTCGCTGTACGAGGACACTACGTGTTGGGTAGTGCAACCATTATCCGCTACAACTCGTGAACGGCCGTGGTGTGCCCAAGATCGCATCCTGAGGTCGTCAGGACCGAACCCGGCGGGCCAATTCCTTCGCGAGATCACCGGAGTCCGCCACCGCCACCGCGTCAAGTCCCAGCCACTGCGCCATCGTCGTCAAGTCCGCGGCAAGGCGCTCGGCGACGACTCCGCGATCACGGCCCGGCTCCAGATGCGCGGCGGGCACCCGCAGCACGCCGGTGGCGCGGTCGGCTTTCAGATCGACCCGTGCGGCGATGTCGTCGCCGAGCAGGTACGGGTGCACGTAGTAGCCGTGGACGCGTTTGTGGGCCGGTGTGTAGATCTCGATGCGGTAGTGAAAGTCGAACAGCCGCAATGCCCGTGGTCGGCAGAACACCAGCGGGTCGAACGGTGAGAGGATCGTCGAGCAGGTGACGGCGCGTGGCGTGCGCGCTCCGGCGGCCAGGTAGGCGCGGTCGTCCCACCCCTCGACGGTCACCTCGCTGACCATCCCGTCGTCGTTCGCCTCGGCGATGGCCCGCTGCGCATCGGTACGGCTCATGCGGTAGTAGTCGGCGATGTCGGTGAGGGTGCCGACGCCCAGCGATGCCGCCGCTCGCCCGACCAGGATGCGCTGTGCATCGGCGCGGTCGATCCGCGTCTCGGCGATATCGGTGCCGACGATGCGTTCGCTGCGGTCATAGAAGCGGGAGAACTTCTCGTCCCGCACCGCCGACAGCCGCCCCTCGGCGAACAGTGCCTCGCAGACGTGTTTGACCTCGCCGCGCTCCCACCAGCTTCCGGCGTCGCCTTTGTCGCGCACGATGCCGAGGGCGGCCTCGATGTCGCGGGGCATGCTCGGGCCGAGTTCGTCGATGACGGCGACAATGTCGGCAGCCAGCGCCGCGTTGGCGGCCATCACCTCGCGGGTGTATTTCCATCGGCCGCCCGTGAATTCGTCCATACGCCAACGGAACAGCGGCCAATCATCGACGGGGATGAGCGCCGCTTCATGCGCCCAGTATTCGGCCAGCGCCCGCGGTTTGCCGACCGGTTGCCAAGCGGCTCTGGCGAGCAGCTGCCGGTCGTAAGGTCCCAGGCGCGCGAACAGCGGCAGGAAGTGAGCGCGCACCGCCACATTCACTGAGTCCAGCTGAATGAGCCCGGTGCGCCCCAGCACCCGTTTCAGATGCGTCATCGTAGGGGCCGACGTGGGTCGCCTGTCGGCGAAACCCTGTGCGGCAAGGGCGATCCTGCGCGCCTGCGCCGCCGAGATGTCCGCTGCCGTCACCGCGGGCGCCGCCGACGGTAGTCGGCGAACCGGTATCGCGCCCCCGACGACGACGTCAGCCAGTCACCGACGTCGACCGCATACCAGGTCGCCTCATCGATCGCCGGAGCGAAGGCGTCCGCATTCTCGATGACCAGATCCAACTCGGTGACCCGAAGTTCATCGGCGCCGACGATCGCGGCCCGGTATATCTGTTCACCGCCGATCACCGACACAGTCATATCCGGGGCCGCTGTCAGCGCATACGCCTCATCGAGCGATGCGGCCACTTCGGCGCCATCGGCCCGCAGGTCGGGGTTACGGCTGATCACTATGTTGCGCCGCCCGGGCAGCGGCCTGAACTTCGGCGGCAGCGACTCCCAGGTCCGCCGCCCCATGATCACCGGCGACGCCCCGGTGAGTTCCCGGAAGCGCCGCATGTCCTCGGGCACCCGCCACGGGATGGTGTTCGCCCGGCCGATCGCCCCGCGGCGGTCCTGAGCCCAGATGAGTGAGATCACCTCAGATGGCCACGGGTGCGGCGATACCCGGGTGCGAGCGGTAGCCGATCACGGCGATGTCGTCGTACTCGTAGTCGAAGATCGACGCGCGCTTACGCAGGTGCAATGTCGGATACGGGTACGGATCCCGGAGTAGTTGCCGGGTCACCTGCTCGACGTGGTTGTCGTAGATGTGGCAGTCGCCGCCGGTCCAGATGAACTCGCCCACCCGGAGTCCGGCCTGCGCGGCCATCATGTGGGTGAGCAGTGCGTACGACGCGATGTTGAACGGCACGCCGAGGAACAGGTCGGCGCTGCGCTGATACAGCTGGCACGACAGTTTTCCGTCGGCGACATAGAACTGAAAAAACGCATGGCACGGTGGCAGCGCCATCTGCGGAATCTCCCCCACATTCCAGGCCGACACGATGTTGCGCCGCGAATCCGGGTCGCTCTTGAGCAGATCGAGGGCCGCGGAGATCTGGTCGATGTACTCCCCCGACGGCGTCGGCCAAGCCCGCCACTGCGCGCCGTAGATAGGACCGAGTTCACCGAAAGGATCGGCCCACTCATCCCAGATCGTGACGCCGTGCTCGTTGAGCCAGCCGATGTTGGAGTCGCCGCGCAGGAACCACAACAATTCGTAGATGATCGACTTCAGATGGACTTTCTTGGTGGTGATCAGCGGAAACCCGGCCGCCAGGTCGTAGCGCAGCTGATGCCCGAAGACGCTGCGGGTACCGGTCCCGGTCCGGTCTGCCTTCGACGTGCCACTGTTCAGCACCAGCCGCAACAGATCTTCGTACGGGGTGGGGATGGTTCCGGGCGCGGGGCGCACCGGGTCGTGCTCGGTCGCGATATCGTCCCGGCGTTCCGCTTGCCCTGTGCTCACTCGCGCAAGTCTAATGTCGGTCGACCCTCGCGTCCCTGCGGCACTACCGCATCAACTGTGCGGCCACCGTCGCACCGAGGTTCCAGCATTCTTCCAGCTGTTGTTTGCCCGGCTTCCCGGACAGGACGACGTGGTCGGCCGACTTGACCCACGCCAGCCCGGTGGTGATCGACTCCACGGCCCGCACCGCGCCCTCGCCGCCCTCGTTGGCGTGCAGGAACAGCCCGTACGGACGTCCGCGCGTCTCGTCGAGGCACGGATAGTAGATGGTGTCGAAGGCGTGTTTGAGGGCGCCGCTGATGTAGCCGAGATTGGCCGGGGTGCCGAGCAGGTAGCCGTCGGCTTCGAGCACATCCGTCGCTGTGACGGACAGCGCTGCCTTGCGCACCACCTCCACACCCTCGATTTCGGGGTCCGTGGCGCCGCTGACCACCGCCTCGAACATCTCCTGGCAGTGCGGGGACGGCGTGTGGTGGATGATCAGCAACCTGCTCACGAGCCGGACCCCTTTGCGGCGTCCTGGTATTGGGTGACGGCGCGCTTCATCATCTCGCGGGCGCGGGTGCGGTCGCCGGCGTAGTCGTAGGCACGGGCGATGCGGTAGGTGTTGCGCCAGTCGTCGGGGTCGGCCTCCCACTCGGCCTTGACCTGGGCGAACAGTTCGTCGGCGGCGTCGCGTTCGATGCGTCCCGACGGGCGGCGCGGCAGGTGTGAGATGTCCAGTTCGCGGCCCTCGTCCTTGATCACGCGCGCCAGTTGCTGGTGTTCGATGCCGGCGCGCAGAGTCGAATACACCAGCCACACCCCGATGATCGGCAGCAGGATCACACCGATGCCCAGTCCGATGCCGGCGACACTGCCGGTGGCGATGAGCCCGAAACCACGCCAGCCCAGCAGCCCGAAGTAGAAGCACAGCGCGACGACGAGGAACGCGATCAGCCAGACGATCGGCCGGGCGTCCTTCTCCCGCGGCTTTCCCGAGGTCTTCTCAGACGCCATGACCTCAGAGGTCCATGAAGTATTCGAGACCGACGGTCAGCCCCGGATGCGCGGCCACATTGCGCACACCCAGCAGCACGCCCGGCGCGAACGACGACCGGTCCAGCGAGTCGTGCCGGATGGTCAGCGTCTCGCCCTGGGTGCCGAGCAGCACTTCCTGATGGGCGACGAGACCGGCCAGGCGCACCGAATGCACCCGAACGCCTGAAACGTCGGCACCGCGGGCACCGTCGAGTTCCTGCGACGTCGCGTCCGGGCAGGGTGCGAGTCCGGCATCGGCGCGGGCCGCTCCGATGAGTTCGGCGGTGCGGTAGGCGGTGCCCGACGGCGCGTCGGCCTTGTGCGGGTGATGCAACTCGATAACCTCCACCGATTCGTAGAACCGGGCCGCTTGCTGGGCGAATCGCATCGACAGCACCGCACCGATCGCGAAGTTGGGGGCGATGAGCACGCCGACGCCAGGATTGGCGTCGAGCCAGCCTCGGACGGTGTCGAGGCGTTCGGTGGTGAATCCGGTGGTGCCGACGACGGCGTGGATGCCGTTGTTGATGAGGAATTCCAGGTTGCCCATGACGACGTCGGGGTGGGTGAAGTCGACGACCACCGAGGTCTGGGTGTCGGTGAAGGCGGTGAGCGCGTCGTCCTTGTCGACGCCGGTGCTGTAGGCCAGGTCGTCGGCCGCCTCCACTGCGGCCACGATCGCCTGCCCGACTTTGCCATTGCTGCCGAGCACGCCGACGTTGATTCCGCTCACTGCCACTCCCTCACCTGTGCGACCTGATTACCCGCACAGTCTACGTTCGCCGGGGACGGCCGATATCGCGGCGGTCTACCACTGCATCGTCGACTGATCGAGGTAGCGACCCTCGTCGAAACGTCGTTCGGTGAGCACGCCGTGGCCGTCGGCGCGCATCCACAGGACCGAGCTGGTGCGGGTGCCGTAGCCGGGCATGCGGATGAACGCCGGAGACAGGTCCCGTTCCCGTTCGAGGCCGACCCCGGTGTCGGGCAGCAGCTCGTCGGGTGCGGGCCGATCGTCGGCGAGTATGGACAACAATGCCTCGTCGGTCGCATTGGTTTGCGGCGGTGCGGTTTTCAGAACCGCGGCCACCGCGTCGACGGTGCGGGTCACCTTGGGCCACGAGTTGTCGAGGGCGCCGTTGGACACCCCGCGTACACCATCGGAGACCCGATGCGCCGCGACCTCTGGCTTGTTGGCCGCCCACCACACCGAATCACCATCCGAGACAAGTAGATTCACCGGCGCATACTCCTCGGCGGTATCGGTGAGGCGCTGTGCCTCATCGGCCGGGGAAATATCGGACGTCAGGAAGTCGACGGGCAATGCGCCGCGTGAGCGTTTGTCCGGCTCGGGCACCGGATCACCGTCGCGGACATTGGTGACCGCCGCGAACCGCCCCGGCACCTCGGCACTCACCCCCATCCAGGTGCCGCCGGCCTGCGTATCCCGGCCACCGATGATCGGCAGATCCGGCCATCGGTGAATCGTCCGGGTCTCGCGCGCATAGAACTCATCGCGGTTGGCCGCCACCACCAACGGGTAGCCGTCGATCACGTTGACCGCGAACACAATCAGACACATCCGTCACCACATCCCTGACCCGGCACCGGCCGGTTCCATAGTCATCGAAAACACCCGTCAATCGATCAGGGGAAGATTCTGCCCGAGATTGTCGAGCCTGCGCTGAATACCGGCGATCTCGCGCACCGCCTGCGCCACCAGACTCCGGTCCAATGGGGACAGTCGTTTCATCTCCAACAGGTCGCTGACCGTCTCACCCCTGTCGAACTGAGCCACTTGATAATTCAGGCGCACGCGCTGCAGCACCTCGAACACCTCGATCAGCGTGGATGCCTGATCTCCCGGCAACACGACGCTGCCCGCGGCCGCCCGCAGCCTCGACCGGGTGTCGCGTTCGCCGGAGCCGACGAATAGCGCCACCCAGCGGGCGATGTCGGTGAGCGGCGCCAGCGCGTGCTCCTTGATGTCGAAGGTGCCGCCCTTCCCGGACAGCACATCGCGCATCGACCGTATCCGGGCTTTGGTGCTCAATGCCTCGGCGAGGATCAGACCCATCGTGTCCCGGCGGCCCCGGAGCCCGTCGAGCACCGATTCCATCCCGGTGCCGCCGGTCCCCCAGATGGGCCGGGCGTCGAGCAGCAGGGAGGTGTACACGATCGCCTCGTCGCGCAGTGGGGAGTCCATCCACTTCTGCGCCGCAGCCGACCATTCGCCACGACGCCGCGAGAACCACGGTTTGGAGGCGACCACCCCGTTGAGGTCGATGGCCAGCCCACCGCCGCCGGCGATCCCGATCACCTCTGCGCAGGCCTGCCGGAACCGGGCGATGTCGGCGTCGGTGACGTCATCGGCGAAGGCCACCGCGGAGTCGACGTCGGAGCTGAGCACAGCATCGCGACGGGCGTTGCTGCCCAACGACATCCAGCAGATCCCGGCCGGGTCGAGGTCATGTCTGTCGTTCACCAGATCCAGCGCACGGCGGACCACCGCATCGCTGAGCAACGACGCGATCGCACTCACCTCGTGCGCCGGCTGACCCCTGCGGACCAGGTCCGCCACGAAGTACGGGATCCGCGCCGCATGCTGCTGCAGCCCGGACGGTGTGGCTGCCGTCGCGATCTGCCGGCGCAATGTCAGGCTGGGTCCGGCGGGAGCCGACAGCAGGTCGGCGGCCGTCACCGAACCCAACAGCGCGCCTTCCGCGTCGACGACGGGCACACAGGTCAGGTCCTGTTCGAGCACCAGGGCGAGCACGGTCGCCACCGGAGTATCGGCTGCGACCGCGGGCACCGGTGGCCCGACGATGTCGCCGACGGGCGTGCACGGGTCGAGTCCACGGGCCACCACATCGGCGCGGATCCCCACATCGGTCAGCACACCGAAACCGTCGCCGATCCCCACGATCAGCGCCGCGAAACCACGCTCGGTCATCACCGTCGCCGCATCACGCACCGACATCGAGGCCGCCACCACCATCGGATCACCTGAGATCAGGGTGCCGATCGCACCGGCCGGTGCCTCACCGACCCGATGTGGCACGGTCAGCTTGTCCCCGGTCATACCGGTTTGCCACCCACGAGAATGCGGGACCGGGACCTGCGGAGTCGACTGCTGCACTCCGTGATTCTACGGCCGCACTCCGACGGCGCTCAGCCTGTGGATAACTTTCCGCGGCAGCCTCAGGGAGCCGTTACGCTGAACGGACACGAAGAACCAGTGAGGGGGCACAGTGGCAGATCCGGAAGAACTCGACGCGCGATTGCGTAATGTGGAACGCGACGTCGAAGGACTCAAGACAGAGAACGAGCAACTACGCCGTGATGTGTCGGCAGCGCGGGTACTGGCCGCGGGAGCCGACCAGGATGTCAGCGGGATGCACGCCGCATTCCGCGCACAGACGATGATCCTGAACGCCTTGCGCGAAACCCAACTCGAGCAAGAAGGCCGGTTCGGCGACCGCATAGACGGACTCGATGCACGCATGGATGGACTGGATGCACGCATGGATGGACTCGAAACCGAGGTCCGCACCGGGTTCGCCAAGATGACCGTGGGAATGCAGCAGATCACCACCCTGCTCACCACGGCACTCGACAACGGGTCACTCGGCCCCGGCAACGACCGGCCGAACAACTCCTGATCACATACCGACAACGAGAGCGGCCCGCCATCCCGGTGAGGATGGCGGGCCGCCCTGTCATCGGACCCTGATCGGTCAGGCGTCGACCTTCTCCGCGTCGGCCTTGGCCTCGGCAGGCTTGTCGTCGTCGACGGGGACGAGGCTGATCTTGCCGCGCTCGTCGATGTCGGCGATCTCCACACGCAGTTTGGAGCCGACGTTCACCACGTCCTCCACCTTGTTGATGCGCTTGCCCTTGCCGAGCTTGGAGATGTGCACCAGGCCGTCGCGGCCCGGCAGCAGCGACACGAACGCACCGAACGCGGTGGTCTTGACCACGGTGCCGAGGAACCGCTCGCCCACCTTGGGCAGCTGCGGGTTGGCGATGGCGTTGACCCGATCGATCGCGGCCTGCGCGGACGGGCCGTCGGCGGCTCCGACGAACACGGTGCCGTCGTCCTCGATCGAGATGTTGGCGCCGGTCTCCTCGGTGATGCCGTTGATCGTCTTACCCTTGGGGCCGATCAGCTCGCCGATCTTGTCGACGGGGATCTTGATGGTGGTGATCCGCGGCGCGTACGGGCTCATCTCGTCGGGCTCGTCGATGGCCTCGGCCATCACGTCGAGGATGGTCAGCCGGGCGTCCTTGGCCTGGTTGAGCGCACCGGCCAGCACGTGCGACGGGATGCCGTCGAGCTTGGTGTCGAGCTGCAGCGCGGTCACGAAATCCTTGGTGCCGGCGACCTTGAAGTCCATGTCGCCGAAGGCGTCTTCGGCGCCGAGGATGTCGGTCAGTGCGACATAGCGGGTTTCGCCGTCGACGTCGTCGGACACCAGACCCATCGCGATACCGGCGACCGGGGCACGCAGCGGCACACCGGCATTGAGCAGCGACAGGGTGGATGCGCACACCGAACCCATCGAGGTGGAACCGTTGGAGCCCAACGCCTCGGACACCTGACGGATCGCGTAGGGGAAGTCGGCGACGCTCGGCAGCACCGGCACGAGGGCCCGCTCGGCGAGCGCACCGTGACCGATTTCGCGGCGCTTGGGCGACCCGACGCGGCCGGTCTCACCGGTCGAGTACGGCGGGAAGTTGTAGTGGTGCATGTACCGCTTGGACGTTTCGGGTCCGAGCGAGTCGATCTGCTGGGCCATCTTCACCATGTCAAGGGTGGTGACGCCCATGATCTGGGTCTCGCCGCGCTCGAACAGAGCCGAACCGTGGGCGCGCGGGATGACCGCGACCTCCGCGGACAGCGACCGGATGTCGGTGGTGCCGCGGCCGTCGATGCGGAAGTGGTCGGTGAGGATGCGCTGACGCACCAGCTTCTTGGTGAGCGAGCGGAACGCCGCCCCGATCTCCTTCTCGCGGCCCTCGAACTGACCGGCGAGCTGGTCGAGGATCTCGGCCTTGAGGTCGTCGGTTGCGTCCTCGCGCTCGTGCTTGCCGGCGATGGTGAGGATCTGCGACAGCTTGTCGGACGCGGCTGCGGCGACGGCGTCGAAGGCGTCGGCCTCGTAGGCCGGGAACAGCGGGAACTCGCCGGTCTCCTTGGCCGCGGCGGCAGCCATCGACTTCTGGGCCTCGCACAGGGCGGCGATGAACGGCTTGGCGGCTTCGAGACCTTCGGCGACGATCGCCTCGGTGGGTGCCTGCGCACCACCGGCGATGATGTCGATGACGTTCTCGGTGGCCTCGGCCTCGACCATCATGATGGCGACGTCGGCGTCGGCGCCTTCACCGGAGACGATGCGACCGGCGACGACCATGTCGAACACGGCGCCCTCGAGCTGCTCGACGGTCGGGAACGCGACCCACTGGCCGACCTTGTTCTCTTCGGTCGGGATGAGGGCCACGCGCACACCGCCGACGGGACCGGAGAACGGCAGGCCGGCGATCTGGGTGGAGGCCGAGGCGGCGTTGATGGCAAGCACGTCGTACAGGTCCTGCGGGTTGAGGCTCAGGACGGTGACGACGACCTGGATCTCGTTGCGCAGGCCGTCGACGAACGACGGGCGCAGCGGCCGGTCGATGAGCCGGCAGGTGAGGATGGCGTCGGTGGACGGGCGGCCTTCGCGGCGGAAGAACGAGCCGGGGATGCGGCCGGCTGCGTACATGCGCTCTTCGACGTCGACGGTCAGCGGGAAGAAGTCGAAGTGTTCCTTCGGCTGCTTGGAGGCTGCGGTGGTGGACAGCAGCATGGTCTCATCGTCGAGGTAGGCGACGACCGCGCCGGCGGCCTGCAGAGCGAGACGTCCGGTTTCGAACCGGATGGTGCGGGTGCCGAAGCTGCCGTTGTCGATGATGGCGGTGGCTTCGGTGATCGAGTCGTCGAAGTCTTCGGCGACGTCGGTGTTCACATCGGTCATGTGAGGTGGGGATTCCCTTCGTGTCGGCCGCTCATCGGTGGCGGCCGGGTGTGTCTCCGGCGCGTGGGCCGGATCTTGTGGACAGCCTGACGCCACGCAGCACACCATCGGATGTGCGCGAAGAGCGTCGAGCAGGGTGGAGTCGAGGCATATCGCGGATCAGATACGTCGGACACGATCGTGTTGTGTCCGGTTCCGCGGAGACGGCCTTCGATCGAAGCGGCCGGAACCCCTGTTCCGGCGGCCACTACCGAGGACCGATCTACCGACGATGCCCGTATTCATCCTGCATATATCTTGACAACAGCCTGTTCCAGCCTATCACTGTCGGCCCGCGGCCGGATATAACTCTTCGGCCGCCCCCCGAATCCCGGGGAGCGGCCGAAGCGAAGTATGAAGTGCGCGAAGGTATCAGCGACGCAGGCCCAGACGCTCGATGAGCGACCGGTAGCGGTTGATGTCGACCTTGGCGACGTACTTGAGCAGGCGACGGCGACGACCGACGAGCAACAGCAGGCCGCGGCGGCTGTGATGATCGTGCTTGTGCTGCTTGAGGTGCTCGGTGAGGTCGGTGATGCGCTTGGTCAGCAGCGCGACCTGAGCCTCGGGTGAGCCGGTGTCGGTCTCGTGCAGCCCGTATTCGGCCAGGATGACCTTCTTCTGCTCAGCAGTCAAAGACATGGGGATACTCCCTGTTTTTCAGTCCCGCGTGATGATGTCCCGATCAGGCGCCTACCCAGGTACCGATGCGGGTGGTGCGCCGCCGCGGACCGCAGCAACACCGACGGGCCAATCTACCAGCGCTCGGACCGTCGGCCCAAATCAGGACTCTTGTGCTCCCAGGATCACCCGCGTCTTCTCGACGTCGCGGTTCATCTCGGCGATGAGGGCATCGACGTCGGCGAACGGTTCCATACCCCGGATGCGGCTGACGAAGTCGACGGCCACGTGCTGACCGTAAAGGTCAGCGGTGCGGTCCAGCACGAATGCCTCGACGGTACGGGTGCGCCCGGAGAACGTCGGGTTGGTGCCGACCGACACCGCGGCCTGGTACCGCTGTCCCGGTTCGACCTGTCCGGTGACCGGGCCCTGGCCGAGGACGGTGAACCAGGCCGCGTACACACCATCGGCGGGGATCGCCGAATACATGGGCGGGGCGACGTTGGCGGTGGGAAATCCGAGGTCACGGCCCCGCTTCTCACCGTGCACGATGACCCCCTCGACCCGGTGCGGCCGACCGAGCGCCTCGGCGGCGCTTTCCACATCACCGGCGGCAACACATGACCGGATGTAGGTGGACGAGTAGGTGACGGCATGTTCACCGAACAGCGAGATCGCCTCGACCTCGAATCCGAATCGCTGTCCGAGTTCGGTGAGTTTCGCGACGTCACCGGCAGCTTTGCGCCCGAACGTGAAGTTGTCGCCGACCACGACGACGGCGGCGTGCAGATGTTCGACGAGCACTTCGTGCGCGAAGTCTTTGGGCGTCCGCGACATCACCTCGGGTGTGAACGGCACGACGCAGAACACGTCGATGCCGAGCTCTTCTGCCAATTCGGCGCGCCGGGTGAGGGTGGTCAGTTGCGGCGGGTGCGCACCGGGCCGCACCACCTCGGTGGGGTGCGGGTCGAACGTCATCAGCACCGACGGGATCCCGCGGTCCTTGGCCGCGGCCGTCGCCGAGTTGATGAGCTGGGCGTGCCCCCGGTGGACGCCGTCGAACACGCCGATGGTGACCAC
>NZ_JAGQTN010000072.1 GCF_020438995.1 Gordonia sp. (in: high G+C Gram-positive bacteria)
GGCCTCCCCACCGGTAACGTCTGGGTGAAATCTTCAGGAACACGAATGTGCGACTCACCAAGGACCAAGAGTAACGCCTGGGCGTCCGGTGAAGGTGGCGGCCCACGGCGACAGGCCCGTCAGATGCCGTTCTGCCAATGCAGGTCCGGTTCGTGGACGATGTCGGCCACCGACAACAGCCCGAACCGGGGCGGGACCACGGTCGGTGTCGGGACGAGAAGCGGAGCCACGCGAACCCCCTTTCCTGGTCGGGGGGTTATGCGGGGACGCCGCCGTTGACGAGCACCTGCGCAGCCGCGGCCGCGCCACGCACACCCAGCGGCAGGGTCACGTTCAGCGACTCGTAGCCACGCTTGTGCACGAGCAGCTTCTCCTCCATGAACAGCCGCAGGTAGTCGTTGACCTTGGTGTTCTGCGAGTCGTACACCGAGTCGAGGTTGACGATCGGGCCGCGGCCACGCACGAACGTGCCGGCCGGGTACACCAGGGCATTCACAGTCGTCGGGAACGCGGTGATCGGGGTGACCGCACCGAATCCGGAGGGAACGCCGGTGAACGCGTCCTGCCAGTCGTACACCCACTGCACCCGCGCCTTGCGGACCGCGAAGAACGCGTCGATCTGGGCGTCGGACACCTGGTTGGGGTTGCCGTCGGCTGTGGTCCGCAACGCCAGATCCGACCGCAGCACCGTATGCACCCAATCGGGCATCACCACATCCATCCACATCGCCTTCGGCGCGCGGAACCCGTACCGCATGTTGGTGATGACCAATTCCAGTCCGTTGAGCACCGACGCGGTCGCTGACGGTCCGACCGCCGCAGACATGTCGTGCGGTGTCGACGCCGCGACCATTCGGGCGATCGTGGACGCGTTGATGCGGTGCGCGTGCACCGAAGTCACCTCCTCGACAGCCTGCTTGGTGGTTGCCGGGAACGCGTGGTCTTGCAGGTTGTCGACCACGATGCCCGAGTACACGACGTCCAGTCGGGTCTCGGTGTCGCCGGGGCAGGTCGGCCGGAAGAACACCTTCTCGGTGTTGGCGATGGCCTGGGCCTCGGTCTGGAAGATGCCGGCGTTACCTGCCCACACGGTGCGGAAGCTCAAGCCACCCATCGTGATGATGCCGCCGTGGGTGACAGCGATCTCCGGGACGTTGACCATGCCCTCGGTTGCGGTCGACAGTGACGGCAGCAAATCCCAGAGCCGGTCGGACGGTGCGCACCACCCGCCGGCGGTGAGGGAACCGCCGGGGAGGTTGGACTGATCGACGGCGTACGCGATGACGTCGTCATCGTTCTTGCCCGAAGCGACCAGTTCCGACGGAAAATTGTGATGGATTTGGGCGATGCGGTGACGGATGGTGACCGCCTCTTCGCCGTGTGCGCGGGGGGCCAGCTCACCGTTGGGCAGTCGCAGGCTGGTCGGCATCGCGTTGAGCCGGTCGGCGGCCGACGCGATCATCTCCTCCACCGTGAGCGGGTCACCGGCCGAATGGTCGTGAAGGTTGCCGGCCGCGGTGATCGTCGGGCCCCGCTGCTCGGGGCGCACCGGGGCAGGGGCTTTCGCCGCGATCCGCCCCAGATTGAACCGGCGCCGCGGCCCGGTCGCAGCGGCAGCGACAGCGACAGGCTCGGCGGGAGCGTCGACGGTGGCGGCAGGTTCGGGCTCAGCGGGAGCATCTACTCCGGCGGCAGGTTCGTCGTCGACGGTGTCGACCACCTCGGCGGGCGCCTCAGTGTCGAGGTCCTCGACGGCGCCCGGTTCGGGGTCCGCGGTGGTGGTTGCCGACAGCACCCGCGCCGCCAGATCGTCGCGGACCTCACGCACACGCGCCGACTCGGCCACCAGATCGGTCTGCACCCGCTGCGCCGCATCAGCAACGTCAGCGAGAAGTTCCAGTCCGAGAACCGATTCGGCGTCCTCGGGTTCGGCGGCGACGAGCGCACCGAACCGGTCGGCCACCTCATCGAGCAACGCCACCACATCGGCGCCGGTCACCCCGGCCTCGGTCAGCGCGGCAACAACCGCTTCCTGCCGCTGCGCGGGGGTGTCCCCCGACGCGACATCGAGCAGGGCCTGCAAATCCAGATCAGCCACCGGGGCCTCCAGTCTGAGAATCAAACCTCTCAGCCCGGCCCCAACCGCCAGCAGCTATCTACTACGGCCAGGATAACCCCAACCGTGCCAGTTACTTCGCCACCTGTGTGATCTGGGCGTAATGCCCGGCATGCTGCAACGCGTCCCGACGGGCCTCGGCCTCGGTCAGGAACCGCTTCACCGTCCCGTCCGGGCGATGCGACTCATGCACAATGATCCGCCGCGCCGACCCACCACAATTGCAGCCCACGATGACCTATTTCAAGTGCGCCGGCTTGAACGGCGCCTTCGCCAAATCGCCGGTGACGATGTCGAGGCCTTCGGTAAGAATGTCGAACGCCTCGGTAGCCGACTTACCGGCCGCATACAACTCGTCGCGACGATCGAGTAGCGGCCTCATTTCGTTGCAAGACAAGACAGCGATCACAGCGACCGCTGTCTTGTCGTTGGTCCACACCGTCAGGTCCAACTCCGGATCTATGACAGCCCACCGGCCCGGACCTTCGTAGGGCCAGCTGTCGTACCCGGGGATCACCGTATATCCGAGCGCCTGGTCCCTGAGCTTGTCTTCGCTGATCATCGCATCTCCTTAGATCACTCCACTATAGCTCTGACAACGGTCACGGCAGGTAGTCTGCGTCCACCTCCCACACCCCATTCACCTTCCGGATCCTCGTGATCTGGAAGGTCGCGTTCCGAGGTAGCAACGACTCCTCCTCAGACGGCAGAGTCGACAGGGGGTCCTGGTGGTTCACATCGCCGGCCATGTACACCGTCTTCGTTCCCGCCGGCGCCATGATACGAATCTGTACGGGGAAGTCCGAGGTGTTCATCGCAGCATCGGCCGACGTCGACGTCGACGTGTACGCATGGTTCGTCCACTTCGCGCCCACCAGGTGTGAGAGGTCATCATTCGGTCCGGTGATCCCCAACTGCGAAAACTCATGCCACCGGGTACCGCGCGACAAAAACACCGAATCAGCCAAAGGCGGCGCATCATCGAAACCCTGATCCAGTTGCTTAATCCGTTCCTGATACTGCTTGTTGGAATACGAGAACGTATGCCCGTCGTGGCTCTTGACCACGAGCGGATCACGAATCTTCGACGCGTCACCATCTGTTGCACGCAGCGCCGCATTCACCGACTGGTAGCCCGAATCGGTCGAATAGACCGCGAACTCGCCAGCAATATCAGCCGGCTTACCCTTCCTGCCACCCTGCTGGGCGTAGAAGTGCTCCCGGGCCTCCGCATCCGATCCGAACGTCGTCACACCCCGCATATCGCCTTCGGCGACGTGCGCAGCTGCCTTCCGCTGCCGCATCTCCACCTCGGCAGCCTCCGCATTCTTGAAGGCCGCCCTGTATGCGGCCTTCAACGCAGCCTTCTCGTCCGGTGACGCTTTACTTCCCGTCTTGAAAGCGTCTATATACGGCTTGAAGAGTGCGTCCCTGTCGGCTACCGCAGCCTCGTGCGCCTTGGCCGCATCGAGATACTCGTCGTCAGCCTTCTTCGCGGCTGCACGCTTGGCCGCGGGTGTGGGGGCGGCCAACGCCCTGGTCGCGTCGTCATGAGCCTTCTTCGCGGCGGACAGCTTCTGGTTCGCAGCCTTCAGGTTGGCGGCCGCTTGCTCCTTATCCTTCATAGCCGCAGAAAGCGAGGCCTCCGCGTTCACTAACTCCTTGACGGCCGCGGCCTCTTTCGCCTTCGCTGCTTTGTACCCGGCCGAGTTGGTGCCTTGCTTATTCATTGCTGCAGCGGTGGCTTGCTTTGCCTTCTTGACCGCCGAGGCCGCTTTCCCCTGCGCCGACCACGCCTGGTCCTCTTCGTGGACCATGTCCGTGTGGTGGTCCTGTGCTATCTGCTGGTCATTGATCGCCTGACCGTGGGCAGCCTTCGCGTCCTCGAATGCCTTCTGCGTCTTCGCCTCGTCCAGGGCAGCAGAGGGCGCGGCCTTGGCCGGGGCGACCTTCTTCGCTGGGGCATTCTTCGCCGCGGGTGCGGGCGCCTTCTTCGTGGGCGCCTTCTTGGCCGGAACCGCCTTAGCCGGGGCCTTCTGTTGCACCAGGTCTTCGATCACCCTCTTTGAAGCATCAACCTCGGCAGCCGACTTCTTCAACGCCGGTGTCGGATGCACCCCATCCTTCGGGTTGCCGTGCGCAATCACGTCCGCATCGTGGGCGTCCTTGATCTTCTTATGCGCCGCAACCGCTTTCCCAATCTCAGAATTAGCACCCTTACGTTTCGACAATTCCGCGAGCGCCGCATCATAGGCCGCATCATTCTTCGCATGCACATGCGAATTCGACAGCAACTCAACCAACTCGTGATCCTCATACGAGGACATATTGAGCGGCTTACCGTGCCCCTTCCCCTTCGGATGCCCCTTCGCCACAATCGGCGACCCGATCGGCAAACCGTACTTCTTCGCACCCGCCGGCGTCCGCACCCTGCGCACCGCCGCCACCAACGCATCCATGTCGATCCCGGCCGCAGACAAATCCACCGGCCCCACCAGGATCAGCGACCCCACCGGACGGCCATGCAACGCAGCCTCCCGCGCCGTGGACACCACCACCGACGCCGACGCGATCACCGCCCCGATCGCCGCCGCTGTCCGCGCCTTCACCCGCCGGGCAGCCTTCTGCGCCTTCGCGCGCGCCACCACATCATCAGCGACCCGATACCACTTGGCGCCGTCGGTCATCGTCCCGTCGTCATACAGCGCTTTACCGTTGGCGTAATCCACGATCTTCCCGCCACCGGCGCCCTTCGCCGGGAGCTGGTCCTCGTCGAGCCGATCACCGGGTTCGCCGGCGGTACGGGTCGGTGTGTCGGTGTCGACGACCTCCGCCTTCGCCGCGGCCTTCGGCTTGTCCTCACCAGACCCGCCCGGTTTCGGCCCGGCCACAGCCTTCGCCACGTCCCGGCCCGCGGCCTCCGCATACTGCCCGGCCCGCTCACGCACGTCATCGGCCGCCCGCCCGGCGTCCTTCCCTGCCCGGTCGAGCCGCGCCTTCACCTTCGTCAGGTCCGCGCGGATCAGGTCACCGACCGACACCCCGTACCGTTTCGCGCCGGCCTCAGTTTTCGCGCGCCGCTCCCCTGCGGCCGACAACGCCACAGTCAGCCGCCCGGTGGCCCGCACCCGCCGATCAGCGACCGCCGACGCCACCACCGCATCCAGGCGCCCCACCGCCCGGGCCCGCCGCTGCGACCGGGCCTGGTCAGCGACCTCGGACAGCCGTGCACGGGCGAGGACCGCGCGCGTGCGCCGGTCGGCAGCGGCCGCGACGAACGCCTCCAACTCGGCCGGGGTCTGCGGCATCTGAGTGGGATCGGGTGGCACCACCACCCCCGCCGCCACCAACGCCCCCACACCACCGGCCGCCACCAACTGCTCGGTCCGCGGCACCGGGAACCCGGGCACATTCACCGCGAGCGCCGCCACCAACTCCATCGTCCCGTTGATGGTGCGCCAATCACCGGACACCCCGGCGCGCCGCAACTCGTCGATCCGGTCCTGCGGGGTGCCGGGCACCAGGCGGCCGGACAGCCAAATGCCGTGCGCGTCCTCACCAGCCCGCACCGCCGCCACCCCGGTACCGGTGTTGTCGTAATGCGCGGCTGCGGTATTCGCGTCAATGTCCCGACTGATCGGTGCGTGACCGGTGCCGAGGGTGAGGGTGCCGACAGGCAGATCACCGTCAGCGGTGGTCACCACACCCTGATGGAAGTACTTGTATCCCGTCGACGACGACGGTGGCTGCACACACTGCCCGCCGTACCCGATATGGCAGGTGCCCCACGTCGCCAGATGCCCGAACACCCGCCCGTCGGCGGTGACCGTCAACGCGGTCGGCCCTGACAGATGCGGATCTGCGAAATCGTGGCGGTCATACACCACGCCGGCTGCGGTGATGGCATCGAGAACAGCGTTCACGGGGGGCTCCTGGGCAACCTCAAAGGGGTTGCGTCCGGCCCCACCCGCCAGCAACGCGCTACTTACGTCCCAGTATTCACCACAGTGCGTCTGGCAGGTGCTGCTCCTCGCGCCACGCCGGCGTCCCGAACCCCTTCGGCTTCAACGCCCGACGCCGTTTCCCGCCCGCGGTGAGGCCACGACGCCGATTCCGTTCAGCCTGCAGCACCTCCAGCAGATCGGTGTCCCCGACCTCGCGGGCGTCCTCGATCATCTCCCGCAGGTCGTCGTCGTCGAGATCACCGAGCAACGCGACCATCTCCGGATCAACCTCAGTGACATCCTCAGTCGATTCAGTGAGGTCGTCAGTGGATTCAGTGACCGGTTCAGTGAGCACCGACCGCCGATCCCACTCCCGATTCAACGCCTCATACAGTTCTGGGTCGTCGGCGAACACACTGCGGCCCAACGCCTCCAACAACTCATCATCGGAGTACCGCGAGAAGTCATCCAGGCGTGGCGCAACCGGGGCTTCCCGCTCATCGGTCAACTCCACCACCGGATCAGGAGGCGGCGCCGGCTGCCCATGATCCTCGCCCCGATCCTCCGGGTTCGCCGGCAACGCACGCTGCTCATCCTCAGCGACCTTCCGGATCGCCTCAGCGGCCTTGTCCGCGTCATCGGTCCCCAGACGTACACCGCCAGGACGGATTTCGCCTAGGCTGCCGTCCGGGCCTTGCAGGGCGTCCTGCACCGCATCAGCGTCGTACAGGATCATCGTGCACCGGCAGTTGATCGAAAGATGCCCTGGGCCTACCGGGTCGCCGGGAAAATCGAGCAGCCACCCCCCGACGCGGAACTTCCCACGCAACGGCACCGTCTGCCCGTCAGCGACCCTGTGCGCGGCCCTCGTCCTGGTGTCCTCGGTGGCCAACCAGCGCTTGTAGTAGGTGTCGCCGGTCGCCGCTTCCATCTCGATCGCCGCCGCCAACTGTCCCGAGTTGACCGCCCCGTGCGTCTCGGTGCGGGCGATCCGGCGGGCTTTCCACCGCCACTCCGACAACGACTCATCATGCGCCCGCCACAACGACCTCCGGCGGGCAGTCAACGATTCACGCCGCCACGCCGGCAGGTCCGGGTCGGCGAGCTTCCTGTCGACCTCGCCGATCTCGGCGCGCAGGGCTCGGGTGCCGGCGTCGATATTCAGGACGCGGCCGACGCGGTCGGTGACCTCCTCGATCGTCTCCGACTCCGACAACGCTTCCAGCAGCTCCGGGCGAAGTTCCTCGAACGCGCCCTCCGGCCAGATGCGTAGCCGGTCGGACACGGTCGCCAGGTATTCCTGCTGCGGCCGATACGAGCTGCCTGGGGTCGATTTGTGGATCGCGGCGAACGCCTCCCCGTACGCGATGGACACCGCGGGAAGCACGTTGTTGGCAGCGGACCGCCGCCAGTCGTTGTAGGCCGCCGACGCTGCGTCGACGGCGCGCGACGGGTGGTCGGGGTAGCCGGCCGATGTGACATTCACCTGAAACTGTTTGCGCTGTTTGTCACCTTCGCTGGTAGAGGCCATGACCTCGGCGAGAATCAGCACACGCACCGCGGCCAGCCAGTCCCGCATGGCGGTGACCACCGCCGCCTCCACACGCTCCTCCGCCCGCGCGAGACGTTTCTCGGCGGCCATCCGCAACAGCTCAATCGGCGGCTGCGGAGACAACCTGCACCTGCTCAAGATAGGCACGCAACGCAGCCGGATCGTGGACGGCCTGCCGCAGCAGCAGATCGCACACGTAGGTGTGGCATGCCAGCATCACCTGGTCGAGGTGCTCGATGTCGTGGTCGTCGAGCACCGATGGCAGACCCCACCACCGCCGGAACACCGCCGCCCACCGGTCGACCTCGGCCTGGGTGGGTGGCGGGTCGAGCACCAGATGTAGCCGATCATCGGCCACCCCCTGGTAGCGGGCCCGTTCGACCCGACCGCGGTGGTTGCGGATGGTGCGGGCCGCGGACTCGATCGTCAGGCGCACTGCAAGGTCGGCCGCGAGGAACACGCCGTCGACGTAGCGGTCGCTCATTGCGCCCACTCCGGGGTCGGTGGGGAGTTGTCCGGTGGCGGTGCTTGACCTTTCTTCCCCTCCGGTGCGGCCTCGGGTGCCGGTTCGGTCGCGGCGGGTTCGTCCTGCGCCGCCTCCCCCTGCCCGCCGCCCTTGCCGTCGTCGCCGAGGTCCAGGGTGATCCCGAGCGCCGGAAGAATCTTCGGCGCCAGATCAGTCCGCAACTTCAGCAGCTCCAGCAGCAACGTCCGTTCGGTTTCCTTCTCGTCGGGGGCGTCATCATCGCCGAACCCGTTCTCGCGGCGCACCACCGCCGCCGACACCAGATGCTTGTCGAACAGGGCCTGCGAATCCTTGGACCGATCGGGACGGATCAGGAGTTCGGTGGTGTCGAACCACACCTGATATTCGGCGGCGTCCGGCACGTTCTGCTCGTCGAGCAGCGGCCGCAGCAGGCCGACAGTGAGAGCATCAGCGATCGCCGAAACAACCGGCACCACACCAAACTTGACCTCCGATTCGCCAATTTCCCAGGCACTGTTCCCTGTGTAGGCAACCCGGCCGTTGCGACGCATCAACATCGTGTGGGTGTCGGCCGCAGTCGGGCACCAGACGGTCCCCGTGTAGTTCACAACGCTCATCGTGTTTGCTCGCGGCCGGTATCCCGCTCCGCGCGTAGACACAGTGATCCTGTGCTGGACGTGCTCTTGGAATCCCTGAACTTTGACCGATGTTCGGCTGGTTGCGTATCCGAGCAACAGGCAGGCATGCTCGAATGCATCGAGCATGGCGGGATCTTTCTGCCCGAGTACAGGATTGCGGCCTTGCATCATGTGTCCGTCGCCGCGGACAGCCGTCTCAACGAAAAGTAGTAGCTGCGCGTGCGTGAGGTCATCGATGAACGACGTGGGGACGATCCGGCCAGGCGCATGCTCCACGATGATCTCCGCAGCGGCAGCGTTGAGCTTGAACACGACCATGCCCTCAGACCCGGCCCCGCGTTCGATCTCCCGCCAACGCGGGACATTGTCCCGCGTCTTCGGATCTTGGCGCAGGTACTTGCCGACCTGCACGACGGACACGCCGACTCTCTCCGAGATTTCCCGCACAGACACACCGCCAGCGCGAAGCTCCCGCGCCTGCGCGCAACGTCGTACGGTCTCAGCGGTCGCGTACCGGCCGCCCTTATCCAGCCGGTCCGACGCCGGACCGAACAGGCGGGTAAGCGCCGCCCGGATACGGGCGCAGTTGTCTAGGTTCGCCGTGGCGGACTGGTAGATACCTACGGTCGGGGCTTTCCGGCCGGGACGTATCCCGGTTGTCCCCTCCGTGAAGTACCAGGCGACCAGCTCCACCAGCGCGTCGTCGTACTTGGCTACAGCCGATATTCCGGCATGTAGGGCGCCGCAGATGCACGCAAGGGCGACGTAAGCCGGTGTAAGGCCCATGACAGCGGTGCCGCGCATGGTTGTCGTCATGACAAATGACACGATCCCAACACCCGCCACGGCGGGAGACCTGGCCATCGAGGCCA
>NZ_JAGQTN010000073.1 GCF_020438995.1 Gordonia sp. (in: high G+C Gram-positive bacteria)
GCCGGACGGTGAGATCGTTCCGCTCGCCGAGCAGGACCGCTCACGCTGGGACACCGCGATGATCACCGAGGGCGTCGGCATCCTGCAGCGGACGCTGGCGCGCGACCGGCTCGGCGAGTATCAGGCGCAGGCCGCTATCGCCGCCTTACACGACGACGCCGCCCACGCCGGAGAAACCGACTGGCCGCAGATCGCGTCCTGGTACGACGAGTTGCTGCGTTTCTCCGGCGGAATGGTGGTCCTGCTCAACCGGGCCGTCGCGATCGGTGAGGCCGACGGACCGCAGGCGGGTTTGACGGCACTCGACGGCGTCGCAGCCGGTACGCCGCGGCGTGACGCCGTCGCCGCGCACCTCCATGAACGGGCCGGTGACCTGGCCACCGCGGCCACGCTGTACTCGACGGCCGCACGCGCGGCGACCAATCAGGCCGAAATGTTCCACCTGACCAAACAGGCCGCCCGGCTCAACCGGATTCTCGCCGAGAACCCACACTCAGACCGTCACCTCTGTCGGCGTACCTGGTTCCAACCACAGCACCGAACCACCGAGTTCTGAACTTGCGAGGATGTCACGCGCCGCCGACTGATCCTGCCGGAAGTGCTTCCACCCCTCGCAATGAACAGGAACGATGGTCTGCGGATTCAGCTGCCGGCCGAGGTGGACGGCATCCTCGGCGGTCATCGTGTAGCGCAACGGCCCGCTGATCGGGAACCGGACACCGCCCAGGTGGATCACGGCGGTGCCGACGGTGAAACGCCGCCCCACCTCACGCACACCGTCGAACAGAACCGTGTCACCGGAGATCCACAGCACCCCGTTCTCCTGCCCCTTCCAGCGGAGGACGAAACCGATCACCGCGCCGACGATCGGTCTGCTGCCGGGTGGTCCGTGCCGGGCCGGTGTCGCGACGATCTCAAGAGTGGGCGCCCCCGACTTCGCCGATTCAACGCTTGCCCAGGGTGCCAATCCGACGGTATCCCCATGGCCGAGCCGTCGCTTCCCCGGAATCGTCGTCACCACCGTTCCGGCGCGCGACAGCATCTCCCGTCCGGCGTGGTCGAGGTTGTCGCCGTGATGGTCGTGACTGAGCAGCACGATGTCGATCGGGCCGATGTCGGTGGGTGCGATCGCCGGGCCCGCCAGTTTGCGGGATGTGGCGCCCCATCCGAAGTTCCAGTGTTCACCGGGCGGATCGAAGGTCGGATCGGTGAGAATCCGCCACCCGCCGACTTCGATGAGAACCGTCGGTCCCCCGATGTGTGTGATCGTCGCCCTGCTCATCCACAACTCCCCTGCTCATCTACAACTCTTGCCCGCCCCGCAGCGCGGTTGCCGTTTGGTACCAGTCTCGACGGGGAACGCCACCTACAGTGAGTGGCATATCTGCACACCTTCGATGAGTTCAGGACAGAATCGTTGCGTATCGCCGTCCACGCCTTCACCGGGATCACCCTGTTCCACCTCGCCGCACCGTTGCTCGTCTTCGGCGAGGTGTCACGGCAGATCCAGGACGCCGGCTGGTCGGTGCACGCATGGACATCCGAGGACGGTCCGGTGACCACCTGCGAAGGCCAGTCCCTCGGCAACCTGGCCGGCGCGGAGGCCGCCGACGACGCCGATCTCCTGGTCTTTCCGTCGTGGCCGATGGCATTCCCCGACCCCGGCGATGGGCTTCTCGAGGTGATCACCCGCGCTCATCGGCGTGGGGCGCGGATCGCCGGACTGTGCTTGGGGGCGTTCCCGGTCGCCGCGGCCGGCATCCTCGACGGATGGTCGGCGACCACGCACTGGGCCGCCGCGGAGTTCCTGGCACAGCGCTATCCGGACGTACAGGTCGATGCGGACTCGCTGTACATCGATCACGGCGACGTCTTGACCTCCGCCGGAACGGCTTCGGCGATCGATGCGAGTCTGCACATCGTGCGCTCTGAACTCGGATCCGACGTGGCGACATACATCGCCCGGTTCCTGGTGGTCGCGCCGCACCGGGATGGCGGTCAGGCACAGTACATTCACCGTCCGATCGTCACGCTCGAGGCCAGTCCGCTCGGAGACACCATCTCTTGGGCGCTCGGGCACCTCGATCAGCCGCTGACCGTCGAGGCATTGGCGGAGCGGTCGGCGATGAGCCCGAGAAACTTCTCCCGGCGTTTCCGTGAGATAACCGGGTTAAGCCCGGCGCGCTGGTTGCGGATGCAACGACTCGACGAAGCGCGAAGGCTGCTCGAGGTCACCACGTGGCCGATCGCCCGGGTGGCGGCCGAGTGCGGATTCCTCAGTGTCGTGACCTTTCGGCAGAACTTCGTCGCCCGCTACGGGACGACGCCGACCATATACCGGAGCCGGTTCAGCGGTCCGTAATCCGTTTCGCCCCTTGCTGATCAGGAGGGCTCCTGCCTGTTCGTGTATTCCTTGTCGAATACCGCTGCGTCAGAAGGTGAAAGGTCGTCACACGGCACCCGGCAATGACAGCGGATCGCACCGAGCGGATGCCCGGTGAGTAGGCTGGTCCGGGCGTCGGATGCGAAGACAGGAGCTGACACGTGAAGGCCTTGTTGTTGTCGTGGGGTGCGGGAGCGCTTCCGGGATTCCTTGACCGGCACACCGGAAAAGCACCGGCGGACATCCGGCTCGGCTATCTCAACGATGCGATGCTGCCCTTCGCCGGAGAGGACTTCGCCGGTACCGAGCATGGCCGCCTCGAAGAACTCGGCTACCGGCCCCGCACCATCACCGCGGGTGACATCGACTCCGCCGGCGAATTCGCCGCCATTCTCGACGAGCTCGACGCGCTGTATGTGTGCGGTGGCGAGACCTTCGTTCTGCTGGCCAATCTGCGTCGGCACGGACTCGACGACGTACTCGTCGACAAAGTCCTTGCCGGCGAAGGGAATTCGACATCGTTACCCTATATCGGGCTGTCCGCGGGAGCGGTGATCGCCGGTTCCAGCATCGAACCCGTGTCACTCATGGACGATCCGGCAAGTGCACCGGATCTCACCGACTATCGCGGTCTCGGTTTCATCGACACGGCGATCGTGCGCCACGCAGACAGCAAGGTCGACCTCTTCCCGCCGGAACTCTTCGTCAAGATCAATCAGACCTATTCGCCCCGGCATCAGCTGACCTTTCTCAACGACGACCAGGCAATCCTCGTGGAAGGCACGCAGACAACCGTCGTCGAATCCGTCTGATCGTCCGGTCGACGCCTGCGCAAACGTTGCCCTCAGTTCCGGATTCCAGAACTATCAGCAAGGTCTATTGCGTATTCCGTGTTCAACGGTCTCGCCCAGGTCGAACTGCGAAACATCGTCGGGGCGTGCGGGTTTCCCGTTCAGGGTCAGATTCCAGCAGGTACCTCGGAAGCGGAGCCGGGTGGCCGTCACCGACACCGGGTTGACGGTGAATCGTCCGGTTAGGTTCACCCTGACCCACGCCCGTACCCTCGGGTCCGCCTGATCGAGCCGATCCCAGGTGGCCTTCGGAACCTCCAGTGCCGCATTGCATTCGCGCGGGTCGTCGGTCAGGCCACGAGGGCGCGGCGACTGCCGCATGCCGTCGTAGGCGTGCAGCAGCAAGGTCAGCTCGGCGCCCCTGCCGACAGTGACGCGAACCTCGGTGGGCGTGCACGCCCAGTCGAAGGCGGCGATCTCGGCGGTCGCACCACCCATAGTGCCCAGGTAGCGGCGGGCCGGGCGGGTGATCGGGGTCGATGAGGCCGGCAGCGGACGTCCGGTCAAGGCCGCGCCGGTCCGGACGAACCGCCACTGCGAGGCGTCGATACGCTTCACCCACACACCGGTCGCGCCGGCATTGCGGCCTTCGACGCGCAGTTCGCGGTCACGGGCATCGAGTCCGGTCGAGACGATCGCCACCCGGTCGGTGAACGTGCCGGGCGGGGTGGGTTGGCGCTTCCAGTCGGGGATCGGCAACTGCCACGACGCCGGGTCGGCGGGCCTGCCGGTCCGCCAGGTGTACTTGCCGAGAACGGCATTGGCGCCGGTCAGATCGAAGTCGTACATCCGGGTGAAGAGCTCCCCCGACCTGGTCGCGACCAGCAGCGTCGAACCAGTCGCATCCATACCGGCCAACTGCGATGTGCCGGCGTTCGGCAGGCACACCTCGCGGCTGGAGTCCGTCGGCAACCACGGATCGAGATAGGTGATGCGGCGCCCCTGATCGAGCAGGAGAAACAGGGTGGCCACACCGATCGGCTGGTGGCGCCGCCCGGCACTGTCGGTGAAGGTGTCCGGCTTGGACAGGTCGGAAGTGGCGAACCGCACCAGGTCCGACGGCAGCCGGGCCCCCGAACCCATCCAGAGGTACGGTCCCCAACGCCACGTCCACCGGCCGGGATTCAGGTCGCCGCCCGGCATGCTGTGGCTGTACACCTGCCCGCCCGGGCCGACGGCGAGCAGCAGATTCCGGTCGGCGGAGATTCCGGTGAGCTTGCCGCGCAGGCACTCCGGCAGATTCACCTCACGCCAGATCGAACCCTTGTCGGGAACACCGTGTGTCGCCCGTCGCGCGAACAGGCGCCCCCCGCGCAGGGCGAGCGCATGATTCGCGGACACCGTGTTCCGGGTGTCCTTGAGCAGAATTCGCGACGGCAGTTTCAGCGCGGCCGGTGCGGGCGCACCCCACGTACCCTGCCCGGTGACGGCGGCCAGCGGCGGAGCCTGATCGTCGACACCCAGGACGCCGGTGGTTCCGAACACCAGCGGCAGGCAGGCGTGGTCGGTCGGCGGGCCGGACTCGATGCGCGGTGCACCGGGTGCGGCGTGCACCGGTGCGGCAGCGAACATCACCAGCAACACGAGACCGCAGACCGCGAAACGAATGGTCTGGAGCCCGAGTCGGTACACAGGCGTATTCAATCACGCCGCCGAACTCGCGGCCGAGAAGTTCCCGATCCGGCTACGAGACTCACCCCGCAGTGGTTGCCGGGCGTGTGCGCAGCGAATCCTCAAATCCCGGAATGAGTGGACGACAACCGGTTTCGGAGACAACGCGGTCAATGGTCTTCCGGATCGCCTTCGAGTCGATATAGCCTCGGTGCCGATCGGACCTGACCAGGGACAGGCCCCCGCTCAGATCGGGTGTGTCGTGGGCGATGAGGTCGTCGAACCGGGCGGCCAGTGCCGGATCCGAATCCTGCGCGGCCAGGTACTGGGCGATCAGGTTCGACACACTGTCGAACAGGGTGTACGCACTCGAGTTGGTCTCGATGTAGCCGAGGGTGAACA
>NZ_JAGQTN010000004.1 GCF_020438995.1 Gordonia sp. (in: high G+C Gram-positive bacteria)
TGTCGACCCGCGTCATCGCCGGATTCATCGCCGTCATCCCGCTGTACGTGCTCGGCCTGATCTCGGCGTACTTCGCCTCCCGCACGGTGACCACCCTGTTCAACGGTCAGTCCACGGGATCGTACGATCACTACTTCAACCTGTTCCTACCACCGGTTGACGTGTTGTGGTCGTTCGGCAAGGTGTTGGTGTTCGCGTTCGTGATCATCCTCGTGCACTGCTACTACGGCTACTTCGCCAGCGGTGGCCCTTCCGGCGTGGGTGTGGCCGTCGGTCATGCGGTGCGAGCCGCGCTGGTGCTGATCGCGCTGCTGGACTTCTTCCTCGGCCTCGCCATCTGGGGAACGTCGACAACCGTTCGAGTGGGAGGCTAGGCGCCCGATGTCCGCAACAGTTCGTCAACGACTCCTCGGCCTGATCTTCCTGCTGGTCTGCATCGGCTTCCTGGCCTTCACGATCCTGCAGTTCAACAAGGCTTTCACGTCGTTCACCACCGTCAAGTTCACCACCGACACCGCGGGTAACGCGCTGCCCAACGCCGCCGACGTCAAGGCGCGCGGCGTCATCGTCGGCGAGGTCCGCGAGGTCACGCCGTCCCCGGACGGCAAGGTCGTCGTCACCCTCGGCCTCGATCCCGACATGGCCAAGAAGCTGCCGGCCGACACGACCGCTCGCATCCTGCCCAAGACCCTGTTCGGCGAGCGCTTCGTCGACCTGAACGTCCCGGAGACCACGGGCGGTCCGACGCTGGCCAGCACCAAGAACGCGACCATCCGCACCGACGAGAGCGGCAACGCCAAGGAAATCCAGGAGATGTTCGATAAGCTCCTGCCGCTCCTCAAGGCCGTTCCCCCGCAGGACCTGAACGTCACCCTGACCGCGCTGTCCAAGGCGCTCGAAGGCCGTGGTGATCAGTTGCACACCACGATCACCGACCTCAACAAGGTGTTCAGCGGCATCAACAAGGTGCTGCCGGATCTGGAGGGCACGCTGCAGGGTCTGTCGGACTTCTCGCAGACCTACTCCGAGGCGCTGCCGAACATCATCGACGGCCTCGACAACCTGCGGACCACCGGAAACACGATCGTCGAGAAGCAGTCCGATCTGCGGAACCTGATCTCGACGCTGAGCACGGCGGCAACCGACACCACCGGCTTCTTGCAGACCAACCGCAGGGATCTGCTCGACATCATCATCAAGGGCGAACCGTTCCTGCGCGGCGCTGCACGCCAGTCACCGGCTTTCGGCTGCACGTTCAAGAACTTCGCGAGCGTCGTTCCGGAGGCCGACAGGGTCGTTGGCAAGGGCACCGCCAACCCAGGTCCCCGAGTGAACCTCCAGTTCGTCAACCCGCGCGGGCGTTACCTGCCCAACCAGGACGAGCCGCGGTTCTTCGACTACAACCGTCCGGCCATCTGTTACGAATCGCCGACCAACGGTCGTCCTTTCCCGCAGTATCCGGGTGGTGGCCTCGGCGAGGGCTCGTACCAGCCGCCGTCACGGAACGCCGGCCCCAGGGACATCCCGATCGCCGGTGACGACTTCCCGATCAGCCCGCCGAGCCAGAACAGCGTGGTTCCCGCCGGGACGATCGCTGCCAACCCCTATGACAACGCGGAGTACGTCAATCAGTTGAAGGTCGTCTACGCCGGTACCACCGGGAACGACCCGGAGAATGTTCCCGCCTGGGTCACCATGATCGGCGGAGCCGGGCTCAAGGGAGCACAGGTGAACATCAAATGAAATCCATCACCGGACCCCTGATCAAGCTCATCGTGTTCGCGGTGATCACCGTGATCACGACGTCGATGCTGGCGCTGACGATCGGCAACGTCGGCGGCAGCGGTGACTCCGAGTTCAAGGCCGTCTTCGACGATGCCGCGATGCTCAACGCCGGCGACGATGTCCGTATCGCGGGCGTGCGCGTCGGCCAGGTTACCGATGTGAAGATCCACAACCGCAACCAGGCGCTGGTCACGTTCAACGCCGACCGCGACCGGCTGCCCGAGGGCACCAACGTGGTGATCAAGTACCGCAACCTCACCGGCCTGCGGTATCTGGCTCTCGAACGCGGTGCGGGAGATCAATCGGTCGCCTTCAAACCCGGCCACGTCTTCGGCACCGACTCGACGACGCCCGCGGTCAACCTCACCGAACTGTTCAACGGCTTCAAGCCGCTGTTCAAGGAGTTGAGCCCGACCGAGGTCAACAAGCTCAGCGAGAAGATCATCAACGTCTTCCAGGGCCAGAGCGACACAATGTCGAGCCTGCTCTCGGACACCGCCGACCTGACCACCGCCCTCGCGGACAAGGACAAGGTGATCGGCGAGTTGATCACCAACCTGACCAAGGTGATGGACACGGTCAACGAGCACAACGACGAGTTCGACTCCCTGCTGGTGAATACCTCGAACCTGGTCAGCGGCCTGGCCGCGCAGCGCGACTCGGTGGGCTCGGCCATCACGTCGGTGTCCAACCTGACCGCGGTCACCTCCGATATCCTGACCAAGACCCGGCCCTCCATCCAGGGTGATATCGCGGGCCTCAAGACGCTGTCGGATCAGGTGAACAAGCGTCAGGGCGACGTCGAAACAGCCCTCAAGAACCTGCCGGTCAAGCTGCAGAAGGTGGGTCGTGCGGCCACGTTCGGTTCGTGGTTCCAGTTCTACCTGTGCGGCATCGACGTCGTGGCAGGCAACGGCAAGTCGACGTTGCTGACCAAACCGCTGGTATCCCTGCCGGATATCAACCATGTCCTCTACACCAGCGCGGCCACCCGTTGCTGGCGTGACAATCAACGGCCCCGGGGGTGACGAAATTGACTGACCAGACCACTCCCGCACCGGCACAACCCAAGAAGAGCCGGCGCTTCGCGGGTAAGCGAACTCCCGTCAGCATCGGCGGTATCGGCATCCTCGTGGTGCTGATGGTCGCGGTGTCGGCGTTCTTCCTCAACGAACTACCGCTGGTGGGTGCCGGAGCGCGCTACTCGGCGGAGTTCACCGAGGCCGCCGGCCTCAAGAAGGGCAACGAGGTCCGCGTTGCCGGTATCAAGGTCGGCGAGGTCGATGATGTCGCGCTCGACGGTGAGCGAGTCAAGGTGACCTTCCGCGCCAACAACACCTGGATCGGTGACCGGAGCGAGGCGTCGATCCAGATCAAGACGGTGCTGGGTCAGAAGTACCTCGCCGTCACCCCGCTCGGCGACAAGCTCGCCGATCCGGACACGCCGATTCCGCTGGAGCGGACGGTATCGCCGTACGACGTGATCGAGGCGTTCTCGGACGCATCGACACAGCTGACCGACGACCCGAACACCGGCGAGGCCGGCATCGACAGCGAGCAGCTGGCCCAGGCCTTCGACGCGCTGGGTGATTCGCTGTCGGGTACGGCCGGCAACTTCGGCCCCACCCTTGAAGGCCTGTCGCGGCTGTCCGAGACCATCGCGAGTCGCGACTCGGAGGTCAAGCGGCTGCTGAAGGCGACCAAGTCCACTACCGGGATCCTGGCCAACCGGAACGAGGAGTTCGCGCGGCTGATCGCCGGAGCAGGTCAGTTGCTCGAAGAGCTGAATAACCGGCAGCAGTCGATCTCCAAACTGCTCGCCACCACGACCTCGCTCAGCACCTCGCTGACCGGCCTGGTACGGGACAACGAGCAGCAGATCGGCCCCGCACTCGACGCGCTTGCCGAGGTGAACCAGTTGCTGCAAAGGCAAAACCAGAACATCCGCGACACGATCAAGTACATGGCGCCCTTCTACCGGATGTACACCAACGTCCTCGGCAACGGCCGCTGGCTGGAGTCGGTGGTCACCAACATCCTGCCGCCGGCACTGCCGCAGCAGAACACCACTCGGCCGCCTAACAAGACGGCCAATCAGAACAACGGCGGAACGGAGGCCGGCTGATGACGGTTCCCCAGACATCGGGCCCCGGCCGCTGGTTCAGCCCGCGCGCCATCGTGATGACGGTGCTCGCACTGGTCCTCGCACTGGTCGTCGCCGGTTCACTGTGGTGGGCGTTCAACTCGATGGGCAAGACCAAGATCACCGCGACCTTCGCGCGGACCGTCGGTATCTATAAGGGCAGCGACGTCCGGGTCCTGGGCGTCAAGGTCGGCCAGGTCGATGAGGTGACCCCGAAGGGCGACAGGGTGCAGGTCAAGATGTCCGTCGACCGCGGCATCGACCTTCCCAAGGACGTCAAGGCCGTGCAGGTGGTGCCGTCGGTCGTCGCCGACCGATACATCCAGCTGACGCCCGTCTTCAAGGAGGGCATGCGCAAGGCGCCCAAGTCGTTCAGTCTGAGCGTCGACGACGGTCAGACCATGGTTCCGGTCGAGGTCGATGAGCTCTACCGCGGTATCCAGAACCTGACCGACGCGCTCGGTCCGAACGGCGCCAACAAGCCGGCCACCGGTGAGCAGGAGGGCGCGCTGACCAAGCTTGCTCGCGTCGGTGCCGACAACCTCGAAGGAAACGGCGCCAAGCTGGGCGAGACCATCGAGCAGCTGTCGAAGGCGTCGAAGACGCTGGCCGGGTCCAGTGGCGACATCGTCTCCACGATCAAGAACCTCGACGTGTTCGTGGGTGCGTTGCGCGAGAACGATGCGCAGGTGCGGCAGTTCAACACGCAGATGGCCTCGTTCTCCAAGTACATGGTGAGCGAACGCGATCAGCTCGGACAGGCGCTCAACAAGCTCTCGTATGCGCTCGGCGACGTCGCGACGTTCCTCGATGACAACGAGGCGAAGATCGGCAAGACGGTCCGTGACCTGCAGCCGACCACCAAGGCACTGCTCGATGAGAAGGACAACCTGAAGGAAGTCCTGACGCTGCTGCCGCTGACGATCAGCAACCTGATCAACGCGTACAACGCGGAGTCGGGAACCCTGGACATGCGGCTGACGATCCCGGAGCTGCAGGATCCGCTGACCGCGGGTTGCTCGGTGCTCGATCTCGGCAAGCTCATGCCCGGTGATCCGGCCGCCAAGCAGTGGAGCGCGTCCATGCGCCCGCTCGTCGACAACTGCTCCAAGGTGGCCAAGCAGATCACCAAGGGTGTGCTGACGCCGACACTGCCGATCCTCCCGTTCGGCATCATGAGCAACGACCGACAGCAGCAGAAGCCGTCCCCGGGAACAGTGCCCGGCAATCCGGATCCGCAGCTCAAGCAGACACCACCGTCGCAGCGTGGGGGCAACTGATGACAAGAATCGGCAATAACGGGCGGGGTCGGCATTCGGCCCGCGCCGCGGGTATCGGGGCGGCCTTCGTGGCCGCGACCGTCGCGGTGGCCGGCTGCGGCATCAACATGCAGGAGTTGCCGCTGCCCGGTGGCACCGACACCGGTAGCAAGCCACGGCAATACACCATCCAGTTCGACAACGTGCTCGACCTGGTACCGCAGTCGCAGGTGAAGAAGGACGGCATCAACGTCGGCCGGATCGTCTCGATCAAGGTGCCCAAGGACTCGTGGCAGGCCAACGTCAAGATCGAGGTCAAGAACGACGTCAATCTGTCCGAGGACGCGCGCGTCGAGATCCAGCAGACCGCGCTTCTCGGTGAGAAGTTCGTGTCGCTGTCGGAGCCGGAGGGTTCGGAGAATGCTCCCCGGCAGGACCCGAAGGAGCTGATCCGGAACTCGGCCGACAACGAGCGCACCCGCACGGCCACCGACATCGAGCAAGTCCTCGGCGCCCTGTCGATGCTGCTCAACGGTGGTGGTCTGGCACAGTTGACGCCGATCGTGGACGAGCTGAACAAGGCACTCGGCACCGACGGCTCGGAACTGAAGTCGCTGCTCAAGACCACGTCGAAGCTCGTGGCCGGATTGAACCGGCAGCGCGACGATATCGTGACGGCGATCGACGGTCTCAACCAGCTGTCCGAGCGCACTGTCGCGCAGACCGACCAGATCGACCGCATCCTGGGCGAGTTGCCCGAGGCGGTGCAGGTTCTGGAGGATCAGCGGCCGCAGTTCGTCGATCTGCTCACCAAGCTCGATCGGCTCGGAGATGTCGGCACCGACATCATCACCAAGTCGCGTGAGGCGCTGATCACCGATCTGAAGGCGCTGCGGCCGGTGCTGAGTGAGCTGACCAAGGCGGCTCCGGATCTGATCACGTCGCTTCCGCTGTTCCCGACGATTCCGTTCCCGGACACGATGCTGCCGGCGATTCACGGTGACTCGACGAACCTCTTCATGACGCTGGATCTGCGGATCCTCAATCAGATCGAGGCACTCGGCGTGGGACAGGGAACGCCGAAGCATTCCCCGGTCAAGGTGAATCCGTACCCGGTCAATCCAAGTAACCCGTACATCAACGGCAACGGTCCCCGGTCCGGCTGGCCGACGATCAGCCTGATCAACCCGGCCCCGGGTTCGCAGCCGGGTCCGAACACACCGCCCAGCGGCACCAGGTACTCGGCCAAGAAGAAGTCGGCCAAGTCGGATGCCAAGGTCAAGGCGGACACCAAGGTCAAGTCGCAGGCCAAGGCTGATGACAAGGCGAAGACGCAGTACTCGGTGATTCCCGCTCCGGCGGCCGCTGACCAGCGGTTCATCGACGGTCCGCTCTCGATGATCGGTGGAGACAAGTGATCACCAAACTAGCCAAGGTGCAGTTGATCGCGTTCGCGATCGTCGGCATCGTCGCCCTCGTGTACGCGGGCGCCAAGTACGCCCGGCTGGACAAGCTGTCCGGCCTCGGTCAGTACGACGTCACCGTGCAGATGGACAAGTCTTCCGGCGGCATCTTCAAGAACGCCGAGGTCACCTACCGGGGTACCCCGGTAGGTTCGGTGGGCGATCTTGAGCTGACCCCGGAGGGCGTCGACGTCACCCTCAAGCTCAACAAGAGCGCTCCGAAGGTGCCGGCCACGGCGTATGCGGTGATCGCGAACCGGTCCGCGGTCGGTGAGCAGTTCGTCGATCTGCAGCCGACGTCATCGTCGGGTCCGTACTTGAAGGACGGCTCGGTGATCCCGCGGGAACGCACGTCGATCCCGCCGCCGATCGAGAACATCCTGAACTCGGCGATCAAGTTCGCCGGGGAGATTCCGCTCGACGACTTCCACACCGTGGTCACCGAACTCGGTAAGGCACTGAGCGGGCAGAGCGAGAATCTGCAACGTCTGGTCGATTCGCTCGGCGTGCTGGCCAAGTCGGGCGTCGATGCTCTGCCGGAGACGGTGTCGTTGCTCCAGAACTCGAACGTGGTGCTGCGCACGCAGTCCGTGCAGAAGGACGAGATCCTCAGCTGGTCGCGCGATCTCGACGTGCTGGCCGAAACGCTCAAGTCGTCCGATCCCGACATCCGTCGGATTCTGGCGGACGGCCCGGCGGCGGCCACCGAACTGTCCGAGCTGATCCAGAAGCACGGCGGTGACATCACCAAGGTGCTGCAGGATCTCGGCGGAACCATCCGGACGATCGGCCCCACCGGCTACGTCACCAACACCATCTTCGCGATGTTGTCGGCGCTGTCCTCGGGTGCCAAGAGCGTGGTCCCGGGTGACGGTCAGATCCACTTCGGCATCGTCCTGGAGACCAACAACCCGCCGGCCTGCACCAAGGGCTACGAGAGCACGCAGAAGATCATCGAGGAGATGAAGAAACGCAACCCGGACTTCGACATCAACTACGACGACTTCCCGTTCAACACGAACGCCGAGTGCAAGGCCCCGGTGGGTAACCCGACCGGCGTGCGCAGTGCACAACGTGCGGAGCTGGCGAATCCGACGATGGTGCAGCCTTGGGACAACACTCCGAAGAAGGACCCCGACAAGCTCAACCTCAACCCGATCGCGACTCAGCTCGCGGGCCTGCTCGGTATCCACGCCAAGTAGTAGCCGAGACGAACCCATGCCGACCGCATCTCCGCGGCGGCATGGGTTTTTCTCGCGGCATGGGTTTTCTCAGTGTCAGGCGCTAGAGTGGCCGTCGGCCCGACGGTGACAGCGATCTCACCGATGCACGGCGCGCGCTCCGGTGCCTGATGCGCGGTGCGGGGCCGAGCCTGACCGGACGAGTCCACCGTTGTGGGCAGTCCAATGACGCAAGGATGAAATGAGCGACGATAGTTCACATTCGGCGGACGAGAGTGTCTCGGACGCCGAGACCCCCGTCGATGACCAACAGACCGTGAGCCTGGAGAAGGCCGGTGGGGACACCGCCGACGAACCGAAGGCGCCCGATTCGGACGATTCCGATTCGGACGATTCCGGTTCGCAGGACGATGCTGCTGATTCTGCCCCCGTGGGCACGGTTCCGAGTGAGGCACAGGTTCGATCCAAGCGGACCCGGATGCTGGTGACTGCTGCTGCCGGCGTGGCTGCGCTGGTGGCACTGGTGTTCGCGGTGATCTTCGGCATGAGCGGCTACAAGGTCTACACCGACGAGAAGCCGACGCAGAGCGCGCGCGAGGATGCGACGGTCAGCGCCGAGAACGCGATCATCAACATCACTACCATCGACCCGGCGAACGTGAAGGACTGGCAGCGTCGCATCGATTCGTCGCTCACCGGCGACGCACGTACCCAGATCACCCCCGATGACTTCAAGAAGCTGACGCAGCAGATCCAGGCGGCGGGAACCGGTCAGGTGGCCAAGCTGTCGAGCAGGGTGCTGCGCAGCGCACCGGTCGAGGTGAACGCCGACGACGGGACGGCCCGCGTGTTGGTGTATGTGGAAGCCACATCCAA
>NZ_JAGQTN010000074.1 GCF_020438995.1 Gordonia sp. (in: high G+C Gram-positive bacteria)
TGACCTTGTTTGGGTCGCCGCCCAGGGCCGTGACGGCCTCACGCATGGTGGCCAGGTCGACCACACAGGGGACACCGGTGAAGTCCTGCATGATCACGCGGGCCGGCGTGAACTGGATCTCGATGTTCGGCTGAGCGTTCGGGTCCCAGTTGGCCAGGGCGTCGATGTGCTCGGTGGTGATGTTGGCACCGTCTTCGGTGCGCAGCAGGTTCTCGGCGAGCACCTTGAGCGAGTAGGGGAGTTTTTCGGTGCCGGGGACCGCCTTGAGACGGAAGATCTCGTAGGACTCGTCGCCGACCTCAAGGGTTCCGCGGGCGCCGAACGAATTGATACTCACGTTGTATTCCACTCTCCTCGTTACCGACGGGCTGCGTCGGTGTGTGTTTGTAGATCTCCCGAAGTCGATCCGGCCGACGGGCTGCGTCGGTGTCGTGCAAAGTCCGTGCCTGGTGCGCGTGGACCGAACTCCCCGCGGGGAGCCCCGACCCCCCGGAGGGAGTCCCAACTCCCCGGAGGGAGCTTCTGTGTGGAGCTTGCCACCGTTGTCCGCGTCGGGCCGGTCATTTGCCAACTGTTTGTCGACCGAAGATCGATCGGACAGCTCGCGGCGGCCGGAGTCACGGTGGGCGGGGGCGTGGTCGTCGGCGGTGCGGCGACTCCATCAGCATAACAGTACGCTCGTACGGTTTACAACCCATTGGTCGAGGAACACGCCGATCGGGTGTGCGGAATGTGTCACGTCCGGCCGCAGCATCTAGATTCTGATGGGGACATCTCCATCTTGACGCAGGAGCAGGCCTTCGGTCGCGGCTCCCGGCGGCCGGCGAGGCGAAATTAATCTCCGCGCAACGTGACGAAACCGAGGTAGCGGCAGTGAGTACTGGGACCGACAGTGCCGGAACGGACTCTACGGGTCCGGGCTTGACCGGGCAGAGCACGGGGGAGTTATTGGCGATCGGTCCGCTGGCCGCCCCGCATCCGAGGAACACGCAAGTGGGCTCGGGAATCAAGCTCGGCCCGCTGCGCAAGGATCTCGCCGACGACAACGTGTCCGCGCCCGCCGACCAGGTGCCCGCGCTGCGCGAGATCGTGGCGAAGGCGGCGAAGGACGGCCACGACGTCCACTTTGTCGTGCTCACCGAACGCCAGCCCGTCTTCACCAACTATCGCGACATCGCCACCGCTTTGCAGAAGGACACCTCGGGCACCGTCATCGTTATCGGGCCCAATGCAGTCGGCAGTGCATCGAACGAGTTCAGCCGCGTCACCCTCGAACAGGCCACCGACAACCTCAAGTTCGCCGATCAGACCCAGGCCGCGCGACAGATGTACGACAAGATGACCGAGCCGTCCATCAACTGGACCGTGGCCACGCTGGTCCTGATCGTCGTCGTGGTCGTCGGCGCGGTGGCGGCCCGCCTGCTCGGGCGCCGCACCGACGTGTCCGGCCCCGAGGAGGGTGTCACCGAGGAAGGTGTCACCGAAGACGCCGCAACCGAGCAGCCCGTCACCGAGGAGGCCGTCAGCGGGTCGGGGGGTTCCGGTTCGGTGTTGCCGAATTGATACCTGCTCCCGTCGGTCTCTTTGCCCTGTTCGCGACGCGATCAAGGTAAGTCACAATTGTGTAATTTGTGGCAGATGGTTTGATCCATGCCTCATGTGACGTACGGTTTCTGTGTCAACAGAGTGTCTGATGTGATCTAAGTTGCTCATGTGACATGGTGGACCGGTGGGACGAGGCAGGGAGTTCATTGGTGACGCGACGTAACGCACCTGCGCCACGGCTGATCCGATGGGTAACCGCGGTCGCGGTCCTGCTCATCATCGCGATGTGCGCCGGCGTCGCCGAAGGTGCGCCCGGCAAGTCCAAGCGTGCGACCTCGCGCCAGGCTCAGCTCATCACGCAGATCGCCGGTGTCGACCAGAACATCGCCGACCTCGACAACGCCGTCGCCATCCGGCAGGAACAGGTCAACAAGGCGATCGTCGACTACCAGAACGCCATCGCCGCCGAGCAACTCGCCAACACCGCCGCCGCGGGCGCGCAACGCGAACTTGAGCTATCCGTCCGCGCCGTCGAGGAGGCGCAGGAAGAGTTCAATGAATTCATTCGCACGGTGCAGAGGCGAGGCAACACTCGCGGCACGATGGCCGACTACCTGTCTTCGGACGACCCCGATACCGTCCTGAACAAGATGACGGCCGTCGACCAGGTCGGCCGTCAGCAGCGGGCGATCATCACCCGGCTGCAGGTCGCGCGGAACCAGCAGGCGAACCGGGTCGCCGCCGCCCAGGCCACCAAACGGCACGCATCGCTTGCCACCAGGGGCGCCGCCGACCGTAAGAACGACGCCATCAGCTCCGCCGCCCAGATTCGTAGGCAACTCGCCGACGAACAACAGCGTCGGACGACACTGGTCCGGCAGCGCAACGGCATCCAGAAACAACTGACGGAACTGCGTGGAGGCGGCCGCAAGAAGGTCGGCCTGGACACCCCCACCACCGGTTCGGCAGGCGGCACACTCCCAAGTGCCGGCGACATCGTCAACGGGTTGCTCGGCACCGACAACCCATCCATCAAAATGGCGGCCGACGCCGCCGCGAAACTTCTCCTCGACACCGGTCAGCAACTGCTCGCCGCCCTCGTCGGGCAGCAGCAACTGCCGCGTTCGGCACTGCTCGACGAGCTCGGCCTCGGTGGCGCCAACCTCGGCAGCAGCGGCCCCAACAGCATCGTCAGCCGTCTGCAGACCGGGTCTGCCGCACCCTTGTTCGGCAGCAGCGGCGGCCGTGGCGGCGGCGTCATCAGACCCGGTCTGCGCGGCCCGCAGGCCGTCGAGATCGTCGTCAACCGTGCTCTGTCCCAGCTCAACGTGCCCTACGCGTGGGGAGGCGGAGGCCCCAACGGCCCCACCCAGGGCATCCGCGACGGCGGCGTCGCCGACAGCTACGGCGACTACAACAAGGTCGGCTTCGACTGCTCGGGCCTGATGATCTACGCCTTCGCCGGCGTCGGCATCGAACTTCCGCACTACACCGGCTACCAGTACAACGCTGGACCGCATGTGCCGCTGGCCCAGCGTAAACGTGGCGACATGATCTTCTACGGACCCAATGCCAGCCAGCATGTCGCGCTCTACCTCGGCGACGGCAAGATGGTCGAAGCACCCCAGTCGGGCTCCATCGTCAAGGTGTCGCCCGTGCGCACCACCGGCGCCATGCCCTACGTCGTCAGGTTGTTGTAGCCCTCGTACTGCTGGTGTCGCGCTCCTTCTTGGCGAGATTTCAGTTCGCTTGACTAGGCTGGGGCATCGACACACGAGCAGAGCCGTGCGACACCCCAGAACAGGAGCCAACGGTTGACCTCCCCGCAGTCACACACCGACCCGGCCGCCGCAGGTGCGGCCACGCTCAGCGAAGCAGACATCAAACTGCTCGAACGCACGATCTACGAGGTCAAGCGGGTCATCGTCGGCCAGGATCAGCTGATCGAACGGATCCTCGTCGGGCTGCTCGCCCGCGGGCACATCCTGCTCGAAGGCGTGCCCGGCGTCGCTAAGACGCTCGCCGTCGAAACCTTCGCCCGCGTCATCGGCGGCAGCTTCTCGCGCGTCCAGTTCACCCCGGACCTGGTGCCCACCGACCTCATCGGCACCCGGATCTACCGGCAGGGCCAGGAGAAGTTCGACACCGAACTCGGCCCGGTCGTGGCCAACTTCCTGCTCGCCGACGAGATCAACCGCGCGCCCGCCAAGGTGCAGTCCGCATTGCTGGAGGTGATGGCCGAACGGCACGTGTCGATCGGCGGCACCACCTACCCGATGCCCGATCCGTTCCTGGTGATGGCCACCCAGAACCCCATCGAGAACGAAGGTGTCTATCCACTGCCCGAGGCGCAGCGTGACCGGTTCCTGTTCAAGGTGCTGGTCGGCTACCCGTCGGTGGAGGAGGAACGCGAGATCGTCTACCGCATGGGCAACTCCGTGCCCACGGTGTCGCCGGTTCTCGACCCGCACACGATGGTCCGGTTGCAGAAGGTCGCGGGCAATGTGTTCGTCCACCACGCGCTCGTCGACTACGTCGTCCGCGTCATCAACGCCACCCGGCGGCCTGCCGAGGTCGGACTCACCGACGTTGCCGGCTGGCTCTCCTACGGTGCGTCACCGCGCGCCACACTCGGCATCGTCGCCGCCGCACGCGCGCTCGCCCTCGTCCGTGGCCGCGACTACGTGATCCCACAGGACGTCGTCGAGATGATCCCCGATGTGCTGCGGCACCGGCTGGTGCTCTCCTACGACGCCCTCGCCGACGAGGTGGACGCCGACCAGGTGATCACCCGCGTGCTGCAGACCGTCGGGCTGCCGCAGGTGGGTACCCAGGCCGCAGCCCCCGCCGGCTATCCGCAGAATCCGGCACCCGCTCAGGCCCAGCAGAACGGTCAGGTTCACATCGATCAGACGGCACGCCCCTATGGCGGCCAATAGCGAACTGCCGTCGTTCGACGCCGGCCTGCTCAGCGATCCGCAACTCACCGCCGCACTCACCACACTCGAACTCACCGTTCGCCGCAAGCTCGACGGCGTGCTGCAGGGCTCTCACCTCGGGCTGATCCCCGGACCGGGGTCCGAGCCGGGGGAGGCGCGGCCCTACCAGCCGGGCGACGACATCCGCCGCATGGAATGGTCGGTGACCGCCCGCACCACCGAGCCGCATGTCCGGCAGATGATCGCCGACCGCGAACTGGAGACGTGGCTGGTTGTCGACGCGTCGGCGAGCATCGACTTCGGCACCACCCGCTGCACCAAACGTGACCTCACCGTGGCCGCAGCCGCGGCCATCGTGCACCTCACGGCCGGCGGCGGCAACCGGCACGGGGCGATCATCGCCACCGGTGACAGAATCGTGCGGGTCCCCGCGGCCTCGGGGAGGGCGCACGCCCGCGCCCTGCTGAAAGCGGTCGCCACCACCACCCGCAGCCATGCGGGCGTGCGCGGCGACCTCAATGGTGCGATCGACGCGCTGCGGCGCCCACAGCGGCGGCACGGGCTGGCCGTGGTGATCAGTGACTTCCTCGGACCGATCAACTGGGACCGGCCACTGCGGGCCATCGGCGCCCATCACGAACTGCTCGCCGTCGAGGTGCTCGATCCACGCGACCTCGAGCTGCCCGCGGTCGGTGAGGTCACCCTCGCCGACGCCGAGAGCGGTGAGATCCGTGACTTCGACATCACCGAACGCGTCCGCCACGACTACGCGGTGGCTGCTGCCGCGCACCGCGCCGACGTCGGCCGCACCATCCGGCGTTGCGGGGGATCGGTGATGTCATTGCGTACCGATCGCGATTGGGTCAACGACACCGTCCGGTTCGTCGGCGCCCGGCGCCGCGGCATGGCGGCGGGGGTGGGCTAGGCGATGTCCAACCTGTCGAGTCCGTGGTGGCTGCTGCTTGCCCTCGTGGTGGCGGCGCTGGCCGGTGTCTATGTCTATATCCAGCGCCTTCGTGCCCGGCGTGCGTTGCGGTTCGCCAACCTCGAGGTGCTCAATCGGGTAGCCCCGGTCAAGAGCAACCCCCTGAAGCACGTTCCGATCGCCCTGCTGGTGGTGTCGCTGCTGCTGCTGACCGTCGCGCTGTCCGGTCCACAGGCCGACCGCAAGGTCCCGCGCAACAAGGCGACCGTGATCCTCGTGATCGACGTGTCGCGCTCGATGAACGCCACCGACGTCGCGCCGTCCCGGATCAAGGCGGCGCAGGCCGCGGCCAAGAAGTTCGCCGACGAACTGACCGAGGGCATCAACCTTGGGCTGATCTCGTTTGCGGGCACCGCGTCGACGCTGGTGTCGCCGACCCCCGACCACACGGCCACCAAGGCCGACGTCGGCAAACTACAACTGGCCGACAAGACCGCCACCGGTGAGGGCATCTTCGCCGCCATCCAGCAGATCCAGACACTCAACACCGTCCTCGGCGGCGACAAGGCCGCCCCGCCGGCCCGCATCGTGCTCCTGTCCGACGGCAAGGAGACCGTGCCCGACAACCCCAACAACCCGCGCGGCGCGTTCACCGCGGCCCGCAAGGCCAAGGAGGAGAAGATCCCCGTATCGACGATCTCTTTCGGCACGATGGGCGGCACCGTCGATCTCGAAGGCGATCAGGTCCCTGTACCCGTCGACGACGAGTCGTTGCGCAAGATCGCCAATATCAGCGGCGGCGAGTTCTTCACCGCCGCCAGCCTCGACGAACTCAACCGGGTGTACGAGAAGCTGCAGAAGGACATCGGTTATGAGACACGGCGGGGCGACAACTCGCGGCCATGGTTGATAGCCGGAACATTGCTGGCGATCATCTCCGCGTTCGCCGCCCTCGCCATCAACCGGCGCCTACCGTAAGACCCGACGGGTCAGCCCGCCCCCGTCGACAGACCACATCTCCACGACCGATAGGTTCTTGATCCATGGCAGACACCACTGACGTTCCTTCGCGCCCGGCGACCACACCGCGTTCGGTCCTGGTGACCGGCGGCAACCGGGGCATCGGCCTCGCCGTCGCTCAGCGCCTGGCCGCTGACGGCCACAAGGTGGCCGTCACCCACCGCGGATCCGGTGCCCCCGACGGACTGTTCGGCGTGCAGTGCGACGTCACCGACGCCGAGTCCGTCGACAAGGCCTTCGCCGAGGTCGAGGCACATCAGGGGCCCGTCGAGGTGCTGGTGGCCAACGCGGGCATCACCGACAACATGCTGTTGATGCGGCTGTCGGAGGAGTCGTTCGAGAAGGTCATCGACGCCAACCTGACCGGTGCGTTCCGCTGCGCCAAGCGCGCCACCAAGGGGATGCAGCGCGCCAAGTGGGGCCGGATGATCTTCCTCGGCTCGGTCGTGGCCATGTCCGGTATCCCCGGGCAGGTCAACTACGCCGCCTCAAAAGCCGGACTGATCGGTATGGCCCGCTCCATCGCCCGTGAGATCGGAGTACGCAACATCACCGCCAACGTGGTGGCGCCCGGTTTCATCGAAACCGACATGACGGCTGCGATGGAGGACCGCTACGTCGAGATGGCCAAGCAGGCGATCCCGCTGGGCCGCACCGGCAAGCCCGAAGACGTTGCCGCGGCGATCAGCTTCCTCGCCTCGGACGAGGGCGGCTACATCACGGGTGCGGTGCTGCCGGTCGACGGCGGCATGGGGATGGGAAATTAGGGTGGGGAAAACCACAGTTATGGGCAACTAGGGGAGGACTGGAACCAATGACAGGCATTCTCGACGGCAAGACCGTCCTCATCACCGGCATCATCACCGACGCGTCCATCGCATTCCACGCCGCCGCCGTGGCCCAGGAGCAGGGCGCCAAGGTGATCATCACCGGCATCCCCGAACGGCTGCGGCTCATCGACCGCATCGCCAAACGCCTCCCGCAGGAGGTGCCGGCGGCGATTCCGCTCGACATCACCAACGAGGAGGATCTGGCGGCGCTGGCCGGGCGGATCACCGAACTCGCCCCCGAGGGTGTCGACGGCGTGGTCCATTCCATCGCGTTCGCACCCAAGACTTTGATGGGTCCCGACGCGGTGCCGTTCCTCGAAGGCCCCGGACCCGACGTCGCGAAATCGTTCGAGATCTCCGCCTGGAGCTACGCGGCGCTGGCCCGTGCGGTGCTGCCGGTGATGAACGAGGGCGGATCGATCGTGGGCATGGACTTCGATCCGCGGACCGCGATGCCTGACTACAACTGGATGGGCGTGTCGAAGGCGGCGCTCGAGTCGGTGAACCGCTATGTGGCGCGCGAGGTGGGCAACGCCAAGCGGATCCGGTCCAACCTCGTGGCCGCCGGACCTATCAAAACCCTTGCCGCCAAGGCAATTTCGGGTACAGCCACCGATGACGCGCGCAAGCTGACCATGCTCAACGAGTACTGGGACGGTGCCTCGCCGATCGGCTGGAACGTCGACGACCCGACCGTCGTCGGCAAGAGCGTCGTCGCGCTTCTGTCGGACTGGTTGCCCGGCACCACCGGCTCCATCGTGTACGTCGACGGCGGCGCCAGCCACAACACCTGGTTCCCCGACAACTTCCTCGGCTAGCCGTTCGGTGAAACCCTTTGATGCGCTGCTGTTTCTGTCGTTCGGCGGTCCGGAGAAACCGGACGATGTGATGCCGTTCCTGGAGAACGTCACCCGTGGGCGTGGCGTCCCCCGGGAGCGTCTAGAGGCGGTCGCGCAACACTACCTGCACTTCGGTGGGGTCTCACCGATCAACCAGTGCAACCGGGACATGATCGCCGCCCTGCGCGCCGAACTGTCGGCGCGCGGGCGGGATCTGCCCGTCTACTTCGGTAACCGCAACTGGCATCCGCTGGTCGCCGACACCGTCGAGCAGATGTATCGCGACGGTCATCGCCGGGTGCTGGTGTTCGGGACGTCCGCGTGGGGCGGATATTCGGGTTCGGTCCAGTACCACGAGGACATCGCCGGCGCGTTGCTCGAGCTGTCCCGTCGCATACCGCAAGCCGCCGACGATCCGATGCTCCTGCGCAAATTGCCCCAATTCTGTACCGAGCCCGCGTTTCTCGACGCCTGCGCGAGCGCGGTACGCCGGGCGATCGACTCTCTGCCCGCGGATCCCGCACCCCGCCTGGTATTCACCGCCCACTCGATCCCCCTCGCCGCCGACCGCCGATTCGGCCCCGTGATCGACGGCCGCGGTATCTACTCCCGCCAGATCGCCGACGCCTGCGCCGCCGTCGCCCAGCGTCTCGGCATCACTGACTACGACCAGGTCTGGCAGTCCCGCTCGGGCCCACCCCAGGTCCCGTGGTATGAACCCGACATCTGCGACCACCTCGACACCCTCGCCGACAACGGCACCGAGTCCGTGGTGGTGTTCCCGATCGGTTTCATCTCCGACCACCTCGAAGTCGTGTGGGACCTCGACAACGAAGCCAAAACCCTCTGCTCCGAACGCGGTCTCGGATTCGCCCGCGCCGCCACCGTCGGCACCGACCCCACCTTCATCTCCCTGGTCGCCGACCTCACCGACCGCTACGCCGACGGCGCCGGCAACCTCGCCGCCCCCGGCGTCGGCGACAACGGCACCGGCAGCTGACCCGCGTCAGTCGGTGACCGACAGTTGTGAGACCAATCGGTTTCCCACCACTTGGTACTCACCATCGACGAGTTGGTACATGGTGATGAAGCCGTCGATGTCGTCGGAGTCGGCGTCGCCGCGAATGATCCA
>NZ_JAGQTN010000075.1 GCF_020438995.1 Gordonia sp. (in: high G+C Gram-positive bacteria)
CCGGGGCCGGCGAGGACCTCGGCGATGTCGTCCAGGCTCAACAGGCCGGCGCCCTGCCAGTAGCGCACGATCGCCAGGTGGCGGATGGCGTGCGCGTTGTACCAGCGCCTTCCTGCGTGCCGTGAGGTGGGAGTCACCAGGTTGCGCTCGTCGTAGTAGCGGATGGTCGAACTGGGGATGCCGAGGCGCCGGGAGACCTCCTGGATCGGCACCAGTGCTTCGGCCGTAGGCGTGTCCGCGCTCGATCTACTCATGAGATGACAGGTTACGGCTTGTGTTCAAGTCGACTTGAAGGTGCAGGCTGGGGCGGATTCCTCCCCTCACGGGATGCCGCTCATCCAAAGGATCACGACCGTGTCAGACAACACGCTGGACGACCTTCCGCTCGACGACGATGCCCGCCGCTTCATCGCCGCCCACCCCCACGCGGCGATCGTCACCGTGGGTGCCGACGGCCGTCCCAAGGTGGTGAAGATCGAAGTCGCGCTCCTCGACGGCCGTCTCACCAGTGCCGGCCACGCCGACAAGGTGCGCAGCAGGCGGCTGCGCACTGATCCGCGCTGCACGCTGTACTTCGCCGACGACGGGCACCGCTGGCTCACCCTCGAAGCGGATGCGACCCTCCTCGACGGCCCCGGCACACCGGAGCAACTCCTGCGCTACTTCCGGATCCGCGACGCCAAGCCGACCGGGCCGCTCGACTACCACAGCGACCGCAGCCACCACATCGGTCTGGACGATGACGCCTTCCGACAGGTCATGATCGACGAGCACGCGGTCCTCTACTCCTTCGCCGTCACCAAGTCGTACGGCAACGCCTGAGACTCCGGCCGCGTTCAGTCCTATTCGGTTCGCCTTGAAAGCGAGCAGGTGTAAAAAGTCTCGTAGGTTCAAATCCTGTCGCTTCCACACAGTTCAGGGGCGGTTTCCAGGTGATCCGGGAGCCGTCCCTGACTCATCTCCGGAACGTGGGTCGGGACGGGCGCCGATGATGTCGAAACGAAGGGCCGAGATGAATCAGATTGCCGACCGCAGTGGGGCCGTGGCCATCGTCGGTGCGGGACCCGCGGGGCTCAGCGTGGCGCGCATGTTCCGCAGGTACGGTGTCGACTACGACCAGTTCGAGCGGCACAGCGGCGTCGGAGGTCTGTGGGACATCGACAATCCCGGCACGCCCATGTACGAGTCGGCGCACTTCATCTCGTCCCGGGATCTGTCCGGCTTCTACGACTATCCGATGCCGGCGTCGTTCGCCGACTACCCGACCCGCAGGCAGATCCTCTCCTACACCAGGCAGTTCGCCGACGACTTCGGCCTCCTCGACGCGATCCGCCTCGGAAACGGTGTCACCCGCATCGATGCCGACGGCGACAAGTGGCTGGTGACCACCTCCGACGGCACCACCGCACGCTATCGCGGGGTGGTCTGCGCATCAGGCACCAACTGGCATCCGCGAATACCGGTGCACCCGGGCCACTTCGACGGCGAGATCCGGCACGCCGTGACCTACCGGAGCGCCCGCGAGTTCGACGGCAAGCGCGTGCTCGTCGTCGGCCTGGGCAACTCCGCCGCCGACATCGGTTGCGACGCAGCGCAGTCGGCCGACGCCGCATTCATCTCCACCCGACGCGGCTACCACGTCATTCCCAAGCACCTGTTCGGCGTCCCGGTCGATCAGCTCGACGACGGTCCGGTGGCACTGCCCCGCTGCATCGAGCGCCCACTGATGACGGCATTGCTGCGACTGCTCGTCGGTGACGTCACACGGTGGGGACTGCCGAAACCCGATCACAAGCTGTTCGAGTCGCACCCACTCCTGAACAGTCAACTGCTGCACCATCTTCAGCACGGAGACATCACCGTGAAGCCGGAGGTCGAACGCTTCGACGGCACGGACGTGGTTTTCGTCGACGGAAGTCGCGAGCAGATCGATCTGGTGCTGTACGCGACGGGATACGAGATGCGGATTCCGTACGTCGACGACACCTTGTTCGAGTGGAACGGCGACCGCCCCGCCCAGTATCTGACCGCATTCAACCGCCGTCATCGCAACCTGTTCACCCTCGGCTACATCGAGACCAACTCGAGTGCGTACACCCTGTTCGACAGTGTGTCGAACCTGATCGCCCAGTACCTGGCCGCGCAGGATTCGGATCCGGCACTGGCCGCCCGGTTCGACGA
>NZ_JAGQTN010000005.1 GCF_020438995.1 Gordonia sp. (in: high G+C Gram-positive bacteria)
CTGCCTGCTCGCGCCCTTCGCGTAGTACCGCTCCAGATAGAACTGCCCGACCATCAGGATGCTGGTCACCAGCAGATACCAGGTCGAGGCGACCAGCAGCAGCGGTATGGGTTCGAAAATGACACCGGCGATGTCCTTCTGTGCGCCGTACAGCTCGAGGCTGAACGGCACTGCCGTCACCAGGCTGGTGGTCTTGAGCATGCTGATCACCTCGTTGCCCGTCGGCGGGATGATCACCCGCATCGCCTGCGGCAACACGGTGCGCGTCATCGTCTGCGTCCACGACATGCCAAGCGCCACCGACGCCTCGGTCTGCCCCTCCCCGACCGACTGCACTCCGGCGCGCACGATCTCGGCCATGTACGCCGACTCGTTGAGCGCCAGGCCGATGATCGCGAAGGTGAACGCGGCGTTGAGTTCCTGGATCTCGAAGTGCGCGAACTGCACCACGAACGGGATACCAAGGTCGAGTTGCTTGTAGATCGACGGGAACAGCCCCCAGAACACCAACTGCACATACACCGGGGTGCCGCGGAAGATCCACAGATACACCCACGCCGTCGAACGCAGCACCCGGTTCGGGGACAACCGCATCACAGCCAGCACCACACCGAAGACGATGGCGATCGCCATCGACAGCACGGTCAGCGCGAGGGTGTACCCGACACCTTCGAGGATGCGGGTGTCGAACAGGTAGTCGCCGTAGGTGCCCCACGCGTAGGCGTCGTTGGTGGCCGCGCCGTAGACGAACAGCGCGGCGAGCACGAGGATGACCGTCGCGGCCGCCCACTGCCCCGGATGGCGCAGGGGGACGGCCTTGATCGGATCGGGTTCGGTGCCGAGGGCGATCGGACCGGTGCCAGGCTGTTCGGTGCCCGGCCCTTTCTCGAAGTCAGCCACGGCTCAGTTGATCGCGCCGTTGATGAGGGACTTTTCGATGAGGCCCGCCTCAACACCCCAGTGGGTGGCGATCTCCTTGAACTGACCGTTGTCGATCAGGTACTGGACGGCCTTCTGCAACGCGGGTGCCAGCGGGGTTCCCTTCGCAACGGGATAGCCGTACGGCGCCGAGTCGAAGATCTCGCCGGCAGGTTCGATCTTGCCCTTGGACTTCTTGATCGCGTATGCGGTCACCGGCGAGTCTGCGGACATCGCGTCGACCTTGCCCAGGACCAGCGCGTTGGTGGCCTCGTCCTGCGAGTCGTACTTCTGGATCGCGATCGCGGGCTTGCCGGCCTTGGTGCAGGCTTCACTCTTAGCGGGCACCTCGTCGGTGGCCTCGAACGTGTCGGCCTGAACGGCGACCTTCTTGCCGCAGGCGTTGCTCGGGTCGACGGACTTGCCGCTCTGCTGGGCCCACTGGACTCCCGCGCTGTAGTAGGTCACGAAGTCGACCTGCTTCTCACGTTCCTTGGTGTCGGTGAACGACGACATACCCATATCGAACGTTCCTGCTTGGACCGCGGGAATGATCTTGGCGAAGTCGGCCTCGCGGTATTCGGCGCTGACACCGAGGACCTTGGCGACGGCGTTGACCACATCGACGTCGAATCCGATGATCTTGCCGCCTGGACCTTTGAACTCGTTGGGCGAGTACGGGATGTTCACGCCGACCACGAGCTTGCCCGCCTTGGAGACCTTCTCGGGCAGGCCCGCAGCGATGTCGTCGACCTTGGCGACATCGACGCTGATCGGGCCGATGTCGGTGCCCGTGCCGTCGGACTCGTCGTCATTGGAGCATCCGGCGACGACGGTCATGGCCGCGGCCGCCGCGGCGACGAGCCCCATCAGGCGGACTGCATGTGTGCGGTTCGATCGGTGAAAACGCATCCCAATTCCCTTCGCGGCCCGCGCTGTCTCCGGGCACTACCCATTCCGGCGACACGCTCGCGCCACCTGAGGGAAAACTTAATTCATCAGAGCGACCCGTACCGGGCAGTAACGCGAGATTTACGAATCTGCGATGTTGGCGAGCACCTTCTCCGTGAATACCGCGGTCGTCGCCGTACCCCCGAGATCGCGGGTGCTCACCCTTGCGCCGAGGGTCGCCGCGACCGCAGCGTCGATACGTCCGGCCGCCTCGAGCACGTCGGATCTACCGGTGCGACCGGCGTACCAGCGCAGCAGCATCGCCGTGGACCCGATGATCGCCACCGGGTTCGCGATTCCCTGTCCGGCGATGTCGGGGGCCGCTCCGTGTGCCGCCTGCGCCATGGCCTGACGCGACGAACAGTTCACCGACGCCGCGATGCCGAGCGAACCGGCAAGTTCGCCGGCCAGATCGGACAGGATGTCACCGAACAGGTTCTCGGTGACCACGACGTCGAAGTCTGCCGGCCGACGCACCAGCATCGCGGCCATCGCGTCGACGTGGAAGTCGTCGACCCGCACGTCCGGATACTCGGCGGCCACCTCCCTGCACACGTCGCGGAACAGTCCGGTGGTCAACCGGAGCACGTTGGCCTTGTGCACGATGGTGACGTGCAATCGCCGGCCGCGTGCCACACGGAACGCCTCGCGGGCGATGCGCTCGGTCGCCGCGCGCGTGATCACGCCCACCGACAGCGCGATGTCGGGAGTGGGCATGAACTCCCCGCTGCCGACGGCCATGTTGCGGTCGGCGTACAGGCCTTCGGAGTTCTCCCGCGCGATCAGGATGTCGATGCCGGGTGCGGTGGCGGCGACCCCGGGCAGTGCCCGCGAAGGGCGCAGATTGGCGAACAGGTCGAACTGTTTGCGGATCACGCCGCCCGGGGTGAGGTCGGCGGCGAACCCACCCGGGTAGGCGGCCGAGTCGTGCGGGCCGAGGACCCACAGGTCCATCCCCGACAAGGC
>NZ_JAGQTN010000076.1 GCF_020438995.1 Gordonia sp. (in: high G+C Gram-positive bacteria)
CGGTGTCATTTTCGAACCCATACCGCTGCTGCTGGTCGCCTCGACCTGGTATCTGCTGGTGACCAGCATCCTGATGGTCGGGCAGTTCTATCTGGAGCGGTACTACGCGAAGGGCGCGAGCAGGCAGTTGACCGCCCGCCAGCTCAAGGCGCTGGCCGCCGCGCAGGTGGACGACGCGCAGACCCAGGCAGGAGATCCGGCGTGACCCAGACCGAACAACCGATGGTGCTCGCAGACCAGGTGTGCAAGAACTTCGGGTCGCTCAAGGTGCTCAAAGGTATCTCGCTGGAGGTCAAGCGCGGTGAGGTGATGTGCCTGATCGGGCCGTCGGGCTCGGGCAAATCCACCTTCCTGCGGTGCGTCAACCACCTGGAGGTAGTCAACGCGGGCCGGCTGTATGTCGACGGCGATCTCATCGGCTACCGCGAGCGGCACGGCAAGCTGTACGAGATGAGTTCCAAGGACGCGGCCAAACAGCGCCGGGACATCGGCATGGTGTTTCAGCACTTCAACCTGTTCCCACACCGCACCGCCCTGGAGAACGTGATCGAGGCGCCCATCCGGGTCAAACGCAAGAGCAAGTCCGAGGCGCTGGAACGGGCCCGCTATCTGCTCGACCGGGTCGGGCTGGCGGGCAAGGCCGATACCTATCCGGCCCAGTTGTCCGGCGGCCAGCAGCAGCGCGTGGCCATCGCCCGTGCGCTGGCGATGGACCCCAAGCTGATGCTGTTCGACGAGCCGACGTCGGCACTGGACCCTGAACTCGTCGGTGAGGTGCTTGGCGTGATGCGCGAGCTCGCGGCCACCGGCATGACGATGCTGGTGGTCACCCATGAGATGGGTTTCGCCCGCGAAGTGGCCGACCAACTGGTGTTCATGGATGGTGGCGTGGTCGTCGAAAGCGGCAATCCGCGTGAGGTGCTGGCCAATCCGCAACACGAGCGGACCAAGGGGTTCCTGTCCAAGCTGCTCTAGGGCTGGTGTGCGACAGGCATGAATGTGTCGGGGTGCGGGATGGCCGCGCGGCCGAGCACCCGGCCACGAGTGTAGGCTGCCCTTACTATGCCTGTTGTGTGGTCCACCTCTCGCGCCGTTCGGTTACCGGTAACCGTGTTGTTCGCCGTCCTGATCGCGTTACTCACCGCAATCTCGTTCATCTCCCCGGCAGCCGGTGCCGCCCCCCGCGACGACGGGCAACTGCATTCGTTGCGAAACCTGCGCGACAACCTGTGGGAGGCCACCGCCTACTCGGCCGCGATGAACGCAGAGATACCTCTGATGATCATCCGGCCCAAGGATGCGGCACCCGGAGCGCCGACGTTCTACCTGCTCAACGGTGCGGGCGGTGGTGAGGACGGGGCAAACTGGCTTGCGCAGACCGATGCGGTGAAGTTCTTCGCCGACAAGAACGTCAATGTGGTGATCCCGCAGAAGGGGATCGGGAGTTACTACACCGACTGGATCGCCCGCGACCCGGTGATCGGCAAGCCGATGTGGAAGACGTTCCTGACCACCGAACTGCCCCGCGCTGTCGACAGGTCCTTGCGGACCAGTGGCGTGAACGTGATCGGCGGGA
>NZ_JAGQTN010000077.1 GCF_020438995.1 Gordonia sp. (in: high G+C Gram-positive bacteria)
GGTCACGATATGACGCTGCCCCAGGGTCTCACCATGTCATCAGGCCGAATGATCGTCATCGGGATCTTTGCGCTCGCGGCCACGCTGCGAGTGGTGATACCGGCCGCAGACGGAACCCTCACCCAGGCGATCGGCTTCGACGATAGCGTGTACTTCTTTGCCTCACAACATCTTTGGATGGGTTCGCTGCCGTACCGCGATTTCCTCTTCATTCATCCGCCCGGCATTCTGGTGGCATTGTCGCCGTTCGCGTGGCTCGCCGCCGTCGTACCCGACTCGGTGGCGATGACCGTCGCGACCATCGCCTTCGGGCTGCTTGGCGCGGGTGCTGCGGCGATGGTCGCGATGTTGCTGATGCGGTACGGGCGGCTCAGCGCCGTGGCCGGCGGCGGCACATACTCCGTCTGGTCGGCGGCGGTGTGGAGTGATACCGCCCCGCTGCAAGCACCATTGGTGAGTACCGCGGTACTCGGCGCGCTCGTCCTGCTGACCCGCACCCGAACACCGCACCCGATCGTCGCCGGGCTGCTGCTCGGGTTCGGCATGACGGTGAAGATGTGGGCCGTCGTCCCAGTGGCCGTCTTCGCGGTGTTGTTGCTGGTCAGGCACGGGAAGGTTGTTGCGGCAAAGTTCGCCGGTGCAGCTGCGGCAATGACCATCGCCATCTGCATGCCGTTCTTCGTGCTCGCGCCGGCGGACATGTTCCACGCCGTCATCGGCGTCCCGACCGGACGGCCGCGGGCCCAGGGGTTCGATGAACGGGTCTTCTACTTCTCCGGCAGCATCCTGCACCACGACCGGCTGCCCGCGCCGATCTGGGTACTCATCGGCGTCACCGGTATCGCATTGTGCGCGCTGCCGCTAGCGAAGGTGCTACGCACGCGAAGGTCACCCCGGTCGTGGCCCGAGACATCATGGTGGTCGGTGCTCGCGCTGGCTCAGCTCGCAACGCTGCTCGTCTCACCGCTGTTCTACGACCACTACACGAGTTTCGCCGCCCCGGTGCTGTGCCTGCTGATCGGCTACGGCGTCGGTGTCCTGGCCGCCGACGCACGTACCCGCACGACACTTGTCGCCGCGGCCGTGGGGGCCGTACTGCTGGCACTGGCCATCGGCGCCGTCCGGACGATCGATCAGGGCGTCCGGCAACCGCATGAGTTGGCCGACATCCTGCGCGCCGACGAATGCACCTGGTCGCTGACCCCGGCACCGCTCATTGCCGGCGACGTCGCGCACCAACAGGTCCGCGACGGATGCCCGGTCTTCGTCGATCACTACGCGATGCTCATCGACGAAACCGATGCCACCGACGACCGGATCGGCGAGGTCTCGCCGACGGCCCGCCGCTATCAGGGAGCGATCGCCGACCAACTCCGTCGCGCCGACGCCGCCCTGTTCAATGGTGCCGAGTTCGCCGGTCTGTCCCCCAATACCCGAGCTATCGTCGATTCGGAGTTCACCCTCGACCACACCGTCGGCGACTACCAGTACTGGCGCCGCACAAGCGATTCGCGCTGACGATTCCCGCTGGCTCGTTTCCTTGAGCGCTGAACGGATCTGTTTAGCGATCTGCGAATTGATTGAGCGGGAGCGGACTTCGCGCCGCTGACCTACAGCCGGTCGGCGAGGATCGCGTCGACCACGGTGTCGACGGGGGTGGCCGCTCGGAGCTCGGCGGCGACCTTTGCGATGTTGGTCCGGTAGGTGGGGTCGCCGGTGACGGTGCCGATGGCCTTGGTGATCTGTGCGGGCGTGGGCCGCTCGGTCCTGAGGTCGACGGCGAGCTTGCGATAGGCGAGTCGGGCGTTGATGTCGTTCTTGGCCTCGAACCACCCGGCCGACACGATCGGGACCCCGGCCATGATCGCCTGCATGATCGAACCGTAGCCACCGTTGGAGACGAAGACGTCGGCGTGCGGAAGCAGCGCGGCGTAGTCGACCCAATCCTCGACGATCACATTGTCGTGCGGAAACCGTTGCCGCAGGGCCTCGGTGTGCCGGCCGCCGGTGGTGGCGACCACAAGATGCCCGGTGTCCTTGAGTGCCTCGAGGGTGGGAACGAACAGCTTCTCCGGGTCGCGGTTGTCGACGGTGCCCTGTGACACGACGACGACCGACGGCGCGCCGGCCAGCCGATCGGCGAAAGGCAGTTCGGCGGGCCCGCCTGTGCGCGGCGGCAGCAGCGGGCCGACGAACTGATGGTGAGCGGGCCAGTCGATGCCGTCGAAGTCCATCGACGGCAGACCGGTCTGGAACATCCGGGTCGCGGTGTCCCAAGGGAGCTGGAAGGTGCTGCCGGCGTACGCCGGGAGACCTTCGGCGTCGAGAAGATCGTCCAGGATCGGCTTGGCCTTGCTCTGCGTGCGCTCCACCATCGCCCACACGATCCGGTGTTTGAGGCGGTCGAACAGGTTACGTGCCGGGGTGAGTCCGAAGAACGGAGGTGGCGCCCCGGCCGACTTGGCCGTGGGGGTCGGTGCGGGATCGATGGCATATCCCGGGACGCCCAGCTTGCGCGTGACGGGATAGGCGGCGAAGAACGCGGCATCGTTGACCAGCAGATCGAACGCCCACTCCCGGTGCAGCTCGAGGATGTCGGCGTAGTGCGCGGGGATATTGGCGAAGAAGATCTTCTCCACATCGAAGGCGATGCGCTTGGGCCCCTTGAGTTTCGCGATGTCGGGAAAGTTCTCGGCCATGTTCTCGCCGTTGATCTCCAGCGCCCGCCGGAACGGTTCATGGGGTACGCCGAGCGTGGCGAGCCGGTCGGCGAACGACGATCCGGTGTAGAACCGGACGTCGTGCCCGAGTTCGGCCAGGCGCTGGGCGACGCCGGTCATCGGCAGGAAGTGACCGTCGAAAGGCATGGACGCGAAGAGGACTCGCATACGATCAATGGTCCACTATAGTGGCACTATAGTCAATGCCGATGCTAGGTCAATGCCGATGCTAGGCTCGCCTCCGTGACAACCCGGGCAGAGAAGGCGCTCGCCAATCGCCGCCGGATGGTGCGCGCGGCGTACGACCGCTTCTGCGAGAACGGGTACACCGGTACGACGATCGCCGACGTCGCGGCGGACGCTGGGGTCGCGGTGCCGACCGTTTACTACACGTTCAAGACGAAGGCGGCACTGCTGGGCGAGGCGCTGGGCGCCGCGATCGTCGGATTCGACCTGTGGCGTGAACCGCCGCCGGAGTTCGACACCGACACACTGCTGCCCTGGCACACCTGGTGGGAAGACTTCCTCGCCGCCCCGACCTCAGCCGCCGCATTGGAGATATGCCTGGCCAACGGTGTGGAGATTCTGCGCCGCGTCGCACCGCTGTGGCCCGCCGTGCAGGGCTCCCTCGGCGACCCGGAATCGGCCGCCCACGTCGCGGCGAGCCTGCAGGGGCGCTATGACTCCTACACCGAGTTCGTCAACGTCATCGCCGACAAGCCACCCGGACTCAAGAAGGGCGTCAGCAGGCGCACCGCGGCCGACATCATGGACGCGCTGTTCGGCGGCGACGTCTACCGCAACCTCGCCGACCGCGGCTGGTCACACGCCCGCATCAGCCGCTTCCTGCAGCACCTGCTGGCCGGCGAACTCCTCGGCTGAGCGCAGCCGAACGAGGGGCGTCGTAGGTGCGCCGGACGGCCACGGTTCGCTTTCCGACTCACGCCGCAGACCCTCCACCCGGCGGCGCGGTCCCAGTTCCAGGCCCAGATCCCCGGGGTGTGTCCGCTCCCTGAATCGGAGAGTGCCGGCCAGGTCCTGATCCGGACGTGGCGGGCGATTAAGCAAGTCGGCGGCCGCATGGAGACGGCCCGGCTGAGTCTGCGTCTTACGGCGGAGCGAGAAGCCGCCGTGCCGACCGCGGTCCGCGTACACCGGGACTCCGGCGGTCGACAGCGCATCAATGTCCCGCAGCACCGTGCGTGTGGACACCTCCAGTTCGCCGGCAAGTTCGGTCGCAGTCATCCGGCCCCGCCGGCGTAGGAGCAGCACCAGGGCAACCAGCCGATCCGCACGCACAATCTCCATTGTCTCCATAAACATGACACAGGGTGTCGCGTTTTGTTGCGACGCTGGTTCCACAGACGTCGATGACGGTGGCTACCGGCCATCACGGAATCGCCGTCACAACGAGAAGGAGCGGCAATGGAACGTAGCGCTGTCAACCCTGTGACGTGGTCACTGGAAATGGGCTTCAACCAGGGAGAGGTCGTGTCCGGACAGACCCGCACCCTCTTCATCTCGGGGCAGACCTCGATGAGCGTGGACGGGCGGCCCGAGCACGATGGCGACATCGCCGCTCAACTCGCGCTCGCCGCCGACAATCTCGAAGCTGTGCTCGGCGAAGCCGACATGTCTCTGGCGAACCTCGTTCGGCTGAACGTGTACACCACCGACGTGGACGACCTGTTCACGCACTACGGCGTGCTCGCCGGACGACTCGGAGCCGCCGGCGTCTCGCCGACCACTACCATGCTCGGGGTCACCCGACTCGCGATCCCCGGCCAGTTGGTCGAACTCGAGGGAACCGCCGTCGCCTAGCTAGGCCAAGGCTGAACCTTGCATGAGCGCAGGACGAAACCGACAAAACCCGGGAAGACGCTGATCGGAGTATCCGAAAAGAGCGTGGACGATGCCGTGGTCTCCGACGTAATGCTTTTCGTCCGTACCCAGCAACGCCCGACCACGCAGGTCATACCGGCCGAATCGGAGAGCTCCCTTCGGGTCACTCTTCGACGGCCATCCGTACTTCGGCGACGAGCAGTCGGGCAGCGTCGACCGATCGGCGGAGTTCGGCCGGGTCGGGGTCGAGGTGGCCGAAGCAGGCGTGGGCGCGGGCGGCGAAGTCGGCGGGAGCTCCGGTCAGCGTCGACGCGGCGGGGACGATGCCCTTCTCGGTGGTCACCCAGCCGCGGGCATGGGCGTGCAGAGCGTGAGCGAGGAGTGTCAGTGCGTGAGACAGGACGCCGGCGACGTAAGTGGCATCGCCGCCGGCGGCTCCCTTTCCGGCTATCAGAATGTCGAAGTCGGCTTCCCATAGGCAGTTTGCCACCAGGGCATGGGCCAGTGCCGGTGGATAGTCGCGGCAGCGGGTACGCCGCGCCTCGAGTTTCCCGGTGGGATCGGCGATGATCTGGGCGAGGGCGAGTTCTCCGAGGTAGGCGACGTCCAGAAAGCCCAGCGGATGACCGACCTGCCGGTGAAAGGCGAACTCCCCCAAGCCTGCTCGCTGCGCGATCACGTCGACATGGTCGAGATCGCGGTAGAGCCAGTCGACGGCGACACCGTCCATGGTGAGCCATCCGCCACCGTCGACCCACGGTCCCCAGCCACCGCGAGGGGTCAGGGTCACCGGCTCGTCGGCGGCGTCGTCGGCGATCCGTTGCAGTGCAGCGACATCGAAGTCGCCGGAGTAGTAGATACCGAAATCCCAGTCCGAATCGGGGCGGTGCGTGCCTCGCGCCCGCGAACCTCCCAGCGTCACACCGCAAATCCCGGGCACGTCAACGATGCGCCCGGCCAGGACCGTCATCCGCTCATCGATACCCATACCGCGAGCATATGCCCGATACCGAACTCAGACCGGAGACGATCTCCGTGGCCCCTACAGGTCCCACGGATTGAGCAGGCGCGCAGTGGTGCGGTGGAAGTCTCTGACGTTGCGGGTGACCAGCGTCAGGTCGTGCACCATTGCGGTGGCCGCGATCAGTGCGTCCATCTCGGACATCGGATCGGGGATGTGCAGCGCGGCGGCGGTGACCGCGGTCCGCTCGTCGACGGGCAGAATCCGGTCGGCGAACATCGGACGCACGTCGTCGTCCAACCAGAGCCTCAGCGATGCTCCGCCGACCGGATCAGTACGTTCTTTTCTGCGGATACCGCGCTCGAGTTCGAGCATCGTGACGACGCTGATCGCCAGATCGCCGACGTCGCGGTCACGCAACCACGCCATCAGGGCCGACGATCGTTTCCTGCGAGCGTCGCTGAGAATATCGGTGTCGAGCAGGTACCTCACAGATCGAGTTCACGAGGAGGTTCGATACGGCGCTCGGGCAGGTCGAACACGATCTGAGTGGTGTCGCGCGCCCACAACCGGTCACCGACGACTTCGGGCCTGGCGGTGAGCCGGTCAAACGCCTCCGCCGTCAGCAGGACGTGCGAACGGCGCCCGTGATCGGTGATCGTGACCGGTCCCCGTTCAGCCGCACGCTTGGCCGCTGACACGTCGCGGTTGAACTCGCGACTGGTGATCGTCGTTTCCATCGTGCACCTCCTCCGCCATAATATACCTATAGTAGGTAAAAGGTCGGGAGAGGAGGCGACAGTCGCCTTACTTGGCGGCGAGCCAGATCGTCGTGACCGCAGGAAGAAAGTCGTTGTCGGAAGTCAGGTCCCGCTCACCATACGGATTGTCCGAGGCGACGCAGATCATTCCGTCGGTCACACGACACGACTCAGTAGCGAAATTCGCGATGATCATGGCGCCCCAGCCCCTTCGGGAGCCCGAAAACACGAGAACGTCCGTCGACCCACGCAATTCGTAGTAGTCCTGCCAGTACACGTCCTGCCCGGGGTGTGCATCCCGACCGCCTCCGAAGAAGGAATGCCACGTACTCGAGCGGCGTAGCACCTCATCGACGTCGAACGGGTGGGGAACCGCGCTTCCTTGAAGTGCACGCTCTGCGGCCGCGTCAACCCTGACGGTCCCCGGCAACGCCAGAAGGAACAGGAGCGCTGCCCTTCGCAGCCGCAACGACGCCGGCGTGGCGTTCCCCGACTCCGGAAGCGTCCACACCGGCAGCTCACCGAGCGCACCGGCCGCGGCGATGGACCGCTGAGCCCATTGTTTGATCTCAGGACCGGTAGCTCCGTCGACGGGAAACTCAGCAACGCTCGCCATAGCTCACCATCGTAGGCACAGACTGTCCCAGATATGACCGGGTCGGATTTCCCGGGAACTTCTTGTCGGTGACATTCGGGTCGTTCTCGTACGGACCCGTCGGCTCCACCTCGTAGACGTGTGGTTCTGAATCATCCAGTGCTGCAACCTCTGCCGCCAGGCCGGCCCCATTCGGAAGTGCGGTGAAGTAGATATGATTCATGACGATCTCGGGGCGGTAATTCGATGTGAAGCCGGTGGTCAACAGACCACCGGGATCCAACCGCGCCTTTGTGCTGGTGATGGCTTCGGCCGCATCAGGTGTCGCGGCAGGAGCGGCGGTCCACGGCGATCTCGGCTTTGCCGACCTGGCACAGATGGTGCGTACCGCCCGCTGCGCCGAATGACTGTGGCGGTGGTCTATGTCTGCACGCCGAACAACCGTCGAGTCCATTCATCGGCCGGAAGGAACGTCTCCAGGTGCAGCCCTTCGAGGGCCGCGTCATTCGCAGTGGTCAGGCGTGCGGCGGTACTGAACAGGCTCATCCGACCGCCACGATCGGCGCCGCCATCGCACAGGTCCACGACCAGTTCCCGGGATTCGTCTTCACCCCATCGGTGAACCCGACGGCCATCACCAGCAGGTCCGTTTCCAGTGGGGTCTGGGTCCGCGCGACGCAGAGCCGCTGATCATCGGATTCGACGTCCTGATCGTCGATGACGACGGCCGAATCGCGGAGGTGCGCGGATTCCTCGACAAGGTACCGAGCTGATCGGCGACGACACGAGTTGGACGTGACAGACGCGGTGACGCGGGGAAGCTCGCCTCACCGCGTGCTGCGCGGTCAGTGTCGGCCGTGCCTGACTGACATTGCATCTCCACCCCGAAACGGTTATACCGGTTATACTAGACCGATGAAGACAGCAATCTCGGTCCCCGACGAGATTTTCAAACAAGCTGACGCGACCGCCGAACGCCTCGGCTGGAGTCGATCTCAGCTCTACACCCGAGCCGTACAGGAGTTCATCCAGCGGCGGGGAGACGATCCGGTGACTGCGGCACTCGACTCTCTCGCCGACGAACTCGACCTCGACACCTCACCCATCGCGGGTCGGCACCTGATCGAGTCCGGCGCGTGGGAGTGGTAGAGCGCGGGGACGTGTGGTGGGTCGATTTCGGTGAACCCGTCGGCTCAGAACCCGGCTACCGACGCCCCGCACTCGTCGTCTCGTCCGACCGCTTCAATCGGTCACGTATCCGAACAGTGATCGTGTCCGCCATCACCAGCAACCTGCGGCTCGCGGCGGCACCGGGAAACGTCGAGGTCCCGGCCGGCACCGCCAACCTGCCCAAGAAATGCGTGGTCAACGTATCGCAGACGCTGGTGATCGACCGTGAGCGCCTCACCGAACGCATCGGAACCGCCCCCCTCTCCGTCATGCGATCCGTCGACGACGGACTTCGCCTCGTCCTGGCGCTGTAGTGTCGCGAACATGCGGCTGCGTGAAGTGTCGTGGACCACCGCGACCGACGTGCGGTCCGAACGATCCTTCGGTGCCCAGTTGATGGTGGGTGGTGGGGTGGGGCTGCCCGGGTTTCGAACACCCCACGCATGGGACGACGATCGTTGAACACCGATGCGGAAAATGGTCACCACCGGTCCATGCACAAGAGTCCGCGCTCTCGCTCATCGTCACCGACGATGCGTGGTCGGTGCCACACCGGCCGACCAGGTAGCCTCTCCTACGTCGGCGGCGATCAGCACACCGACCATCACGACGACCATGCCCAGGCGCTGGCGCACCGTGTCACCGGCGCCTGTGGGCATCAGGTCATGATCGTGACGAATTCTGTACTGCGACATGGTATGTCAGTTTGTGTCGCCTGCGCTCGCGGGTGCCTGCAGACCCCACAGCCGGCCGTCGGGATCACGGACTGCGGCCATACGGGTACCGAAATGCGTGTCCTCGAACGGTGTTTCGAGCTCGACACCCGAATCGGCGGCGAACAGACTCTCTTCGGTCACCTTCAGCACGACCTGCTGGTCGGGCTGCTGGTCTTCGGGAATCTCGGCGATGAACAGCGTCGGCCCCTCGGCCGACCTCAACTGACCTGAATTATGGCCGGTGTCGAATTCCAGTTCGTAGCCCAGCGATTGGAAGAATCGTGCGGACTTTCCCAGTTGTGGGTGGTCAGGAAGATCGTCTCGATGCCTTCTGTGGCTGCCATGTCGGTGCTCCTACTCTGCGGTGTCGTCCGCGTTGATGGCGGTGGGGTCCTGGGTTGTCGTGTCCTGGGTTGTCGTGTCACCGAGTGTGTGCGCAAGGCCTTCGGCCCGGTCGAGGTACGCGCGGAGCGCGTCACTCACCAGTGCCGACAGCGACATCTCCTTGTCGATGGCCTCATGCTTCACCCGTTTGATCAGCTCGACCGGTAGGTAGACGTTGAACTGTTTGACTTCCTCACGACCCATGCAAGGATGCTAGCACTCTAGATCAATAGGTCAACTACGCCGGAAAAACGATGCAGGTAGAGCACAGGGATGTGTAATGAGGCTGCGGTGACCGCGGTCCGCTCGTCGACGGGCAGGAGGCGGCCGGCGAACAGCGGCGGGTCCCAGCTGTACACCCGAGCCGTACAAGAGTTCATCGAGACAGGTAACCCCTATATATAGGGTAAGAAGTAGGGCATGGTGAAGACGAGCGTGTATCTCGATGAGGCCCAGAAGGCTCGGCTGGACGAAGCGGCAGCCGTTTCCGGCCTGTCTCAAGCCAGCTTGATTCGCCAGGGCATTGACCAGGTAATCCAGGATCACCTGCACATTCGCCCGAAGATGAAGGCTCGCGTCAATGCGCCTGACCTGGTCGGTCGCACTGACGAACTCCTCGCTGACCTGGGTAGCGAAGCCACGTGAGAGTCGTTGCCGACACAGGCGGCATCGTCGCCGCCATCAACACGGCTGAGCCGGGACATGTGGAGTTCCTGGGCGTCCTCGAATCCGCATCAGCGGTGTTCGTGACGCCGCTCGTGGTAGCAGAGGTCCATCACGTGCTGACGTCCGCCGGCCTTGCTGAGGCCGCGGACGACTTTCTCGACGATGTGGTCGGCGGCTTCTACGACCTGGTGAATCCGGGCGTTGCCGACTTCGACAGGGCCGGCGGGCTCGTTCAGCGCTACAGAGGATCCATGCAGCGCAAGCGGCGGAAGCCCGGATCGTTGGATCTCGCCGACGCGATGAACGTCGTCGTTGCGGCAGCGAAAAGCACGAACCGCGCTGATCTGCCGGACGAGCGCGAAATGCTCGGCATACCCATCAGGCGGCACGGCAAACTCCAGTCCGAAAGCGATCAGGTCGGCCTCGAGGTGAGTAACCTTCGACTGATGCAGGGCCTGTACTTGCTGTGGGCGATCAGCTCGGCTCATGGGTAGCGCGGTGACTAGTCGCGGTTTGTGGGCACCGTGGACTGGACGCAGAGCCGGGCGAGTCCCTTAACATCCTGTTCGACCCAAGTATTGTCCAGCACGCCACACTCGCATGACAGCAGGCTACGGAGGAATCTGGACTTAAACCTGAAACGTCGTCGGTTTGAACGATGACGTTCTGGTGGA
>NZ_JAGQTN010000001.1 GCF_020438995.1 Gordonia sp. (in: high G+C Gram-positive bacteria)
GGCGACATCGCACCCGGACACGACCCGGCGGAAACCGCGGAATGGGTTGCACGCCTGATGATCAGCATCGGCACCACCCCCAGCACCACCCTGAATCCGGACAACCCCGCAGACGTGTCCCGCCACATCCACCGCTACGTCATGCCGGCCCTCGCTTCGGACCCGGGATAAAAGCCACCCTCCACAGAGTGACCGATGCAGATATCCATCGATCGAGCTGTGGAGGGTGGTTCTTGTTCGTGTTCATCCACAGGCTGGAGATTTATCAGAGGTAGGTTTGATTTTGGACTGATACTGGTTCTGTGAACCTAGATTTGATCTACCGCAGGTTCGGTGGGGTGGCAACCAGCAGGCAACTCTATTCTCTGGGCTACACGCCGAAGCAGATCCGGCAGGCCTCGGCAGCCGGACAACTCACGCCTCTTCGCCACGGATTCCACGCCTTTCCGGACGCCGACCCGCGCGTCATCAGCGCCGTCGCCGACCATTCGGTGGTCACCTGCGTCACGGCGCTGACGTGGCACCAATTGTGGATTCCCGAGCACGACAAGCGGGTTCATGCGCGTGTCACCCGGCATGAGCGTCGGCAGTCTCATGACCGATGCCGACGACACGGTCGGCCGACGCCGGCGCGGGGTTCGATCGACGATGTCGCCACCGCACTTGCGTACTACGCGCGATGCTTCAGCGAGGAGGAGTTCATCATCGTGTGCGACTCCGCCCTGCACCACGGCAAACTGAGTCACGATGAGCTTCGCCGCGAGTTCCTCGGCGCTCCGGAGAAGCTGCGGGCAGCTATCGAACGATGCGATCGGCGCGCGGCGTCGGGAACAGAAACAGCTACGCGACTACGACTGCGCAGCATGGGGGTTCATGTCGAAGTCCAGCATCATGTGCCAGAAGTGGGCTGGGTGGACCTGCTGATCGGCGGCAGACTGGTTCTGGAGCTCGACAGCCGGGATCACCACACGGGCGAAAGCAACTACGAGTCCGATCGCACGCGCGACCGAAAGCTGGTGGCGCAAGGCTACCTACCGATGCGGGTAACCTACGGCCAGGTATTCCGAACCTGGGACTCCACCTACCGGGACATCCAGTCCGTGATCGCGCGCGGGCAGCACCGTCGCAAACCCGGATAAAAACCACCCTCCACAACCCCCGCGATGCAGATATCCATCACGCGCCCCATGGAGGGCAGTTTTTGACCAGGGTCAGACGACTGCCGGGGCAATACCGAGTTTGCCGGCCAGTTTTGCCAGGTAGGCACTTGCCTTCTCTACTGAATCGTCGGGGAGGCCGTAGAGGACTTCCGTTACTCCGATTTCTTGCCAGCGGGCCAGCTTTTCGGGGTCTGGACGGAAATCCAGGACCACGATCTGGGGGGTGCCTTCGCGGCCTGCGTCGCTCCAGATCTGCTTGAGCAGAGCCACCGAACCCTCGATGTCGGCCTCGCCGGGGGTGGTGATCCAGCCGTCGGCGCTGCGGGCGATCCACTTGAAGTTCTTCTCGTTGCCGGCGGCGCCGACGAGTGTGGGGATCAGGCCCTGCGGCGGCTTGGGCCAGGCCCAGCTGGTGCCGAAATCGACGAACTCGCCGTGGTATTCGGCCTCCTCGTCGGTCCACAGCGCGCGCATCGCCTCCAGGTACTCGCGCAGCATCGTGCGACGACGACCCGGAGGCACGTTGTGATCGCCCAGTTCATCGAGGTTCCAGCCGAATCCGACGCCCAGGGTGACCCGGCCGCCGGAGATATGGTCCAGCGTCGCAAGGGTCTTGGCGAGGGTGATGGGGTCGGACTGTACCGGCAGCGCCACCGCGGTGGCCAGCCGGATCCGTTCGGTCACCGCTGCCGCGGCGGACAGGGTCGTCCACGGATCCAGGGTGCGCATGTACCGGTCGTCGGGTAGTGACGAGTCGCCTGTCTGCGGGTGGGCGGCGTCGCGGCGCGTGGGGATGTGGCCGTGCTCGGGCACGTAGTAGGAGGCGAACCCCGCCTCCTCGATCAGTGGCGCCAGGATCTGCGGTTTGAGCCCGCGGTCACTGGTGAACTGTACGATGCCGAACTCCATCAAAGCCTCCTGGACAGGTGTCTAGTGGCTAGAACTGTAACACGTTCTACCCGCGTCGCCCAGGGGTGACCGCACATCCCGGAAAATGCCGTTGGCAGCGCTGGTGCGCGAGATCGCGTCAGCGGCCAGCACCACGGCCGCCGACGTCCAGCAGGACTTCTCCACCGGCCAGCGCTTGCCGTCGGAGAACACCAGACCGGTCCAGTACGATCCATCGGGATCGCGCAGATGCTGAATGGACTCGACGAGCGCGATCGCGTCGGCGGTGTCGCCGAGCGCGTCGAGAGCCAGTGCCAGCTCGCTGGTCTCGGCGCCCGTCACCCACGGCCGGTGATGCACGCAGCGTGCGCCCTTGCCCGGCACCACGAACTCGTCCCAGCGCTCGGCGATGTGCCGCTGCGCACGCTCCCCGCGCATCGCACCGCCGAGGATCGGGTAGTACCAATCCATCGAGTGTTCCGACGGGGGTTCGAAGGCGGTGTCCATCCGTTCGGTGAAGGCGGCTCCGAGCGCGGCGTGCGCAACGACGAAGTCCTCTTCGGGCTGGCGCATCTCGGCCGCGATACGAATGGCGCAATCCAGTGCGTGAAAGATGCTGGCATTGCCGGTGATCTGCGCCTCGGAGAATTTCGCACCGGACGGATCACCGCCCCAGCGAAATGCGCCGTCGGGCCGCTGGAACGTCAGTACCAGTTCCATCGCCCACCACACAACCGGCCACATACGGTTCAGAAACCTTGTGTCACCGGTGATCTGGTAGTGATGCCACACCCCGACGGCGATGTAGGCGCAGAAGTTGCTGTCGATGTTGGGGTCCTCGACCCGGCCCGCGACGGTGCGGATGGGCCAGGATCCGTCGGCCCGCTGATGCCTGCGCGACCAGTCGTAGGCCGCTTCGGCTTCGGCATGAAAACCCGTCACCGACAATGCCATCGCCGATTCGATGTGATCCCACGGATCGGTCTGACCGCCGGGGAACCACGGCAGCGCACCCGAATCCTCCTGCATGGCAACGATTGCCGCGCCCGTCGCCAGGACCTGTTGAGCGGTGAGGACTCCCGCGATCGCGGGGATCGCCATCAGGCCGCTTCGGCCGCGCCGGGTTTACGCAGGTACAGCGCCACCGACTTGCCGATCACCGGGTTGAGGAGCTGCTCGCCCACCCTGGTCAACTTCGGTGCGCTCATCATGTCCCACACCAGCAGTTTGTGATATGCCTTGACCAGCGGATTACCGTCATTATCAACGCCCACAGCACATTTGAGCCACCAGTACGGCGAATGGAGGGCATGGGCGTGATCGGTACCGGTGACCTCCAGGCCCGCCTTCTCCAGCTTGCCGGCGAGCTCGGAGGCCTTGTAGATGCGCACGTGGCCGCCCTCGACCTCGTGATACGGCGTCGACAGCGCCCAGCACACCTTCTCCGGCCAGTACCGCGGAACCGTCACCGCCGCAAGGCCACCGGGCTTGAGCACCCGCACCATCTCGGCGATCGCGGCGTCGTCGGACGGGATGTGCTCGAGGATCTCCGACATCAGCACAACGTCGAAGCTGTTGTCCGCGTACGGAAGATGCAGGGCATCACCGACTTCGGCACGTGCCTTGGCCGACGCGGGAACCTGCCCCTCGGCCATCATCGCGTCGAACATCGCGCCCACATCGGTCATGTCGGATTCGCTCATGTCGAAGGCGATGACATCGGCTCCGCGGCGGAACATCTCGTATGAATGCCGCCCCTGGCCTGCGCCGATATCGATGGCCTTGGTGCCCTCCCCGACGTTCAGCCGGTCGAAATCCACTGTCAGCACTGGTCTTTCCCCTTCACTCCGGCTCCTGTTCGAGCCAGCACCGTCTCGTAGTGTGCGGCGGTCTTGGCGGCCACGGCCGCCCAACTGTAGGACTCCTCGACGCGGGCCCGGCCGGCCGCGCCGACCCGCTCACGCAGGGCGGCGTCGTCGAGCAGCCGCCCGATCTCCTGCGCCAATCTCTCCGAATCACGCGGTGGCACAATCACACCCGCATCGCCGACCACCTCCGGGATCGCCCCGGCGCGGGTGGCCACCAGCGGCGTCGAGCAGCTCATCGCCTCCACCGCCGGCAGCGAGAAGCCCTCGTACAGCGACGGCACGCACGCCACCTGCGCCGAGGCGAGCAACCCGGCGAGTTCGGTGTCTTCCAGGCCGGAGACGACGTTCACCCGGTCCCCGATGGCCAGGTCGTCGATCAGCTTGGCCGACGGGCCGTCGGGGTCGAGTTTGGACACCAGCGTCAGCGAGACATCACGTTCGGCACCGAGTTTGGCGACGGCCTCCAGCAGATACGACACCCCTTTGAGCGGGGCGTCGGCGCTGGCCACGCACACGATCCGGCCGGACACTCGCTCGGGCGCGGCATCGGCGGTGAACACGTCGGTGTCGACGCCGAGCGGGATGGTGGTGATCGCACCCTTGTCGACGTCGAAGGCCTTGCGGATATCGACCTCACTGCTGCGCGAGACCGTCAGGAGTTCGGGTATGCGCCGGGCTACCCGGCCCTGCATCGCCAGGAACGAATGCCACCGCCACGCGGAGATCTTCTTGAGCCCCCTGGCTGCCTTGACGGCGAGCGCCCGGTCGCGGGTGATCGGGTGATGGATCGTGGCGATCAGCGGGAATCCGGTGCGCTGGATGTCGAGCAGGCCGTAGCCCAGGCACTGGTTATCGTGCACGACATCGAAGTCGGCGCGGCGGGACTTGAGCAGCCGGGCCACGCGCAGGCTGAACGTGAGCGGTTCGGCGAAGCTCGCCGTCCACATCGACAGCACCTCGATGACGTCGATCCAGTCGCGGTACTCCCGCGGGCGGGGTGTGCGAAAGAGGTTCGGTTCGTCGTACAGGCCGAGGCTGGGCACCTTGGTGACGGTGACACCGGCATCGACGGCCACCTGGTCGAGTTCGGGGTACGGGGCGCCGGAGAATATCTCCACCTGATGGCCGAGCAGGGCCAGTTCGCGGCTCAGATGCCGGACGTAGACACCCTGTCCGCCGCAATGCGGCTTGCTCCGGTAGGACAGCAGGGCCACGCGCATCAGTGAACCACCTTTCGCCATTCGTCCTGGACACCTGTCTGGAACGTGTTCTAGTTAGCCGAGACTGTACCAGTCGCCAGACGAACCATCCGCCGGCAAAATGTTACTGCCCGCCGCTCAGGACCAGTTCCATGAGTTTGGTGGGCGCCGCACACGGGTCGGCGGGGGTCGCGCCACGTGGCTCGGTCCACCACGTGAACACTCCGCGGCTCGGGGCCCGGGCGGTGACACCGCATTTGGCGGGGTCCTTGGGATCGCGCTGCGTGAAGCCCGTCTGACTGGCGATCTTGATGTTCTCGGTGGTGTAGCCGAATTTCTTGGCGATCTGCTTCTCTGAGTTGAGGCTGCCCGATTCGTACCAGGTGAATGTCACCGATGTGGTGGTCGCGCCGGTGACGATCCACCGGCAGATCGCTCCGACGAAGGTACCCTGCGCGACGGCGCCGCCAACCACCTTCGCGATCGTCGAGTCGGACAGGATGTTGCATTCGAGCAGCAGGTTGTCGTAGCGGTCCGTGTCGACCTTGCTGTCGCCGCCGGTGTCGCCCTGGCCGGTGGCGACGGGCGTGCCGTCGATCGTGCACCCGGTGAGCAGCAGCAGGGTGGCGGCGAGCGCCGCGAGGGCGTAGCGGGCGCGTTTCATGATGCTCGCTCGATGACCAGCCGGGACAGTTGCCGGGCGGACTCACAGACGGTGTCGATCGGCGGCAGGGTCGTGGCCGTCGACCCGCGTTCGGCGGCGCTGACCGACCATTCGAAGAAGTCCGAACCGAATCCGATTCCGATCTCACAGATGCCCTGGGTCTGGTCGTAGCCGATGAAACCCTTGTGGCCGTTGATCTCGATGTTCTTGGCGGTGGCCCGGGAGAGTTTGACGTTGGCCTCCTCGCGTCCGATGGGCGAGCCGCGGTACCAGTTGAACGACGCGACCTTTCCGGTGCGGTCGGCGCTGGCATCCCATTCGCAGGCCGACGTGTTGTTCACGGTCTGGGTCAGGCCGGCGAATCCGGTGATCCGGATGACGTCCTCTGTGGTGACGCCCCCGCAGGGACCGAAGAACGGACCCGCGGCCGCGGTCGGGGTGTTGTCGGGGTCATCGCCGGTGCCGCCGCCGTCGTCACCGGAGCAGCCGGCCAGCAGCGCCGCCGACAATGCCACGACGGCCACCAGGAAACTTGATCGCATCCGGAGTTTGTCGAGGTCACGACGCTCACGTTTGGTGGGTCTGCCGGCTCCGCGATCACGCAGCGGGACACTGGCGACGATTTCTCGCGGCGGTGGGGGCGGACTGTTGTCGATATAGCATTCGGCGGCCATCGGCGCCGACACGCGCTTGCTGATCAGTTTGGTGACCTCGACGATCCGTTCGCGGCCACCGAGACGGACCCGGACCTCGTCGCCGATCGCGACGGTGGTGGCCGGTTTGGCGGTGGCCGAGTTGACCCGAACATGTCCGGCCCGGCAAGCGGCGCCCGCAGCCGAACGGGTCTTGGTGAGGCGGATCGCCCAGATCCAACTGTCGACGCGTGTCGCCATCCGACTCCTCTGTCCCACACACGGTTAACGGCATCCACTCTAGCCACAAGCCGGGCTGTGGCGGGGACGGGACGATGTCGTCTCGAACGCGGCCCCGGACATGACGGTGCAGCCGCGACCAACCACCGGAGTACGCCTCGAACGCGGCCCCGGACATGACGGTGCCCTCGCGCCACGGGGGATTCGCGCGAGGGCACCGAGTATGTGACGGCAGCACGTCCGGGGAGACTGCGGGAACGGGGGATTTCCCGCGCTGCCGTCGTCAGGTGTATCGATGGCCTCAGGATGGGCGTTACACACATCGCACAAGAATTTTTCTCACGGACCAGAAGACGCGTTTCGCGCAGGTCAGAGGTGTTCGTTCACGGGTCCGGCGGGGGCGAGCAACGCGGCGGTGGCCATCGATGCCAGCAGTCTGCGCAGCGCGGGCCGCGGGTAGTCGGGTAGCCGGGGTGAGGAGTTGAGCAGCCCGAACACGGCGTGGACACGTACGCGGGCCTGCTCCGGACCGAGCGCGGGCCCGCCGGCCTCCCGACCCACCTCGACCAGCACGTCCACCCACCGTTCGACGTACCTGCGCTGCAGCGAACGCACCTCGTGGTTGGCCTCCTGGCTGAGCGAGGACAGGTCGCGGTCCTGCACCGAGATCAGATCCGGCTTGGTGACCAGCATGTCGATGTGGAACTCGATGAGCGCCCGCAGCGTCGCGGACGGCCCTGAGCCCGCTCCCCCGTGCCGGTCCACGACCTGCTCTCCGCCCTCGTACAGGCGTCGGCTGATATCGACCAGGAGCTCATCGAGCAACTCGGATTTGGAGGAGAAATGCCGGTACATGCCGGGGCCGCTGATCCCGGCCGCGGCCGCGATGTCTTCGAGCCGGACGGCCGCGAAACCCCTCACCGCGAACTGTCCGGCCGCCGCTTCCAGCAGCCCGGCCCGGCGGGCGGCCTTCGCCTGGCCACGCCGGGTCAGCGGGCGCTCGGCACCGGTCGGTGCCCCATCTTGGGTCGTCATGTGTCGGCCACAGTGCGTCTCAACGGGAGTAGACGACTCTGGTTCGCAGGACCACGTCGGCCGCCGACCGGCGTTGCGCGTCGATCGCCGACCAGAACAATCCCGCTGCGAAGAACGTACAGAACACCGCCCGCGCCAATGCGATCACCGGCGAGAGCTTCCTGCCGTTGCGGTCGACCACCCGCAAACCCATCAGCACGGATCCGGGTGTGCGACCGGACACCGCCCAGCATGCCGCCAGATACAGCACCGACACGACGATGAATCCCGCGACGGTGAATATGGTGTCCGGCTGGGGGAAGGCAAAACTCCGGACCGAGGTGAGCAGCCGCGCGGCCACCACCGAGAAATAGCAGATCACGAGGATCAGCAGCACGCCGGCGATGTCGACCATCGCCGCGACACCGCGGCTCACAACACCCGCGGGCTTGTCACTGTCGCGCACGCCGTGTTCGGCCTCGGCCGGTGGCCGATCGCGCGCAATACCCTCACCCATCCGTACCTGACCTGCGCCGGAGCAATCTGGAGACCGCCTGGGCCACCGCGTCGTCGGCACGCTCACCGGTGCTGCGCACGTCGGTCACCACGTCGCCGGTGACCGTGGTGCTCGCCGAGCGGATGATCTCGGGCAGGTCGACCCCGTCGATGACGCTGTTGGCGATGGTGATCAGGTCCACCCCCGCGAGCACGGCGTCGAGATCGACGCGCCCAATCAGTTCGTCCAGATCGAGCGCCGCCAGCAGTGCGTCGAGATCAACCTTGCGCAGGAGCGCGTCGAGGTCGAGTCCGGCGAGTACGACATCCAGGTCGACCCCGGCGAGCACGGCATTGAGGTCGAGACGGCCGAGCAGGGTGTTCAGGTCGACGCCGGCGAGCAGGGTGTTGAGGTCCAGCCGGGCCAGCAATGCGTTGAGGTCGAGCCGCGAGAGCACCCGGTCGAGGTCGATCGACTCCAGCAGCCGGCCCAGGTCTACCTCGGCGAGCACCGCATTCAGGTCGATACGACCGACGACATTGTCGATGGCGATCCCGCCGACCACAGCGTCGACGTCGATGGTCTTGACCGCTCGGTCGATGTCGACGGTCCGCACGATCCGGTCGACATCGATCGCTCCGAGGAGCAGACCGGTGAGGTCGACCTCGCCGATCAACGCACCGGTGGTCCGCTTGACCCGACCGACACCACCTGCGGCGACACCGAGCGTGGTGGACACGATACGACCGGGCACGCCCAGCACCCACCCCACCGCACCATCGGTCACTTCGCCATCATGTCACGGTGTCCGGCGTTTTCGGCTCGATGCGCCACATGTACGTCGGCGCGTGCGCACAGGTCACCAACGGTCGATGTGCAGGATGTCGTCGAGCGGTTTGCGTGGAGCCGGTTTGAAGCCGTCACCGGTGTAGTAGGCCACCGGCAGCAGCACACCCTGGGCGATGGTGTCGGGGATGCCGAGGATCTCGGCGACCTCCCGCTCGTACGCCAAATGCAGTGTCGTCCATGCCGATCCCACCCCGCGCGCCCGCAACGCCAGTTGCAGGCTCCACGCACCCGGAAGCAGCGATCCCCAGAGCCCTGCCTGGTTGCCTTCGGGCAGTCCGCCCTTGCCGACGAAGATCGCACCGATGACCAGTGCCGGCACCTCGTGCAGGACCTCGGCGAGGTAGCTAGCACTTGACGCGACGCGCTTTCCGGTCTCGTCGCCCCGGCGTTCGGCGGCAGCATTCTGCGCGGCGATGTACGGCTCGAAGGACTTGCGGTACAGGTCGGCGATCTTGCGCTTGGTCTCCGGATCGGTGACGACGATCCAGTGCCACGTCTGGCTGTTGCTGCCGGTGGGTGCCTGCAACGCGACCTCGAGTGCCTCGCGGATGATCTCCATCGGGACCGGCCGGGTCAGGTCGAGACGTTTGCGCACCGACCGGGTGGTGGTCAGCAGTTCGTCCGGGTTCAGCGGCAAGAGTTCGGACATCCCAGTCCCTTTCGGTCGTATACCCCCCGGGCGATTCCGGCCCGACTGTAGCAGTCGGGCCGTCCTCTCGATCAGCGCGTGGTCGCTGACTCCGGGTAGATTGTCGCGCCAGTATCAACGTCTGTGATCTTCACCGGGAAGTCGCGATAGTCGACGGATAGAGTGTCGTTGTACCGCCAGTTGCCATTGGCAATGACCCCAACGATGTCGAACGAGACAACATAGAACTCGTCATACTCAGGGTCGTACATCTCCACACCGACTTCGCCACCATTTTCGCTCTCGTACGACGTGAAGTACACGCAGACATAACTCTCACCGTCCGCGAACGCAATCAGGTAGCGGGTACCAGGATACTCGTCCTGGTACCCGAGAATCGCACCGACCTGATGCTCCTCGACAGGATGAAACCAACTCATGGATGGACTCCCTTCCTCGGGTTCGGAGCAGCGGGCACGACATGCGCTCCTGTCTTGGAATAGTGAACCGTGCCTCGATCGGTGTCAGCCGACCTTCCGGTCTTGGGGTCGCGATGCTTTCCGATCACCTCGCCGAAATCGATGACCGCCTTGTTCCCTGCTCTGCCTTCCCAGCGTCCCGTCCCAGCCTTCAGCTCAACGAGGGTCTGGAGTCTCGTGATACCGATCGTGATCGTCGACTTGGTCGCGTCGTAGTTGAGCTGGCCAGGGAGATGCTTGGCCTGCTTGCCGAAGTGGATCGCCGTCGTGAAACCTTTGACAGTCGCGAACTCGTGATCGGGCTTCGAAATGAGGCGGCTCCGCGGCTTGCTCATGCTGCGTCCCTCGACTTCGACCGCCGACGGCTGTCTGGCTTGAACACGTGAACGGCGACGCCGACTGCCCTGGGATAATCGAGCACCC
>NZ_JAGQTN010000078.1 GCF_020438995.1 Gordonia sp. (in: high G+C Gram-positive bacteria)
CTATCTTCGTCAATATCAAGAAAACAGAAGACATACCCCGTTCTTCAGGAGGACACCATGAACACTCGTCGTCTTACCGCCGCCGCTCTCGCCGCCGCCTCGTCGACAGTAGCCCTGCTCGGAATGTCCAGCCCGGCTTCGGCTGACGTGATCACCAAGACCACGAAAGTGGCTCACTGCGACAATCCGATCACCAATCCGCAGGTCTGCCGCAATAAAATCTCGCAGGATTTCCATGTCAACTACCCCGGATCCGGTCACGTGATTCTCAAGTTCAAGGCGGATCCCACCCATTGCTCGGATATCTACGCGACCATCTATATCGACGACTACCCCGAGCAGACGAACCGACTGCGGCCCGGGCAGTCGATGAAGATCGATACCCACCTCCGGAAGGGAATGCACACGATGAGCGTGCAGGCCAAGGGAGTCTACGGCGGCTGCAACACCGGGAAACTGGACAGTTGGTCCGGACGCATAAGCATCGATAAGGAATGAGAAATCTGATCTCACCAGATCGATGAGTCGGCCCACCCGGCGAACGGGGTTGGGCCGACTCTCGTTTCAGTATCGGAGAAGCGACGAGGCCGTCGCCTACCGGCCGTGGCCCGCGGATAACCTGCCCGCACGTCGCCCGTTCGGACCCTCTCGAATGTCAAGTAGTCCACTACTCGTGCCACCAGCAACAGCACCGACGACGATCAGCAGGAGGCGCGTTCAGTCGAGTAGTCGACTACTCGCGACGATCGCCGGAACCTGAGCAATGCTATCGGCAACATCTCACAACCCGGGAGGCCACAATGTTAATCCTGAAGTCATCGACCTGGCGTCGCTGCGCCGCCACCACTGCCATCGCGGTCGTCACCGCCTCGGCCGCACTCGCGGCCGGGCCCGCCGGAGCCTGGACCACCCAACCCGGCCACGCCGGATCAGCGGTACTGGCACACAGGAACATTTACGCAACGTTCAAGAATCCGTTTACCAAACCGATCGATTGCGGAATTCTCATTACCCCGGCGAAAGACCTTCCCGCACTGACAACCGCATCGAAACATTTCAACGCGGCATTCGCAGCGGATGCCAAGAGTGACCACAGCGGGGCCACTACTCACAACAACAATGCCGTCGCAGCGCTCAAACAGGTCACCCTGCTGAATTTCACTACGACCAACAATGAGTCGGTGACGGTCCCGGCCACATCATCTCGAACCGTCGTCATCTACGCACGCGGGGCCACAGGGTACTTCCTCAACCCGCCGTATGCGGCGCTGAGCCTCTGCCGCAACAGCGGATGGGTGGGCGGAACAATCGACGGCGACGCGTATGCGTTCCCGGTCCGATCGGTGGCCCAGATCCCGACCACCACCCTCGCGCCTCCTGTGAACATCCCCAAGGTCGTGCCGCGGCTCAAATGACGATGAGATTGTCCGGACCGCAGCACAGTTGTCCACCTACCGAACCGATTTCAGGGAGCATCATGTCAAGCGTTAAGTCTTTCATACAAAAGTGCACGACAACCGCCGTCGTCGGCGTCGCCGCCGCCTACAGCCTGTTCGCAGGCTCCGGCCCCGCCGACGCATGGGTGACGGCCGCCGGTCACGCCGGCTCCGGGGTCTGGAAGAACGAACGCATCTTTATCACGCTCAGCAATCCACTGCCCCGCCGCATCCGGTGCGACATCGTGATCGCGCCCCGCTCGGCGTTGCCGACGCTGACCGTCGTCGCTGATCACCTGAACGAGTACTGGCGGGCCGCTGTCAACGGCGATCACGCCGGTGCGGACACGGCGATGAAGAAGGTCATCGCGGACCAGTCGACGTTGAGTAAGGTGGGCTCCAGTTCGGCCACGAGTGTAACGATCCGGTCGACGAAGCTCGTAGTTGAAGTCAAAGCCTTCGGCGCCACTTCACTTTTCCCGAACCCTCCGTACGCCGGGTTGACGGCCTGCAGCGACGCATTCCCGTCCGGCACCGCGACCGACGGAGACGCGCATGCGTTCCCGATATCCCAGTCATACCTGACGATCCCCACGAACATCCCGAAGGTGATCACCTCACCGAAACCCAAACTGACCGTACCGACCATCAAGGTCACGCCACCCAAGTACCGCTGACGGTCACGCTGAGGTTCCCCAGAAAGCCAGCGCAGTGGTTGATCGGGGCCACCCACAGACTCCGATCAACCACACGGAATTCCGAATCACCCAATTCTGCGGATAAATCCATCACCATCCACAGCCCTACGCGGTGAGCTGAGGGCACCCGTCGACCACGATCGACCGCGCGACTACGCGGGCGCGGCGCGTGGCACCCGCAGAGATTCGGGTAGTCGGCTACGCGTGGCACGGGGCTTCGGCGACACAAACATGAGAGGGGTCACAGCAACGCCAAGAGTTCTCACGCAGGAGGTTCTCATGTCCGCACCGGCAACCACCGTCCGCCGCAGGCGTGTCGCCACCATCGTCGTCGGCCTCGCCGCCACGGGAGTGTTCGCCGCCGGCACCGTCGGTACCCTGGCCTCCGCCGACAGCACCGGCACTCCCGAAGCAGGCAAGAGCAAGACCGTCGTCGTACCGGAATACCCGCTCATCCCGAAGATCGACTGCGGCTGCCTTCTCGACCCGCGCCTGAAGCCGAACCAGACGACACTGCACACCATTCCGCTCCAACCGGCACTCTTCCCCAAGTAGCTCGAAGTCGACGGGCAGACGACCAGAGCCCCGAACGACCCGGTCGGGGATGGCCCGGCGAGGAGGTGGCAAGATGGTCCGGCAAAGCCGTCGTACCAGGAGAAGCCGGATGAGACTCACCTTTCGCCGCCGCGTGGCCGTCACCGCCACCGGTGCGGCGGTCGCTGCCAGTGCGCTCACCGCGGGTACCGCGGGTGCTTGGGTGAGCGTTCCCGCGCATTCGGCTTCGGGCCAGACGGTGGCGGGCACCGTGCGGATCATCTACACCAACCCGCTGGATCGGACGATCACCTGCACGGTGCGGATATACCCCGCAAGCAAGGTCACGACGCTGCGACGGGCCGCGCACCTGCGCAACCTGTCGGAGACACAGCGCGCCCAGCAGAAGAAGCCGGATGCCCGCAAGTCGGCAACGCGGGCGAGGGCCAAAGCCGCCTCGGCGGGCCGCCCACTGTACGAGTCTCGAACCCCCACAAAGGTTTCCCCGGGAAGCACGCGCGTCGTGTACTGGTCGTCCAAGGGGCGCTCGGCCCGGTCCTACTCGGCGCTCAGCGAATGCCGCAACGGCGGCCAAACGGACACCACCGCGATCCTGCTCCGGCCGATCGACGTCTGAGGTTCGGGCCCGATCCCCCGGACTGTGATCCACAAGTCCGCATAGTTTCATTCAGAAGCTGATGATATGGCCGACCGCCGGGTCGGCGTGGCCGGAATAGACGTCGTGCCAGGCGTTTTCCAGCCCTTCGGGGCCGTCGCCGACCGTGACCGTGACCCAGGTGTCGGCGACGGGGAGGAAGGCGTTCCAGGATTCGGCGAATCTGTCGGTGATGCCGTCGCGGCCCCAGTCGAGGAAGCGTTTGCGCATCTGCTGGGGTGCGAAGAAGGTGACCGGGTGGTCGGCGGTTTCGGTGCCCGCGTCGTCGATGGTGCCGACGGATGCGGACTGCTGGTTGGTCATGCCGCCGATGGCGACCTTCACCAACGCGTCGCCGAGGTGGTCGCGCAAGGTGCCCGGCAGGGACTGTTTGCCGGTGAAGTCGGCGAGCATCACCGGGGTGTCGGCGGGCAGGTTGTCGAGCTCGTCGTAGGTGAACACCTCGTCATAGCAGCCGAGACCGGCGGTGAAGTCCTTGTTGCCGGGCGAAGTGAGTCCGATGACCCGCACGTCCTTGCGGTCCAACTCGAATGCGGTGCCGTAGGCCGTTTTCGCCGATGCCGACGAAATGATCACCGACTGCGCGCCGAACAGCCGATTGTCGATGATCCAGTCGGCGAACATGAACGACGTCCAGTACAGCGGCCGGAACAGGATCTGCAGCTCCTCGGTGGCAACGTCATAGAGCGGGTCTGTGTCGCTGAGCGCATACGCGTTGTACGGCGACGTCAGGTTCTCGCGATGCTTGCTCGCGTCGCGGAATCCGCGCGAGTCGACACGCCCGGGCCGCACAACGAGATGACCTGCGGCCGGATAGTACCCGTAGAACCGCGACCCGACGTCAACCCCGGCGACGGTCGATTCGACCACGTCGGCGAACCCCCACAGCGGCACGATTCCCCAGCCGTCGGCGGCCGGGAAGAACTCCCAGTAGTCGAAGGCTTCGCCGAGGACGGCGTAGGTGACGTTGTTGGCCGTGAGGCCCACCCGGCTGACCTTGAGCCGCACCTCGCCGTCGGCGAGCGCATCCAGCGACGTCTCGACCACACGTGAGGTGCCCAGGTCGTCACGCTTGAGCTCGTACGTCCAGGATCTGTCCGCGCCATCGGTCACAGTTGAATCGTGCCTCAAGTTTCGGGGCGGCCGCAACCCCACAAACTAGTCGTCCACTACTCGTGCCCTTCAAACCATCACCAAATGGCGCCGGCAATGACCGAGGCAGCCCAGTGACATTTAGCGCGTACTGACCCCCACATGCGGGCGTGGCTCCGGTCGAACCCACCGGCAACAAGCACCGTCCCGAAATGCCGATCGGCCCCCTGACAATTGGTCAGAGGGCCGATCGGTACGTGCGTTACTGCCTGATCAGGCGTCGGCCTCGAGGGCGAAGTTACGCGAGACGGCCGGGTCGACGGGGATGCCGGGGCCCGTGGTGGTGGTGATGGTGACCTTCTTCAGGTACCGGCCCTTGGCCGCGGACGGCTTGGACCGCAGGATCTCGTCGTAGGCGGCGCCGTAGTTCTCGGCCAGCTTGGCCGGGTCGAACGAGGCCTTGCCGATGACGAAGTGCAGGTTGGCGGCCTTGTCGACGCGGAAGTTGATCTTGCCGCCCTTGATGTCGTTGACGGCCTTGGTCACGTCGGGGGTGACGGTGCCGGTCTTCGGGTTGGGCATCAGGCCGCGCGGGCCCAGGACACGCGCGATCCGGCCGACCTTGGCCATCTGGTCGGGGGTGGCGATCGCGGCGTCGAAATCGAGCCAGCCGCCCTGGATCTTCTCGATCAGATCCTCGGCGCCCACCTCGTCGGCGCCGGCGGCCAGGGCCTCGGCGGCCTTGTCACCGACGGCGAACACGATCACCTTGGCGGTCTTACCCGTTCCGTGGGGCAAATTGACGGTGCCTCGAACCATCTGATCTGCCTTACGGGGGTCGACGCCGAGGCGGATCGCGACCTCGACGGTCGCGTCGGTGTTCTTCGACGAGGTGTCCTTGGCGAGCTTCACAGCCTCCAGCGGGCTGTACAGCTTGGACTTGTCGACCTTGGCCGCTGCTTCGGCGTAGGCCTTGCTCTTCTTGCTCATGTGCTCTGTTCTTTCTCCGCTATGACGACGCGGGGTGTGTGGTGCGGACCGAGCCGGCCCTCCCACGGAAAATGGCGGCTATCAGCCTTCGACGGTGATGCCCATGGAACGGGCGGTGCCGGCGATGATCTTCGCGGCCTGATCGATGTCGTTGGCGTTGAGGTCTTCCTGCTTGGTCTTGGCGATCTCGCGGACCTGATCGAGGGTGACCTTGCCGACCTTCTTGGTGTGCGGCTCGCCCGAGCCCTTCTGTACACCGGCTGCCTTGAGCAGCAGCTTCGCGGCGGGCGGAGTCTTCAGCTTGAAGTCGAACGAGCGATCTTCGTACACGAAGATCTCGACCGGGATGACATTGCCACGCTGCGACTCGGTCGCCGCGTTGTACGCCTTGCAGAACTCCATGATGTTGACGCCGTGCTGGCCCAGTGCGGGGCCGACGGGCGGTGCCGGGTTGGCAGCACCTGCCTGGATCTGGAGCTTGATGATCCCGGCAAGCTTCTTCTTCTTGGGAGGCATTCTTGTTCCTTGTTTGTTTCTTGCGAATCCACGTCCGCTGGAGGCGTGGAAGTATGTGACCGCTCCGCTGTGGGAGCGCGCGTCAGATCTTTTCGACCTGGTTGAAGTTCAGCTCGACCGGGGTCTCGCGACCGAAGATCGATACCAGAACCTTGACCTTGCGCTGCTCGGCGTTGACCTCGCTGATGGAGGCGGGCAGCGTCGCGAACGGACCGTCCATGACGGTGACCGACTCGCCGACCTCGAAGTCGACCTCGATGACCGCGGTCACCGCGGCGGCTGCGGCCTCAACGCTGTCGTTGGCGGCCTTGGTCGCCGACTGCTTCTTGGCGGCGGCCGGCGGCGCGAGGAACTTGAGCACCTCTTCGATCGTCAGCGGCGACGGACGCGCGGTCAATCCAACGAACCCGGTGACACCCGGGGTGTTGCGGACGGTGCCCCACGACTCGTCGTTGAGTTCCATCCGCACCAGGATGTATCCGGGCAGCACCTTGCGGTTGACCTTCTTGGTCTGACCGTTCTTGATCTCGGTGACCTCTTCGGTCGGCACCTCGACCTGGAAGATGTAGTCGCCCACATCGAGGTTCTGCACGCGGGTCTCGAGGTTGGCCTTCACCTTGTTCTCGTAGCCCGCGTAGCTGTGGATGACGTACCAGTCGCCGGGCGCGCGACGCAGTTGCTTGCGCATTTCCTCGACCGGATCGACCTCGACGGGCTCTTCTGCGACAGGTTCTTCAGCGACGGGAGCGTCTTCGGCGGCGGCTTCATCGGCAGCGGCGGTCTCGTCCGCTACCGGCTCGGTATCGGCAATGTCGACGTCAGCAGCGTCCACCGCATCGGCGTCCGGGGTCAGCGCCTCGGTCGCTTCGATCTCGTTCTCGGGGGTGCTCACTGCTGCCCACGCTCCTCTTTCACTTGCTGGTCGTCAGCAGCGGCGCTGCCGGCCGGTCTCGATCGGATGTGGTGCATCCGGTGCGGTCTTGTCCGGCGTGAACGGCCCGGTGTCAGCCGAACAGCCAGAGGACGCCCTTGCCGAAGGCGATGTCGATGCCGGCGATGAAGGCCGTCATGATCACGACGAACGCGAGAACGACGATCGTGTACGTGATCATCTCCCGGCGCGTCGGCCAGATGACCTTCTTCAGTTCGGCGACGACCTCTTTGAGGAACGTCCAGATCCGGACAAACGGGTTGGCACTCGCCGACTCCGGAGCATCTTTCTTCCGCTCGGCGACGGCGACGGATGATCCTCCGTCGCTCGCGGCACGGCGTCCCCGTGCCGAGCGCTTACCCTGCGGGCGAAGCTCGGCGTCGTCGTCGGACGGGAGGTCGGTCTCGAGGTCGTCCACCACCGAGTCGGCGGCGTCAGGGGCACCTTTGGCCCGGGCAGCGCGGTCTCGCTTGCTCACCTTCGAGGTTCCTCTCGTCAACGTGTGCCCTGTCCAGGGCAGGGGCGACAGGACTTGAACCTGCAACCTGCGGTTTTGGAGACCGCTGCTCTGCCAGTTGAGCTACGCCCCTTTGCGGCCACCGAGATGGCCACAGTCCATTGTGCCTGACCATGTCTACAGGATTTGTGTCCTACAGAACGTTCTGCGGGACTTACGTCCTACAGAATCAACGCGCCACCCTCAGGGCAGCGCGCAAGTCAATTCAATCGACACTTCAGTGTAGATCACGACCGCCTCCGAACCCAAAACGCCCCTTCGAGCGGGTGCAATCAGTTGAACTGCACCACTGCCTGGGCGCGGCCGAAGATGCGGCGGTTGCCCTGCTTGGCGACGATGGCGATGGTGCCGCGGCGGGTCTCGGGGTCGAGGGATTTGACCTTGCCGGTGAAGTCGACGGCGGCGCTGTCGTCCTCGGGTACGTACACCATGCTGGTGAAGCGCACGTTGTACTCGCAGAACGCCGCCGGGTCCCCGATGAATTCGGAGATGTAGCTCGCGCCGAGGCCCATCGTCTGCATGCCGTGGGCCACGACGCCCTCGAGGCCGGCCGCCTTGACGACGTGGTCGGAGAAGTGAATCGGGTTGGGGTCACCGGCGACGCCGGCGTAGTTCGACAGGTTGCCGCGGGTGAGCAGGAACCGTTTGTCGGGCAGTTCCTGTCCGACGGTCAGTGTGTCGAAATCGATCGCACTGTAGGCGGGTGGTAGTTCGGTGGGGTCGGGTTTGCGTTCGCGGCCGGCGGCGACGGTGATGCCGGGGTCGGGGATGGTGTCGACCTTCATCATCACGTGGTCGAGCGAGGTTATCAGCTCGGGGTCGATCTCCAGCCCGGGACGGGCGGCGAGCGAGGTCCAGGTGGTCATCACCGGTTCGTCGTGCTGGTTCCAGATGACGTTCTTGGTGACCATCAGGTCGACTATCTCGGGGCTGGTCACGTGCCGGAACGAGTCGAGGGTCACATCGCACACCAGTTGGTCGCCCACTTTGATGGGCCGGTGGTACATGAGCCGCTGGTCGGTCTGCAGGATCGACCACAGGTCGTAGCCGACGACGACCTCGTCGAACAGTTTGCGTTGTGCGACGACGCCGATGATCGAGACGAAGGTGGGCGCGGCGATCAGGGTGTCGTGACCGAGTTCACTCGCTTTCGCCTCGTTCCAGTGGACGGGGTGGGCGTCCTGGACGGCGAGCGCGTGCCGGCGGACGTCTTCGCGGCCGACCTCGAAGTAGTCGTCCACCGTGTAGTGGTAGCCGACGAGTTCGGCGGTCCGCGCCGCGAGCTCATCGGGAGAGAACTTCTCACCGCTCTGGAACGCCAATGCACGCTGCTGCAACTCTTCGGCAGACACCTGGCTCATTCGGTGGTCTCCTTCATCGGACGGGCCACAACAACACCGAAGGGCCACCTCTTTCGAGGCAGCCCGCGGTTTTGCGCTATGGGTTCAAGATTCGGTGGGTGAACTGTGTCAGCGCGATTCTTTGTGCGCCTGGTGCGTTCCGCAGTTGGGGCAGAACTTCTTGATCTCCAGGCGGTCGGGATCGTTGCGACGGTTCTTCTTCGTGATGTAGTTACGGTGCTTGCACACCTCGCATGCCAAGGTGATCTTGGGGCGAACATCGGTTGAGGAGGCCACTGCAATCTTCTTTCGGGTGTATGGTCTTCGGTCGGCCCACGACTTGTTCAGAGAACCGAACTCGTCGCGATGCACCGTTGTGTGTAGCGGTGGAGGGACTCGATCCCTCGACCTCACGATTATGAGTCGTGCGCTCTAACCAGCTGAGCTACACCGCCCTGTGGACTGGTCGGTCCAGCGAGCCCCCTGACGGAATCGAACCGTCGACCTTTTCCTTACCATGGAAACGCTCTGCCGACTGAGCTAAGGGGGCGTACCCGGGATGCCTTGTGGGCTTCCCGAGAGCCTTTACGAGGTTACACACCGATCCTCACACGCTCCAAATCGCCTGTTGGGGCGATCGGGGCGCGCTTGTCATCGACGAGTGACCACGTTGTGGCAGGTATAGGATTCGAACCTATGTAGCTTGCGCGACGGATTTACAGTCCGCTCCCTTTGGCCGCTCGGGCAACCTGCCGTGCCGTTCCGTCTCGGCCGGAACCGATGAGAACAACGCGGTGAAGAATACAACGAACCATGCCCTGTCGCGCAAATCGCCTGGTGAGAGGCCCTTGTACGAGGCCGCAGTGCGGGGACTCGGTGCCGGGCGCGCCCGCGCCTACCGCTACCCTGTCGGTCATGGCTGATTCATCGTTCGACGTGGTGAGCAAGGTCGACCGCCAGGAGGTCGACAACGCCCTCAACCAGGCCGGCAAGGAGTTGTCGCAGCGTTACGACTTCCGTGGCACCAACACCACCATCGCGTGGTCCGGCGAGGAGGGCATCGTGATCACCTCCGACGCCGAGGAACGCGCCCAGGCCGGCCTGGAGGTGTTCAAGGAGAAGCTGATCCGGCGAGACATCTCACTGAAGGCCTTCGACGCCGGTGAGGTCACATCGTCGGGCAGGACCTACAAGATCGCCGGCAACCTCGTGCAGGGCATCGACTCCGAGCACGCCAAGAAGATCTCCAAGAAGATCCGCGACGAGGGCCCCAAGGGTGTCAAGGCGCAGATCCAGGGCGACGAGCTGCGGGTCTCCAGCAAGAAGCGCGACGACCTGCAGGCCGTCATCGCGCTGCTCAAGGGCGAGGATTTCGGGATCGCACTGCAATTCGTGAATTACCGATAGCGCGTCAACCCCTGCGCGCCATCTCCTGTAGCCGGGCGATCCGTTCCTCGGTCGGCGGGTGGGTGGCGAACAGCCGGGTCATTCCGCCGCCGCGGAACGGGTTCTCGATCATCAGGTGACTCTGAGCTTCGATCGCGGGTTCGGGGGCGAGCGGGGCCCTGTCGACGCCGCCGGAGATCTTGGCCAGCGCCGACGCCAACGCCAGCGGGTCACCGGTGAGTTCGGCGCCGGACTGGTCGGCCTGGAACTCACGCGAGCGCGACACGGCCATTTTGATGACGGTCGCCGCGATCGGTCCGAGCAGTGAGATGGCCATCATGCCGAGCAGACCGGGTCCGTTGTTGCGGTTGCCGCCGAGCATGAAGGCGAAGTTGGCGATGCCGGTGATCACCGACGCCATCGCGCCGGCGACCGACGAGATCAGGATGTCGCGGTTGTAGACGTGCGACAGTTCGTGCCCGAGGACCGCCCGTAGTTCGCGTTCGTTGAGCAGTCGCAGGATCCCCGCGGTGCAGCACACCGCGGCGTTCTGCGGGTTGCGGCCGGTCGCGAACGCGTTGGGTGATTCGGTGGGGCTGATGTAGAGCGCTGGCATCGGCTGGTGTGCCGTGGTGGCCAACTCACGCACGATCCGGTACAGCATCGGCGCCTGCACTTCGGTGACGGGCTGCGCGCGCATCGACTTCAGCGCCATCTTGGCGCTGTTGAAGTACACGTAGCCGTTCATGCCGACCGCGAAGACGATCGCGACCAGCAGGATCAGCGGGCTCCGGAACATCGCGCCGATCCCGATGATGATCGCCGACATCACCCCGAGCAGCACCGCCGTCTTGAGACCGTTGAAATGCATCACCCACCCGCTTCCACCGTCCGACACCGGTACATCACCGGTTCACACTGTCAAACGTACGTGAGGTGCGGTCAGGTTCCGTGTTGAGAAGTTCAGCCGGTGCGGTCGATGGTGTAGCGGACCAGAGAGGACAGGGCGCCGGTGGCCTGTGTTTCCGGGAGCCGGGCCAGTTCGGCCAGGGCCTCGTCGGCGAACGAATGCAGTTTGGCGTGCGCCTGGGCCATGCCGGATGACGTGGTGAGCAGTTTCAGGGCCTCGGTGACCTCGTCGTCGGCGGTGAGGGCACGCGGCTTGCCGGCCGGGTCCAGCAACAGCTCCCGCAGCCTTGGCGTCGACGGCTCGTCACCGCGCAGCGCATACAGCACGGGCAGCGTGTGCACGCCCTCACGCAGGTCGGTGCCCGGGGTCTTGCCCGAGTCGCCGGTGGCCGACGCGATGTCGATGATGTCGTCGGACACCTGGAAGGCGATGCCGATGATGTCGCCGATCCGCGCGAGGCGCTCGATGCTGTCGGGGTCGGCACCGGCGGCCATCGAACCGAACCGGGCGGCGGCAGCGATCAGCGAGCCGGTCTTCTCCCACACCACCTTCAGGTAGTGGTCGATCGGGTCGATGTCGCCGGTCGCGCCGACGGTCTCCCGCATCTGGCCGGTGACCAGTTCGGCGAACGTCTCGGCGATGATCCGCACCGCGTCGGGGCCGAGCGTCGACACCAGTCGCGATGCCCGCGCGAAGAGGAAGTCGCCCGACAGGATGGCGATGCTGTTGGTCCAGCGGGCGTTGGCCGACTGCGCGCCACGGCGCATCGGAGCCTCGTCCATGACGTCGTCGTGGTACAGGGTGGCCAGGTGGATCATCTCGACGACCGTCGCCGCGGTGATCACGTCCCGGCTGCCCGGGTCGGGGCCGAACTGGGCGGCCAGGATCGCGAACATCGGCCGGAACCGTTTGCCGCCGGCCTTCGCCAGGTGGGTGGCGGCCTCGGTCATGATCGCGTCGCCCGAGGACAGTTCGGTGATCAGCAGGTCCTCGACGTCTGCCAACGCCGACCGCACCACCTCGGCGAACTCGTCGGTGCCCAGGTCAAGTCCGGCGAAAGTCGACTTCACGTCCCGTGCCGCCCCATCTCGTTGGTCTCCCGCAACAGCCGTCGATGGCCGTCACACTGCCTGTGAGCGTAACCGCTACCGGCTGCCGACATACTGGTCGGGTGAGCAACCAACCCCAACCTGTGGACGTTCTGGTCGTCGGGGCGGGCCCCGGCGGCGCCGCGGCCGCCGCACACGCCGTGGCCGCCGGACGTGCGGTGACACTCATCGACGGGGCCACCTTTCCGCGGGACAAGACGTGCGGCGACGGCCTCACCCCACGCGCGGTGGCCGAACTCGACGCCCTCGGCCTCGGCTCGCTACTCGACGGCAGGCCACGCATCGACGGGCTGCGTCTGGCCGGGTGGGGGGCGACGCGGGAGGTGCCGTGGCCGTCGGGACGGTTTCCCGCACACGGCAGCGCGGTGGCCCGCACCGAACTCGATGAGGAGATCCGGGCGCACGCGGTCGCGTCCGGGGCGACGATGCTGCAGGGCACCAAGGCCGTCGGCGCGGTGATGGCTGGTGATCGGATCGAGTCGGTCACGCTGGCCGGGCCGAGTGGGACGTCGGACGTCGCGGTGCGCGATGTGATCGTCGCCGACGGGGTGCGCTCGACCCTCGGCAAGACGCTCGGCCGGCAGTGGCACCGCGACACCGCATACGGGGTGGCCGCCCGCGCATATGTGGCGTCCGAACGCGCCGATGAGCGGTGGATGGGGTCGCACCTGGAACTGCGCGGCCCCGACGGCGGACTGCTGCCCGGCTACGGGTGGCTGTTCCCACTCGGCAGCCAGGGCAACGTTAACGGCCTGCTCAACATCGGGGTCGGGGCGCTGGCTACGGCCAAACGTCCGGCGAGCATGCAACTGCGGCCGATCCTGGAGCACTACACCGAGTTCGTCCGCGACGAATGGCGCATCGGTGGCGTCCCGATGCGGGTGGCGTCGGCGCTGCTGCCGATGGGCGGGGCGGTCACCGGGGTGGCCGGGCGCAACTGGATGCTGATCGGCGACGCCGCAGCCTGCGTCAACCCGCTCAACGGCGAGGGCATCGACTACGCGATGGAGACCGGGCGCCTGGCCGTCGAACTGCTCGGTGCCGACGACTACACCACCCGCTGGCGCGACGTACTGACCGACCATTACGGGCTCGCGTTCTCGGCGGCACGCAGGCTGGCCGGGGTGCTCACGGTGCCGCAGGCGGTACCCGCCCTGGGACGGCCCGGGATGCGGTCGGCGCGGCTGATGTCGATGGTGGTCCGGGTGATGGGTAACCTCATCACCCCCGACGACGCCGACCTGGTGGCACGGGCCTGGCGCACCGCCGGCCGTCTCTCCAGCCGGGTCGACGACCGTCCGCCGTTCCGGTGAGTGGCGGTAATCTACATCACATGACGACAGCCACGTCTCTCACTGCCCGATTGCGCGCGCGACGTGCCCGGCGTTTCGCGTTGCGCGACGAGATCGCCGCCCGCGACGACGGAGACTTCGAGTCGATCGTGCGCGACCTGATCAGTCGCGAGTTTCCGTGGGGCAACACGCAGGCGCTGAGTTTCGCGCTGTTCCGCACGTACGCGGTCCCGTCGATCGGCGATCTGCTGTGCGACACCCGCCAGTTCACCGAACACACCCAGAAGCGTTACGACGACACGGTGCTGCTGCTCGACGCACCCATTGAGCACGGCGTGTCGTCGACGATGGGGCGCACCGGGATCCGGCGGGTCAATGAGATGCACGGCATGTATGACATCTCCAACGACGACATGCTGTACGTGCTGTCGACATTCGTGGTGTGTCCGGTGGACTGGATCAACAGCTACGAGTGGCGCAACCTGACCGACCGGGAGGTCACCGCACTCACCGACTATTACCGGCTGCTCGGAAAACGTATGGGTATCAAGGGGATTCCCGAAGACTACGCGGGATTCGAAAAGCTGATGGAGGAGTACGAGATCGGCCATTTCACCTACTCCCCCAAGGCACGGGAAGTCGCGGACTCGACACTGGACCTGCTGGGTACGTTCGCGCCGTTCCATCTGCTGCCGCGCGCGGCGGTGCGGCGAATCTCGTTCGCGCTCATGGACGATCGGCTGCGGGTGGCGTTCCGGTATCCGCGGCCGACGCGGGTGGAGCAGGTCGTGGTGCGCGGCGGGCTCAAGGCGCGTGGCCTGGCGATCGCGCTGCTGTTTCCGCCGCGCCGTGAACCGATGTTCGGCCGGCAGACTCCGCAGGTGCGCGGCTACCCGAACGGCTACGAAATCGAGAAACTGGGCACGTTCAAGCCCGGCTGCCCGGTGCCGCACATCTGAGGTGGTCCGGCCATGTGCCAAAAGGTCACCGGACCCTTCGTGACCCTCGCTCCTGCGTCGCTTCGGCCTCAGGGATCAAGATGTCCGCCGCTGGAGCGAGGGACGCGTTGGGCGGGTGAGATGAGGCTCTCAGGCAGGGTACGGGGATGTCAGCGGACGGCGGAGTGGACGGCGGTGATGCCGCCGGTGAGGTTCTGCCAGCGGACGCCCGAGAAGCCGGCGTCGCGGATGAGTTCGCCGAGTTCGAATTGGTCGGGCCAAGCCCGGATCGATTCGGCGAGATACACATACGCGTCGGGATTGCTCGACACCTTGGTGGCCACGGCGGGCAGCGCCTTCATCAGGTATTCCATGTATACGGTGCGGAACGGCCGCACGGTGGGGGTCGAGAATTCGCAGATCACCAGGCGGCCACCGGGTTTGAGTACGCGATGGAACTCGCTCAGTGCCCGGGGAACATCGTTGACGTTGCGCAGGCCGAAGGAAATGGTTGCGGCGTCGAAGGATTGGTCGGCGAACGGCAGGTTCAGGGCGTCGGCGGCGACCTTGGGCACCGGCCTGCCAGCACCGGCCTTGAGCATGCCGAGGGAGAAGTCGGCGGCGATACACCGCGCCCCCGACTTGGCCAGCTCGACCGTCGACACCGCGGTGCCGGCGGCCAGATCGAGCACCACGTCGGAGGGTGTGAGCGCGAGCGCCTTGCGGGTGACGGTGCGCCAGCGCCGGTCCTGCCCGAATGAGAGCACCGTGTTGGTGATGTCGTAGCGCCGGGCGACGCCGTCGAACATCTGGGCGACCTCGGCCGGATCCTTGTCGAGTGTTGCCCTGCTCGGGTGCCCCGCGGTGTCAGCCATGGGTATCACGCTACTGGGTCACCGATCGCCCGCAGTCACCCGATCAGGCCGGCGGGCGGTGAGCCTTCGGTTGGTTTCGGCCAGCCCGATCACGACGGCGCCGATGACCAGCCACAGCAGCGCCACCACCGACACGGCGGGCACGATCGACAGGCTCGCGTCGCGGCCGGCTGGGCGAGCCAGGTCGGGGTTGGTGGCGTCGTACTCGACGCTGATCCGCTGGCCCTGGGTCAGTTCGGTGGGGTAGAGCAGGCCCAGGCGCGGGCTGTGCAGCTGGCCGTCGGGGGTCTGGAAGCTGACGTCGGCGCGCAGGTCGCCCGCGTACAGGACGTCGGCCATGACGGTGGCCTTGTGCGCCTCGATCTGGTGGTCGTTGCGGTAGCACGCGATCACCAGCACCGCACCCATCACGGTGCCGACGAGCCCGACCAGCAGTAATCCCTTCTGGACACGCCGCAACACCGCCGCATTCATGGGATTTCCCGGTACCGGGCGGCGATGGCCGCGTGGAGGTCGCGCAGCCGGGCGCGATCGGTGCTGACCTCCACGACCTCGAGCCCGCCGGGCACCTCGGTCTGCAGGTAGCCACTCAATTCGCCGAGGCTCACCCGCCGGTGGGCGATGTGGAATCCGGCGCACAGCGCTGCCAGGTCGGTGCGATGCGGGGTGCCGAACACCCGCTCATACGCCCCCTCGTACGGACCGGTGTTGAAGCGGGGGTCACCTTGTTCGAGCAGCCCGAAGATACCGCCGCCGTCGTCGTTGGCGACGACGATCCGCAGATTGGACGGACGTGGTTCGCCGGGCCCGATGAGCAGGCCGGTCGCGTCGTGCACAAACGTCAGATCGCCCATGAGCGCGACGGTGCGGGCACCGGGGTCACGCGATTGCAGGTCGAGGGCGGCGCCGATGGCGGTCGAGTTGGTGCCGTCGATGCCGGCGACTCCCCGGTTCGACAGCACCCGGACTTCGGGACTGACGCGGCCGGCGAGCGCGATGTCGCGGATCGGGTTGCTCGCCCCCACCACCAGCTGGTCACCGGGCCGCAGTGCCGCCGACACCGCCCGCGCCACATGCAGTCCGGTGGTGTTGCCGGGTACGTCGAGTTCGGCGTCGACCGCGGTGACCACCTGGTGCTGAGTGTCGGCGCAGTGTTTGAGCCATGCCTCGGCGGGGGCGCCGGTGACCTCGGCGCGGGTTCCGGTGGCGTACACATTGCCCGACACGTCGGGCCAGCGCGGGCCGGTGGTCAGTGCGTACACACGCACATTCGGGTCGGCGAGCAGCCGCGACACCCCGCGATGCAGGGTGGGGCGCCCGCAGATGATGGCCTGCCGCGGCGATATCAGGTCAAGCGCAAGCGGGTGCAGCGGCGTGACCACGGCAGGAGCAGTGGGTTCGGCGACCGTGGGCACCGCGGCGAGTTCGGGATGGACGCCCGCGCCGTGACCGGACACGACGACGGTGTCGAGGGTCAGGTCGATCGGTAACGGGACGTCGAGCCTGCCGACGGGCGCCTGCGTCCATGGCAGCCCTCCGGGGCGGCCCTCGAAGATCCCCAGGTCCTGCTGAGCCTCGCCGGGGTCGGCCGGAATGAGCGGCTCGCGCAGTGGGATGTCGAACTGGACGGGCCCGGCGTTACCGGTGCGGGCACCGCGTGCCGCGGCCAGCACCCGGCCGACGGCCGACCGCCACTGCGAATTGGTGTCCAGGTCCTGCTCGGCCAGGCCGAGACTGATCGCGGCCCGCACCTGGGTACCGAAGATCCCGAACTGTTCGATGGTCTGATTCGCCCCCGATCCGAGCAGCTCGTACGGCCGGTTCGCCGACACCACCACCAGCGGCACGCGGGCGTAGTTGGCCTCGAATACGGCCGGTGACATGTTGGCGACGGCGGTGCCGCTGGTCATGATGATCGGCACCGGCTGCCGCGACGCCGCGGCCAGGCCGAGCGCCAGGAAACCGGCCGAGCGTTCGTCGATCCGCACATGCAGCCGGAGCCGTCCGGCGGTGTCGGCCGCGTGCAACGCGAATGCCAGCGGCGCGTTTCGCGAACCCGGGCAGAGCACCGCCTCACGCACCCCGCCGCGGATCAGTTCGTCGACGATGACCCGTGCCTGCAGGGTGGACGGGTATTCGGTGCGAGGCTGGTGCATCCTCCCACCCTAAATGGGGCCGCGGGAGTCTAGAGTCGGACGTATGAGTGAAGACACAACGACGGTGTCCGATAAGTCCGGTAAGCGCGAGTTCGACGTCGTCGTGTTCGGTGCGACGGGCTTCGTCGGCGAACTCACCGCACGCTACCTGGCCACACATGCCCCGGTCGGGACCAAGATCGCGCTGGCCGGGCGTTCGGAGGCCAAACTCGTCGCATTGCGTGAACGCATCGGCGGGGCCGCAACCGACTGGCCGGTCATCGTCGCCGACGCGGACTCACCTGCTTCCCTCGATGCGATGGTCTCCCGCACCCGCGTGGTATGCACCACCGTCGGCCCGTACCTCAAGTACGGCGAGGCACTGGTGGTGGCCGCGGCGACCGCCGGCACCGACTACGTCGACCTGACCGGCGAGGTGCCGTTCGTGCGGTTCTCCATCGACAAGGCCCACGATCTCGCCGCGGGCTCCGGTGCGCGCATCGTGCATTCGTGCGGTTTCGACTCGATTCCGTCGGATCTGACGGTGTGGGCGCTGTATCGCAAGATCGCCGCCGACCGCGCCGGGGAGCTCACCGACACCACATTCGTGTTGCAGTCCTTCCGTGGCGGGGTGTCGGGCGGCACCATCGATTCAGTGCGGGTCATCGCCGATCAGGCCAAGGACTCACAGGTACGCAGGCTTATGCTCAATCCGCAGGCGCTGTCGTCGGGCCCGGGCGACCCGCCCCGATCCGAAATGCGTTCGGAGCCCAGCGATCTCAATATCGTATCGGCCCGCAAGGTGGATCCGTCACTATCGGGGACACTGGCCCCGTTCTTCATGGCCTCGCACAACACCCGCATCGTCCGGCGCTCGAATGCTTTGCTGGAAGGCGGTTATGGCGCGAACTTCCACTACGGCGAGACGATGAACGTCGGCGACATTCCGGTGGTGTCGGCGGTCACCGCCGGGCTCGTCGGGGTGGGCACAGGCGCATTCCTGGGCGCCATGAGTTTCGGGCCGACGCGTCGGCTGCTGGACCGGGTACTGCCCGCACCCGGCGAGGGACCGAACCAAAAGACCAGGGACAAAGGACATTTCACTGCCGAGGCGTTCACCACCAGCACCACCGGCCGACGCTACCGGGCCCGCTTCCGTGGCCACGGCGATCCCGGCTACAAGGCGACCGCGGTGATGCTCGGCGAGAGCGCCCTGGCCCTGGCCCTCGACCGCGACAGGCTCCCCGACCACCACGGGGTGCTCACCCCGGCAGTGGCGATGGGCGATGTCCTCACCGAACGCCTGAACCACGCGGGCTTCTCCATCGGCGCGGTAGCGCTGTAAGTCACCGCCCTGTAGTCACTGTCGTGTGGTCATTCCGGTTCGACCGGCTTGCGGGCGCGGAGCCTGCCGGCCAACGAGCCCGTCAGACGTAACAACACGCGCACCCGCTCTCTGTCGACGACGGCCAGTGCCAGTCCGTATACGACCCCGTAGACGAGGCATTCCACGATTACCCGCGGCAGGCCCGGTTGTTCGTCGACCAGCAGTATCCGGCCGGCGATGAGCGGAGCGAACGAAATGACCGCCGCCGCTCCCGCCGGTACCACGCAGCGCAAGGTCTCCCGGCCGCTCACCCCGACGATGGGTCGCGCGCACATGACACACGCCGCGCCGGTGGCCAGCGACATGACCGACAGCACAATACCGACGTACACCAGCCCGTGGTGGGCGGCGACGAGAACGGCCGGAACCCCCACGCCGAGGTCGACGATCGACAGCCACATCAGCACCCGCGTTCGGCCGGCCCCTTTGACGGCTTCGCCGGCCACCGCGTAGAGCGCCATCCCCGGGCCGACACCGGCCAGCCCCTCCGCCAGTACGCCCGCCGGCCGCCACTGCTCCCCCAGCAACGCCACCATGACCGGTTCGCCCGCCACGATCATCACCAGACCGACGGGGGCGGCCACACACCAGATCCAGCCGAGTGCGCGCAGGTATGCGTGGCGGAAGCGTTCGGCTTCCCCCGCGATCGCGGCGAATGCCGGCAACAGCACATACGAGCACACCTGGATGATGGCGATCGACGGCATCATTCCCAGCCGCAGACCGTAGCGGAACTGCCCGAGTTTCGGGGTGCCCAGCACCCGGCCGACGATCGTCTGGTTCAGCACATCCCGGCTCTGCTCGGCGAGCGCGTAGACCAGCAGCGGCGCCGAGAACGTAGCCAGCTCCCGCCATATCCGGAACGAGGCCAGCCGCAGCGACGGACGCCACCGTGCCAGCCACCAGCTCATGATCACCCACACGATCTGCGAGAGATACGTCCCGATGACCATCGACCACGCACCGAATCCGGCCAGCGCCAGCGAGATCGCCGTCACCGCATAGGTGATGGTCACGATCGGGTCGATGACCAGCCTGCGGTAGAACTTCATCTCGCGCTGCATCAGCGCGTCCGGTACCGCGGTGCACGCATGCAGAATCACCATGCCGCTACTGGCCGCGGCGATCCAGCCGACCTTGTCACTATGGAAGATCATCGCCAGCAGCGGCGCGGCCGCGGCCACCGCCAGGCCGAATCCGACACCGGTGCAGAACGTGACGACGAGGGCCGTGTTGGCGGCCCGTTCGATGTCGTGGCGCCGGGCGATGAGTGCCTGCGCCATCGACCCCTGGGTGATCTCGGCGATAAAGCTGAGCAGCACGGTCCCCGCGATGAACAGTCCCACCTCGGCCGGTCCGAGCAGCCGGCCCAGGACCAGGGTCTGAACCGCGCCGACCCCCTGGACTATGACCAGCCCGCCGGCCGCCGCCCCGGCGCCCTTGAGAAGATGCCCGGTCAGTCCACCGGATGCCCCCGGCTCCTTGTCCTCGGGCTCCTTGTCCTCGGGCTCCTTGTCCTCGGGCTCCTTGTCCTCGGGCTCCGGGGCGCGGTGGGTCACCGGTTCCTCCGGCCGGGGCACTTCCCCGACATCACCCGAATGCTCTGTCGTAGGCCGCGAACACCGCCGGGCGCGAATAGACCGCATCGAAGTGAGCCGCCGAGGCGCGCGCGATGCGCGCATTGTGACCCGGCGAGGTCAGCTCACACATCTGCGCACAGATGGCGGCCGGTTCGTCGGCGACCAGGATCCCGGCGTCGGCACCGCTCACGATGCCCTCGGCGCCGACGGTCGTCGAGACCACCGGGATGCCCCGCGCGAGCGCCTCGATCACCTTGAGCTTGATTCCCGAACCGAACCGCAGCGGGTTGAGCATCGCCGACGCATCGGCCAGCGCCCCGTTCAAATCCTCGACGAACCCTTCGACGCTCACGCTGTCGCCGTATCGGCCCGCCAACGCGCGCAACGCTTCCGAGGCCTCCCGGCCGATCACCCGCAGCCGCGCACCGGGGAGCGCGCGCAGGACCAGCGGCCAGATCTCGCTCAGCAGCCACGTCAACCCGTCGTCGTTGTGCGGCAGGGACAGCAGCCCGAGGAAGACGAACACAGGCCGGCCGGCCTCCGGCTCGCGACGCTCCGCGTTCGCACCTCCGGGCGCGAGGCGCACCAGCGGGGGCAGCGATCGCACGCGGTCACGGGAAACGCCGGTACGGGCGGCGAGCTCAACAGCCTCAGCCTCGCTGATCAGCAGGCTGGTGCCGAAGGTGGTGGCCACCCGGTCCTCGCTACGGCGCACCAGTCGTCGTTCGGTGCGCAGCAGCGCGTTGCGGCCGTGCCGGTTGTCGGCGATCGGGCGCAGCGGCGACGGGACATGGGCGGCGAAGTTGCCCAGCGGCCGGATGTCGACATCGGGAAACCGCCGCGCGGCCGCCAGCATCGCGGTGTACCGCTCTGAGAACAGGTCGTCGAGGTAACACACCTGTTTCGAGGCACTCTCGTCCGCGTACTGCGCCATGCGCACGGTGTCGTACACCTGCCGCGAAGGCCGTACCTGTTCGCGGATGCGATCGATGCCGTGGCCGACCGCGCGCGATCGGAGCAACGCCTCCTGGATGCTCGATCGCCCGGTCGTCGCCCGCAGCGCGACATTGCCGACGGCGGTGAGCCGCCCGGGACCGGGTACGTGGTGCAGGGTCACCGGGAATCGCTCGGGGGGACGCCCGCCAACCAGTAGATAGTGCACACCGCCGGGCCCGTATCGCTCCCTGAAGTAGTCCACGAATCCGGCGAGGACTACCTTCTTGCCGGCATCGACGGGGTATGGGTCGACCGCACTGACCAGCATCACCGTCATCGCATCAGTTCCGTCCGTCGCCGCCCTCTATCAGCGGATGTACTAACTTGTGGCAACACTTACGTGTCGGCCTTCATGCGTACCGACGAGGCGAGCCGAACAGCCACGGCGGAAGTCCTGCATAAATCCGGGTCGTCACCGTCCCCGGGTATACCGATCCGATGGAAGTTGAGAGTTATCACACGCCGCCATGTACGACGGGCCAGCGAGCCCAGAATCCCACCCTATTTCGGGGATGCGAGGGCTCTCGAAATGATGTCAGCCGTAGGCATTTCATGAAATGTACCAGAATTTCACATTGGTGCTGATGAGTGAAATGTCACCGCTTCGGCAGGCTTGCTCGACCACGGCCGGACCGCGACCTACCGGTACTATCCACCCTAGTTAAGGTGGCATCCATATCGACACATAACCGCGGAGCGCCGTCCCGAAGTCGCGACACTAAATGTCCGGAGAGAGCATGACACGCCCCATCGGTACCCGCACCCGCGCCATCATCAGCGCCGGAGTACTGCTCGGCGCGCTAGTGGGCATGCTGCTGTCCTGGTCCCTGACCCCGAACGAGACCCGCTATGTCGCAAAAGCCGATGTCGCCCTCCTCCCCCCGAAAAAGCTGTCAACCGCCCGGAGTTCCGGATTCTGGGAGGTGCTCACCGGCGGCCAGTTGCCGAAAACGGTGGCACTGATCTATCAGGACACCGACCGGTGGCTTCCGGTGATGGCAGCCGCCGCCGACGTCGAGCAGTCAGATCTCACTCTCACCGCGGCCGCGATTCCGGAGACGACCATGCTGACGGTGTCCGTGGAGGCACCGACCTCGACCGCGGCCGAGCGCGGCCTGGCGGCAGTGCTCTCCGCCGCTTCGAGCAACGTCAAAAGCATCGCCAGACCGTTCGAGGTCGAGGTGATCAAGACGGTGGCAGGCAGTGCCCGGCCGGTCGCGAAGTCCTCGCCGACGCAGGTCGCGATCCTCGGGGCGGCGGCCGGAGCGCTGCTCGGTCTCGGCGCGGCACTGGCGATCACCCGGGGGGCCGGACGCCACCGCATGCGCGGTGCGGGCGCCGCCGATGAGGCTACGACCAGGCGTGCCGTGACCAGGCCCTACGAATGAACGCCGCCGGACGCCTGCACCCGGTGACCGCACCGGTCCTGGCTCCCGAACCCCCGTCGACCCCCAGTCAGGGCACCCCCAGTCAGGGCACCCCCAGTCAGGGCACCCCCAGTCAGGGCACCCACAGACAGGGCATCCCCCGTCAGGGCGCCCCAAGGGCGGACACATTCCAGACGGCGGTGGACCGGATCGTGGTGCAGGCCCGGACCCAGGCTCCGGCGCTGCTCATCGTCGCCGGTCTGGCCGCACTCGGCGCCATCACCGTCGCAGGCATGTCCTCGCCGCTTATCATCTGCGCAGTCCCCGTCGCGGTCGCCTTCGCCTGGTTCGTGGCCCAGAACCCGTCGTGGACTGCCGTCACGATCATCGTCGTCGAAGTGACGAATCTGTCCGGCGTGCTGGCCGGACGCACGTCCCTACCGATCTTCCACGCGTCCGTCGCTCTCGGCGGCACGGCCCTGATCCTGGCGTTGCGCGAGGAGCAACACAGGCGACGGCTCAACCGGTGGACCGCGGTCGCCGCGGTGCTGCTGGCGTGTTACCTCGCGGGGAAGGCGCTGTCTGCGATAGCCAGCTCCGATGTTGCCACTTCCGAGGCCGATCTGGTTCGCGCGTTCATCGACTGCTCGTTCGTGCTCCTGGTACTGATGCTCGTCCAGGTGTCCGGTGGCCACTGGACGGCCGCCGCGGCATTCGTCGTACCTCTGGCTGTGATGTCGGCGATGACGCTGATCAACGAGCTGGTCTTCGGCGGAACCAATTCACTCGGTGGTTTCGCCGACGCGACCCAGGCACTCGGCGAGGGCATCACGACGCTGCGATACGGCGGGCCGCTGCCTGATTCGAATTTCTGGGGGCGGCACCTCGTGCTGGGTCTGTCGCTTGCTGCCGCGCTCACCGCACGGTGCCTGCGCGCGGGTCAACACGCCCGGACTGCATTCTGGCTGGTCGCGGCGTCGCTGCTGCTGATCGGCATCTACCTCACCCAGTCCCGGGGCACGTTTCTCGCCGCCGGAGTGGCGCTGTGCGTGTTCGTGGTCCTGGTCGGCCCGACGGCGCGACGGTGGAGCGTCGTCGCGATCCCCGCGCTCATCGCCGTTCTCCTTCTCACTCCCGGGATCGGTGACCGGCTGTTATCGGCGGCCTCCGAGATCAACTCGAGCAGCACCGACATCGCCGACCTCGACCCCTCGCTCCTCGGCCGGATGTCATCCCAGGAGATCGCCCGGCTGATGTTCACCGAACGTCCGGTGTTCGGCTACGGCGCGGGAACCTACGGCCTTCAGGTGGACGCCCATCAGGACCAGGTGCCTACCGCACTCGGCCGGCCGCTGACCACCGAGCTGGCCCCGAACGCCCCGCACAACCTGTACCTGGAACTACTCGCCGAAACCGGTGTCGTGGGCCTGATCAGCTGGGCCATCATGTTCGTCGGATTTCTGATTCTCGGACTTATGGGGATCGTCTCCCGGCCACGCGACCCCGACCGGCTGCTCACCACGGCGGTGTGCGCGGCGATCGTCGCCTGGGGTGCGGCCAGTATCACCCTGCACATTGCGTATTTCCGCACGTTCGGCATCATTCTGGCGCTGGCGGCCGCGCTCGCACCGGAGTGGCCGGACGGCCGGGACAGGGTGCGCCACAGCGCGCGACAGGCAGCGGCCGTCATCGCTGCGGTTGCCGCCGGCGCCTGCACGGCCGGCATCGTACTGATCAATACCCGAGACTCGCAGGATGTCACTGAACAACACGTCACCCTGCGACCCGTCGGTCAGGTGGACGGCTATTACAGCTACGCACTCAATATCCGCAATCGCAAACAGTTCCTGCCCACCGTGGCGCGGATCATCGACCCCGACGTCGACGGCGTCACCGTCGCGGCCGACCCGGTCCGGGGGACGATCCGGATCACCGCCACCGCCGCCCCGACGCGAAGCCGCGGCCTTGTCGAGACCGCGGTGAGGCAAGCGCAAAACCGCTCCACCAAGTATCTGGGCCACCGTCAGTACAGTTTCACCGAAGTAGGACCGGCCATCACCCGGACCACGGCGTCGATATCACCGCGCGCCGCCACCACGGCGGTGATAGCGGGCCTGCTCGTCGCCGTCGGCGGGTGGGCCGTGCTCCGCCCGACTCGACACACCGCCACGACCGGCAAACGAAACCGAGAGGTTGTCCCTGCATGACCCGTCCGACAGTATTCGTGGAATTCTCCCCGTCGGGAGGGCTGTTCCAGTTCGGTGCGCAGCTGGGCCAGGCACTCGCCGCCGACGGCCGGCAGGTCGAGCTATGGACCGGACCCGACCCCGAACTCTCCTTTCACACCGATGGATTCTCCATCCGTTCGGTGCTGCCCACCTGGCACCCGGCCGATCAGGAGGTTCGCTCGCGTGCCGTTCGCCTGATCCGGCGGCCGCTGCGGGCGGCGCAACTGGTGCTGGCCTGGATCGTGCTCGGCGCACTCCTGATCCGGTCCCGCCCACGCGCCGTCGTCTTCTCACACTGGCGGTTCGCCTTCGAGCCCGCGTTCGTCGCCGTGTACGCCCGGCTCCTGCCTCGGACCGCCTTCGCCCTGATCGCCCATGAACCCTTTCCCCGGTCCGATGCCAAGGACACCAGCACGGTCAAGTCCGGCCGCGTCCTGCAGGCCTGCTTCGCCGCGGCCTGGCAACAACTCGACGTGGTGTTCGTACTTGGTTCGCGCACAAAGGAACTGGTGCAGGATCATTGGCGCCCCCACTGCCCTGTCCTGGTCATCGAACACGGCGACGAGGGGGCGCTGGACCCCGAACCCGACGCCACCACACCCGTTGCGGACACCGCGCCGGTCGCCCTCTTCTTCGGCACCTGGACCGCGTACAAGGGCATCGACGTACTGCTGGACGCGTTCGAACACGTCCGCGCCGAACGTCCGGATGCCGAACTCGTCATGGCCGGAGCGGTGGGCGCCGACGTCGACCTGCCCGCGGTCCTCGCACGAGCCGAGTCCATCGGGAACGTGACGACGACGACCGGATACATCCCCACCGACCAGGTCGCGCGGATCGTCGGATCGGCCCGCCTGCTGGTCACCCCCTACGTACGGGCAAGCCAGAGCGGCGTGGTGCACCTGGCGTACACCTTCGGCAGGCCTGTCGTCGCCACGGAGGTCGGTGACCTCGCCGAGGCGGTACACGACGGCGAGAACGGCCTGCTCGTGCCGCCGCAGGACCCCGCGGCGCTCGCGGCGGCCATGCTCAAGCTGCTGACCGACCCACAACTGGCCGCAGCTCTCGGCGCCGCCGGGCACGAACATGTCGCCGGAGCCTGGCAACGCACTGCCACGATCGTCGGCGACGCACTGAAGGAGGCCACGACGCCATGAGCACAAACCACATTCGCCGTCGAACCGGCCACCGTCCGCGCTACCTGCGGATGCTCATCGTCCTGTCGGCACTGATACCGGCGACGGTCTGCGCCGGCTCCTACTCGGCTTCCGCCGACGTACGGTCCGGTACCGCGGCCCGGCCGTTCGCCGCTTCGGCACCGTGGAACACGACGATCGGCCATTACCCGAGTACTGATCCGCGCAGCGCGCAGATGGTGCGATCACTGCAACCCCCAGTGGCCCTGCATACCTCGATCGTGGAGTTCGGCATTCCCGTCTACGTCGCCGGACGGAGTACCCCGCGCTACTCGGTCCCCTGCCGGGTGACCACCTGGGGCCCCTGTCCCTTCAGCGGTCTCTCAGTACCCGTACCGAATGGGGCCCGACCTTCCACCGGAAGCGATAGTGCGATGGTGGTCGTGGACGAACGCACAAACGCGGTGTACGAGTTCTGGCGGGTACACAAACAAGGCCGGAGCTGGTCGGCGGCATTCGGCGCCGTCAACACCCTGACCGGTTCCGGATGGGGCGGTGCCGCGACCGGATCGGGGGCATCGCGGCTCGGCGGGGTCGTCCGGCTGGCCGAGATCGCCCGCGGGAACATCCCGCACGCCCTGGCATTGCAGACCAACAACGCCTGCGCGGTCGTCTTCCGCTCCCCTGCGATCAAGACCGACGGACGCTCGGCCCGATCCGACTGCATACCCGAAGGAGCCAGGTTGCAGCTCGATCCCTCGATCGACCTGAACTCACTCGGGCTCACTCCCGCCGAACGAACTGTGGCCACGGCGATGCAGCGCTACGGCGGCTACATCGTCGACATCGGCAGCTCCGCGTTGAGCGTCAGCTTCGAACGCGATCCGGCCGCCTCCGGCAACCACATCGGCGGCATCTATCGCAACGCGGGCCTGCGCTGGGACTACGACTCCCTCGGCGGCGTGCCGTGGAACCGGCTCCGGGTGGTGAAGTGAGATGCGTGTCCTGGTCCTGATCGACGCCTTCCGGATGGGCGGTGCCGAAACCCTGCTCGCCCCGATGGCTGCCGCCACGCGCCGCACCGATATGACGATGGATTTCGTCGGACTCTCGCCCGAGTCGATGAACGCCGCCAAGACAATGACCATCCTCACCGACGCCGGGGTCACGACGCGCTCGCTGGGGATTCGCCGGCTCCTCGATCCGACCGCGGTACCCAAGCTGGTATCCCTCATCCGCGACGGCCGGTACGACGTTGTGCATGCCCATCTGGAGATGGCGATCACCCTGGCGAAACCCGCCTGCACCCTGACCCGCACCCCGTTGGTATGCACCTTCCATCACGTCGCCGCACCACTGGAAGGGCGTGCGGCACAGCGCGAACGCCTCGCCGTGGCCTCGGCCACCGCGGCCGACCGGGCCCTGTTCGTCTCGAGTGCGTCGCGGGAATCGTTCCGTAAGCTGTACCGACCGCGCCGGATGCCTGCCAACTGGATGGTGCTGCACAACGGGATCGACGTGACCGGCTTCGCCCCTGGGCCGGCCGATCCCGCGGTCCGCGCTCGACTCGGCGGTTCCGCCGGCCGTCCGGTTGTCGTCCTGCCGGCGGCGTTCCGTCGGCCCAAAGGCATTTCGGTGGCCGTCGACGCCTGGCCGCGGGTCCTGGAACAACACCCGGGAGCCGTCCTCGCGCTGGTCGGCGGCGGTGAGCTCGACGCCGAGCTGCGCGCACAGGTCACCGCAGCAGGGCTGACCGATTCGGTACGTTTCGCCGGTGTGCGCACCGACATGCCCGACATCTACCGGGCCGCCGATATCACCGTCCTGCCGAGCACCCATGAGAACCTGCCCACCGTGCTGATCGAGGCATCGGCCGCCGGTTGCGCAGTCGCCGCCACCCGGGTCGGCGGAATCCCCGACATCATCGACGACGGCCGGACCGGACTGCTGTTCGAGCCGGGCGACCCGGACGCATTCGCGGACGCCGTCATCCGCCTGCTCGATGATCCCGGCCTACGCACCGAGATGACGGACGCGGCGCTGCGGCGCGCGCGGGAACATTTTTCCGCCGACGCGTGGCTGGCCCGGCTGCGGGAGACCTACCTCGACGTGCAGCCGGCATTATGACGGCGCCACGCGATCTCTGGTACATGGTGTCGCGGTTTCCGGTGGTGTCCGAGACGTTCATCGTGCGTGAACTCGATGCGATATCGGTGGGTACCCCCGATGTCCGGTTGCGGTCGCTGTTCCCCGCGCCGCCCGGGGTGGTCCATCCGATCGCGCAGCCGTGGGTTCCACGGAACCGCCGCCCCGGTGCAGCAGCGGCGATCGCGGGGGTCGTGTGGGCCTGTGTGCGTCATCCGATCCGGTTCCTGCGGGCCCTGGCAGTAGTCGTGACCGGATACGGCCGCCGTCCCGAGCCCGCCGCACGCGCGCTGATCACGTTTGCCCTGGCGTGCGCGCACTCGAAGGAGATCAGCGCCGGACTCACCTCCGGGGAGTTCTCCGCACCCCCGCATATCCACGCTCACTACGCGACGTATCCAGCGCTCGCCGCCTGGGTGTGCCGCGAATTGACCGGAGCCACCTATAGTTTCACCGCCCACGCCCACGATCTGTATGTGGACACCTCGATGTTGCGCCGCAAAGTCCGCGACGCCGAATTCGTGGTCACCATCTCCGGTCACAACCGCGGGCTCCTGACCGCCCTCGATGCCGGTCCGACCCCGATTCACATCGTGCACTGCGGCATCGACACCACCGCGTATCACTATCGCCCGCGCACGATTTCCGCCGACCGGCCGATTCGCGCGCTCTGCGTCGCGTCCCTCCAGGAGTACAAGGGCCACGCCATTCTCCTGCGCGCACTCGCACTCGGCGGCACCGCTGTCGACGGCATCGAGCTCGAGCTCATCGGATCCGGCGCACTGCGCGACGAATTAGATTCCCTTGCAAAACAATTGGGCATTTCCCAGCGGGTCCGATTCCGCGGCGGCCAAACCGAGGACCAGGTGCGCGCCGCACTCGATGCCGCGGACCTGTTCGTCCTGCCCAGCATCGTGGCCCGCGACGGGCAGATGGAAGGACTACCGGTCGCGTTGATGGAGGCATTGGCGTGCGGTGTGCCCACGGTATCCACGTCCCTGTCCGGCATCCCCGAAATCGTGGTCGAGGGCGTGACCGGCCATCTGGCCGAACCCGGCGATGCGCGCAGCCTCAACGATGCGCTCACCCGGGCGGTCACCGCCCACGACGGCAACCTCAGCAATGAGGGCCGCGCGCTCGTGGAGCGTGAGTTCGACATCGCCCGAACCACCGCAGCTCTCACGGAACTACTGGACCACGCCCGGCGCAGACCCACGGCCCCGTAACTCGGTCGGCGAACGGCCTGAGCCGGGCTACAGCCGGTCGGATTACGGCTGGCCGGGGTTGAGGCGGATGAACAGACCGTCGAGTTCGGCGCACAGGCGGTCGCCGTCGTGCATGGTGCCCTTGATGAAGGCTTTGCGGCCCTCGACGCGGTCGGCCCAGGCACGCATCTTCAGCGCGGTGTTGAGCGGGGTGACCGAGCGGTAGTCGACTCTGAGGTAGCCGGTGCGGCAGATGCCGTTGGTGGCCACCGCCGACGCGTATCCGCCGATGTCATCGAAGGCGACGGCGACCTGTCCGCCGTGGGCGGCGTCGTTGCCCCCGAGGTGGTAGTTGGTGAAGGTGACCGTCGCCTCCACCGACCCGTTCTCCCTGTCGATGTTGTCGATGACGAACGGCGGCAGGGTGATGTTGCCGCGGGCCGGCAGGTCGATACGGGTGCCGGCCGGGGTGTGCCACTCGTCGATCTGCACCGCGGCGAGCTTGGCGTTGAGATCTTTGAGGGTGTCGATGAGGTCGTCGCCCATCTCCGGTGTCGGGCACGCCAGCCGCACGTTGTCCATGAACAGCCGCACCTGCTCGATGAACTCGCCGTAGCGGGGACCGCCCCTGTCTCCGACGGCCGGGTCGATCGGCCGGAAGCCGCCCCGGCGCGAACCCACTTCGTCGGCGGAGTCCGCGTCCGCACCGGTCAGTATGTCTTGCACGTCACTCACCCTCTCACCGTAGTAGAACGTGTTCACCCGTGGGTCTCGAACCTCCCACCAACCGACACCGCACGAATCCGGCGTCCCGTTAGGGTGGACGGTCATGAGCACCTCATCGGCAGCGTCCCCCTTCGATCCCGCCCAGTGGGCGGCCGTCCCCGGATTCGGCGATCTCACCGACATCACCTATCACCGGCACACCGGTGAGGGCCGGGCGAACGGCATCGTGCGGATCGCATTCGACCGGCCGGAGGTGCGTAACGCGTTCCGGCCGCATACCGTCGACGAGTTGTATCGCGTCCTCGATCACGCGCGCTGCTCCCCCGATGTCGGGACGGTTCTCCTGACCGGCAACGGGCCGAGCCCCAAGGACGGGGGGTGGGCGTTCTGCAGCGGCGGCGACCAGCGGATTCGCGGTCGGTCGGGGTACCAGTACGCCACCAGCCACGATTCGGACGTCACCGCGGCGGGCGTCGAGGGCGTCGACGAGGCACGGGTGAAGGCCGAGGGTGGGCGGCTGCACATCCTGGAGGTACAGAGACTGATCCGCACAATGCCCAAGGTGGTGATCGCGGTGGTCAACGGCTGGGCGGCGGGCGGCGGGCATTCGCTGCACGTGGTGGCCGACCTGACGCTCGCATCCCGCGAGCACGCCCGATTCAAGCAGACCGACGCCGACGTGGGCTCGTTCGACGCCGGGTACGGCAGCGCCTACCTGGCCAAGCAGGTCGGCCAGAAGTTCGCCCGAGAGATCTTCTTCCTCGGCGAGGCCTACGACGCCGAGACGATGCACCGGATGGGTGCGGTCAACCGGGTCGTCGACCACGCCGAGTTGGAGAACACCGCGATCGACTGGGCGCGCACCATCAACGGCAAGTCGCCGACGGCGCAGCGAATGCTCAAGTTCGCGTTCAACCTCACCGACGACGGGCTGATGGGTCAGCAGGTGTTCGCCGGTGAGGCGACGCGGCTGGCGTACATGACCGACGAGGCCGTGGAGGGTCGGGACGCGTTTCTGGAGAAGCGAGACCCCGACTGGAACGCGTTCCCCTACTACTACTAGTAGTAAGGGAACGGTCGACGCAGGCGTCGGTGCGCTGTCTCAGCGGACGGACCCTCGTAACGCCGGTGAGCCGCGACCGCCTCCGGGTGCAGGATGTCGGCCATGGCCACCTGCCTTCCGGTCGTCCGCAACTGCGCGAGCCCCGGCCCTGACCAGCACGTCGGATTCGGCCAGCGCGATCCGATTGCGCCCGCTCCCTTTGGCCGCGTACAACTCCTGGTCGGCTGCTGCCAGCAGTTCATCGATCACCGCATGGGTCGGTCTGCGCAGCCAGTCGGCCGACCTCGGAACCGGGGCGTACACCGCGCCGATGCTGACCGTGATATCGGTGTATTCAGCGACCTTCACACGCAGACTGTGACAGAAGCGCGCCAGGTCGCGCCCACTGTCCACCGGAACCACCACGACGAACTCCTCACCACCGGTTCGCGCGACCAGCCCGGCGTCGGCGGTCAGCTCCGTCAGTACCTCGGCGACTACGACCAGGACCGCATCACCGGCGGAGTGGCCATACCGATCATTGAGTTGTTTGAAGTAGTCGATGTCCAACTCGATGAAACCGACTGCCCGACCCCACCAGGTCGATGACCCGACCTCTGCATCCCAGCGGGAGACGAGCCCTCGCCGATTGAGGGTCATTGTCAGCGGATCGGTCTCGCTCAGCGCCGATTGCCGCTCCAACGCAGCGGACAACGACGACCGAAGCATCAGCACCAGGGAGGTCGGCACGATCACGGCCATCACCAACGCCCCGCCGCTGATGACCAGCGCTACGATCGACTCCGCCCTGGTCGCGACGGCTGCAAAACCCAAACCGATCGCGACGACGGCGAATCCGATCGCCGTCGGGGTCGGCGACTCCATCGCGGCGAGCGCGGGAACGGCGGCGAGCAGGGCCAGCACCATGTGCGCGGTTCCCGGGTCGGCCAGCACCCCTGCGGAAATCGCGACGCCGACCATCCCGCCGAAGCCCAATACGGCGAACATCACGTCGGTGAGCCGACCGACCGCAGCGGTGATCACTATCGAGATCACCGTATAGATACCGACCCCGACCATCCACGGCACGCCCCCCGGTTCCAGCGTGGACTGCACGGCCAGGACGGTAGCGATCAACGGCAGCGCACCGACCTCGCTGACGAGCACCGACTGCGTTCGCTGGTCGAAATGCGTCGCCAAGCGGTTGCGGCGCAGGGGCCGTGGCGGGCGATCGCCTCGGCTGACGGATCCGACTTCCACAGAGATCGTCACGTCCTCGCGGGCGAGCCCGCTTGCGGTAGAGCGACAACGATCGACAGATTCCCGGATTCGCACGATTGGCAGATCACTGGCTTCTCCATTCATGTGCGTGCAAAATCCACGATGCGAGATCTTCTCGATCAAACCATGAACTCGATCAAACCGCCGTTCAGGACCCCGATCCGCGCAGTACCGCACCGACTGTGCGGACGATGATCTTGATGTCGAGCCAGACGCTCCAGTTCTCGATGTAGAAGTTGTCGTACGCGGCGCGATCGCTGATGCTGGTGTCCCCGCGCAGTCCGTGCACCGCCGCCCAACCGGTCAGCCCGACGTCGACGCGATGACGGTCACCGTAGCGTGGCACCGACGACTCGAACTGTTCGACGAAATGGGGCCGCTCCGGGCGGGGGCCGACGATGGACATGTCGCCGCGCAGTACATTCCACAACTGCGGCAGTTCGTCGATCGAGGTCTTGCGCATCAGTTTGCCGAGCGGATAGATCCGGTCCGTGGGCTGCCACTGCGAATCCGAGGCTGTTTCCGTAGCGGGCCGCATCGAGCGGAACTTGAGCATGTCGAACAGCTGCCCGTCGCGGCCGATCCGTCTCTGCCGGAACAGGATCGGGGCGCTCGGATCGGACAGGAACACGCCGAGAGCCACAAGGGCCATCGGGATGGCGAGCACAGCCAGGGCCAGTGACACCACGGTGACGTCGAAGACCCGCTTGAGCTTCCAGTACCAGGTACGCAAGGCGTCCCGGCGCACCCGCACCAGCGGAATCGTATGAATCCGGTCCATGGTGGGGGTGAGCGAAACGAATTCGTACAACCGCGGGACGATGAAGATCTCACAATCGAGTTCGTCACAGGCCCGCAGGGGCCCGACCAGCCGCGAATCCGGCGCCGAACCGAACGACACCAGCACGATATCGATGTCATGCTCGACGGCCTTGTCCAGGATGGCGCCACCCTCGACCCTGACTCGGGTGTCCACGAGTTCGGACATCGGACTGTCGCTGACCGCCACGACCACATCGAGGCCCAATTCGGGGAGAGCGCGGGTGTTCTTGATCAGCTCAACCGATACCAGCCCGTCGCCGACGACCATCGCCCGCATCCTCACGGCCGGCGAACGCCGCCTACGCCTGCGGACGAATATGTAGTACGCGGTGCGGACGACGAACAGGGCGACGAATACCAGGGTGGCGTAGGCCGCGGTGCGGGTGATCGACTCGCCCGGGCGGGCTACGGCGAGTACCGTCCCGGAGCTGATGATCGACCAGGCCGCCAGCCGCGGCAGATCGTCGAGCGCCGACAGGGTCAGCCGCGAACGGTACAGGCCGGCGACCTCCAGCGACACCAAAGTAAGTGCGACACCCACGATGCCCACGGCCTCTGCGTAGCCGCCTTCGTCAAGGTGGACGAGAACCGAGATCACTAGCATGGTCGTCGCGTCCAGTCCCAGCAGCAGCCAGTCGATCCGGCTGCGCAGCACCGCGGACAGTGTCTGCTGCCGGTCCGGCATGCGAGAAAGTGCCACCATCGATTCCTGATATCCTCCGCTGTCCCGCAGGCCTGGATTCCGTGTGATGCCCTGTTCACAGCCCATTTCTATGTCAAATGCAATAGCGAAAATAGCATGCATCGAGGTTTGGCGCCGTGTCCGGAAAGGTCGTTCGCGGGTGCCACCGAGTGCACTACGCCAACGAGGCCGGCCTGCCGAACAGGTACCCCTGCGCCATGTCGCATCCCAGTTCCTTGACGGCGGCCAGCACCTCCGGCGTTTCGACGCCCTCGGCGACGGTGAGCGCGCCCGCCGCGGACGCCAGGTCGCAGATCGCGCGCACCACCGCCCGGTCCATCCGTTCGCTCGGCATCCGACTGACCAGCGCACGGTCGACCTTGAGCACGTCGATCGGCAGATTCCGCAGATACCCCAGCGCGGCGAAGCCGGCCCCCAGGTCGTCGACGCAGATCCCGCACCCGAGCCCGTGCAGGGTCCAGATGGTCCTGTCGGCGACGCTGCCCTGGGTGACGACGGCGTTCTCGGAGATCTCGAACCACAGCCGCGCCGGGTCCAGGCCGTGTTCACCGAGCAGCCACCCGACGTAGTCACCGAGCCACCTGTCCCGCAACTGCCCGGCTGAAAGATTCACCGACATGAACGCATCCGGCCCGAGTAGTTCGGTGACCGGCCCGGCCAGTGCCTCGACCGAGCGGGCGATCGCGACCCGGCCGACCGGCACGATCAGCTCGGTCGCCTCGAGCCCCGCCAAGAACACGTCGGGCCCCACGAGCGCGCCGTCGCGCCGCCAGCGCAGCAGCGACTCGTATCCGGCCGTCGTCACCTCACCCGCACCCAGCTTCACGATCGGCTGATACACCGGCTCCCAGGAGTCCGACGACGCCGCGGCGAGGTCGGAGCCGATCCCGGCGCGGCGGCGGGCCACGGCAAGCATTCCGGGACGGGCGATCACCACCGGGGCGCCGAACTCGATGGCCTCACGCAGCGTGGTATCGGCGACATGCGCCAGATCGTCGTCGCCCCAAGGGGATTCCTGCACGACGGACCGGTGCGCAATACCCACGCGGACATCGACGAACCGTGCGGGCACATAGGGGTCGGCGACCCGGACGCCCGACACGTCGAGCAGAGACAGGTCGAACGCATGAACGTCGGACGGACCGGCGGCACCCGACCGCCACAGCCAGTCCAGTGGACCGCGCCGCTCGAAAGTTCCCCCTACCAGAACCTGACCGAGCACGGCATCGACGTACCGCTCGGCCACGGCGACGGACTCCGCCCAGCCGTACAGTTCTGTTCCCCTGCGATACGGGTCGACGGTGATGGCCACGACTGTTGCGTCCGGCACCGCACGCATTGATTCCCTCTATTCAGCGAGTAGGCCGACTTCCCCACCTCACCCCCGAGCAGACGGCGAACTTCGCCATCAGCGATGGCGCGACAAAAGTAGCACAGGATCGGCAGGTCAACCCCCAAATCTCGCCGACCATCTCACCCTGCTTTCGGCTTCAGTGGCGGCCTCGCGCTCAGCCGATCAACTCGCGCAGGATCTCCATGTCCTCGACGCGCTCGGCGTGCGTCCCGGCCGCCGGCGCGGCCAGGAGCACCCCCACACCCGCGGCGCGGAAGGCCTCGACCCGCTCGGCCACCTGCGATCTGGGCCCGATCAGGGCGGTCGAATCCACCAGATCCTGAGGCACGGCTGCGGCGGCCTCGGCCTTCTTACCGTCCAGATACAGATCCTGGATCAGCTTGGCCTCGTCGACGAATCCGTAACGCACGGCCAGTGAGTTGTAGAAGTTCTTGCCGCGGGCGCCCATGCCGCCGATGTACAGCGCGCAGTGATTGCGGACGAGTTGGTTGGCATGCTCGATCTGCTCGGCGTCGTCGGTGATCAGCGCGGCGGCGTTGACCACGATGCGTAGCGGCGGGAGGTCCGGGCTGCGCTTGGCCTTGCCGGCCTCGAGAGCCTCCCCGAACGCGGCATCGACGTACCCGGGATGGAACAAGAACGGCTGGAATTCCTCGAAGAGCTCGGCGGCCAACTCGGTGTTCTTGGGGCCGATGGCGGCGAGCAGCATCGGGATGCGATCCCGCACCGGATGGTTGATGATCTTCAAGGCCTTACCCAGGCCCGACCCGCCATGCTCGGGGCCGAGCGGCAAGTGGTAGTGCTTACCGTCGAAGGTCACCGGCTCGCGCCGCCACACCTTGCGGCAGATCTCGACGTGCTCGCGGGCGCGGCCGAGAGGCGCGTTATAGGGCACCCCGTGGAAGCCTTCGATGACCTGAGGACCGGACGCCCCGATACCCAGGATCGCGCGGCCGCCGGAGATGTAGTCCAGGCCGGCCGCGGTTATCGCCAGGTTGGTGGGGGTACGCGAGAACATCGGCAGGATGCCGGTCTGCAGTTCCATCTTCTCGGTACGCGCCGCGATGTAGCCGAGCTGACTGACCGCGTCGAAGCTGTAGGCCTCCGGCACCGTGACCCTGCCGACACCCGCCCGCTCGAAGTCGGCGAGGTGGTCGATGGTCTCGCGGAAGTCGCCGGCGTAGTTGATCGGCATGCCGAGCTTCATCGGGGCAGCAGTTGGCGTCATGCACACGCATTCTTCCACAGCCGTACGAGCGGTCGGTCGGCACCCGTACGAGCGGTCGGTCGGCGACTTTCGGACGCCGACGAGGCGGCCACGAGACCAACGGCGCAGGACCAAAGTCCCCGGGTCATCCACCGGAAGATTTCCACTTGGCCGACGGAACGTGAACAGTCGGTGAACACCTGGCGCGATAGAGCAAACACGCACGTCAAATGGGGTCTTTTGGCTTTCCCGAAGTTAGGTGCCAGAGCGCGTCACACAGCATGATGATCGCATGAGCTCAGAGATGCTTATTCTGGTGCTGCTCGTCATCACGGCACTCGGTTTCGACTTCACCAACGGATTCCACGACACCGGCAACGCCATGGCGACCTCGATCGCCACCGGAGCCTTCAAACCCAAGACCGCGGTCACCGTCGCCGCGATCCTCAACCTCATCGGCGCGCTGCTGTCGGTCGAGGTGGCGGCAACCATCACCAAGGACGTACTGAAGATCCAGGAGACCAAGGGCGACGGAGCCGGCGAGCTGGTCGCAGGACTCGACGCCCAGAAGGCGCTGCTGATCATCTTCGCCGGACTCATCGGCGGCATCCTGTGGAATCTGTTCACCTGGCTGTTCGGCCTGCCGTCGAGTTCCTCGCACGCACTGTTCGGCGGACTTATCGGTTCAGGCCTGGCCGCCATCGGGTTCGGCGGCATCAACTGGGCCGGCATCACCCACAAAATCCTGGTCCCCGGCCTGGCCGCGCCGGTGATCGCCTGCATTGTCGCCGCCACCAGCACATGGATCATCTTCAAGATCACCAGTTCGATCGCTGAGAAGAACCGGGACGCCGGATTCCGCTATGGCCAGCGCGCCACCGCGTCCCTGCTCGCCCTCTCGCACGGCACCGGCGACGCGCAGAAGACCATGGGTGTCATCGCCCTCGCCCTCATCGCCACCAATCATCTGGATGCGCGCACCGTCTCCAGCGGGTTGCCGATCTGGGTGGTCCTGACCTGTGCGTTCGCCATCGCCCTGGGTACCTACCTCGGTGGCTGGCGCATCATCCGCACCCTGGGTAAGGGCCTGGTGGAGATCAGCTCGCCGCAGGGCTTCGCCGCCGACGCATCCTCGGCCGCGATCATCCTGACCTCCTCCACCGCGGGTATGGCACTGTCGACCACCCACGTCGCCACCGGCTCGATCTTGGGCACCGGCGTCGGCAAGAAGGGCGCCGAGGTGCGCTGGAGCGTCGCGGGCCGCATGGCGGTCGCCTGGGTGACCACGGTTCCGGCCGCCGCAACGGTGGGTGCCCTGTGCTTCTGGCTCGGTCACCTTATCGGCGACGTCTACGGCGCCATCACGATCTTCGCGATCCTCGTGGCCGCTTCCGCTTACATGTACTGGCGCGCACAGCAGAACAAGGTCGACCACAACAACGTGACCGACGACTGGGAGGACGGCAGCGGTACCACCGTCCCCGCGGGTGAAGAGCCCGCGACCCGTCCTGCGTCGGTCTGACCCCGCGCGATCAGCTAAGGATTGAAAGCACCATGCACATAGTCGAATCCATCGCCCGAGTGCTCATCGTGGGTCTGATGCTCGGAGCGGGACTGCCCGCGATCTTCGCGGTCGGCCTACGCCTGCACGCCGTCGGTATGGGCAACGAGCACGCCGATGGCACGGTGACGGCCCCCGATCCGGTCCGCAAGGCCGCCGCTTACGTCCTGTTCGGGCTGGTCGTGGTCGTCATCGCTGTCGGCATCCTCTGGGTGTGCCGACACACCCTCGACTTCCATCTGGGCGTCAGAGTCTTCCCTGACGCCTGGTACTAGGACAGGAACAGTTCGGCGCCGACCCCGTGAGGGTCGGCGCCGAACTGTTGTCACTGCCCGATTCCGGCGGTCGGCACCGCAAGGGTGTGTACTGGGATGACAAGCATCCGAACCGGACACGATGTCAGACACCGGCCCGGACACGCCCCAGCCCGTGAACCGAGTACAACAAATCCCAGGTACGAAGAAGGGAGGCGATCATGGACCGACCACAGCTACTCATGAAAGTCGTCGAATGGTTGCGGGCCGGCTACCCCAACGGGGTACCCCAGGGCGACTACATTCCGCTCGTGGCACTGCTGCGCCGACAACTTTCCGACGATGAACTCGACCAGGTGACCTCCGACCTGATCGACGACTCCCTGCGGCATCTCGAACCGATCTCCAAGATCGACGCGGGAGTCAAGATAACCAAGGTCACCGACGAGCTCCCCCACGCCGTCGACATCGCCCGGGTGCGGCAGTTGCTCGTCGTGGCCGGCTGGCCGTTCGACGACGAACCGCTCGCCGACACCATCACCCCGAACGCGTCACCCGAACCCCTCGAGGACGGCGAGGGTCCCGGCGAGTCCGGAGACGGCCACTGAACCGGCTGCACCCGCTGGAGCTGGTAGGCGCACCGGAAGTCCTGGCCCACACGGACACGCTCGCCGGGCTCCTCGAGCACGGCGCCACCCGAGCCGTCCTGCCGGTGCCCGGCGACGCCGCGGCCGCGGCCCGGTTGTGCGCCGCCCTCGGCGCCGGCGAACCGATCGGCGACGACGTGACATTGGTGATCTCGACATCCGGTTCGACCGGCATCCCGAAAGGCGCTCAGCACACCGCGGCGACCCTGCGCGCCTCGGCCCGAGCCACCGAGGCTTTTCTCGGCGGACCGGGCAATTGGCTGCTCACTCTGCCACCGCATCACATCGCCGGGCTGCAGGTGCTGCTGCGGGCAATCGGTGCCGGGTACCGTCCCCGCGTCATCGACGTGCGCGACGGCTTCGGGGTCGACGACTTCGTCCGCTCCACCGGCGAGCTCGACGGCGTGCGTCGGTACACATCGCTGGTGCCCACCCAGTTGATCAAGGTGCTGGCGTCACCGGCGGCCACCGACGCCGCCCGGACATTCGACGCCATCCTCGTGGGCGGGGCCGCAACCCCGGAATTGTTGCGGCGCAAAGCGATCGATGAGGGTCTGGCGATCGTGTGCACGTACGGGATGAGCGAGACCGCCGGCGGCTGCGTCTATGACGGTTTTCCCCTCGACGGGGTCGAGGTGCGGATCGAAGGCCCCGGAGACGGCGGCGCCGGACGTATTTGGCTCGGTGGTCCGATGGTCGCCGACGGCTACCGCAATCTGCCGCACCACCCGTCGTTCGGGCAATACCTCTCCAGGGATTCCTCCGGGGGGCCTTCCTCCGGGGAGCACCGGTGGTTTCGTACCGACGATCTCGGGATCGTCGAATCCGGACTGCTGCGGGTCGTCGGGCGGGCCGATCAGGCCATCAGCACGGGTGGGCTCACGGTGCTGCCCGAGGTGGTGGAGGAGGCCATCGCGGCCGATCCGTCGGTCGCCGAATGCGTGGTGCTGGGCCTGCCCGACCCGCGGCTCGGCGAGAAGGTGGTGGCGGTGCTCGTCGAATCCGAGGCCGGGGCCGTGGACCCGAACCTGATCATCGAGCTCGTGACCGCTCGGCTCGACCGATTCGCCGCGCCGCGCGAGGTGATCGTCGTCGACACCCTGCCGATGCGGGGGCCGGGCAAACCCGACCGGGCCGCACTGCGGGAACGGCTGACCGGCGCAGTTGCGCCAGAAACGGAAAGCCGGGTGCCAGGACCGGAAAAGGGTCCGGAAACGGAGAAGCGCCCTGCCGACTTGGGGGGGATGCAGGCAGGGCGCAAGTCTCCGGGAAGAGACTTCACATAGTGTGCCATGCCCGCCGCGAAAGCGCTACCCGATTCACCCGTTCCGCGTGTCGCGGCGTGTCTCGTGTCTCCCGGTGCCATTTTTCGCGGTGCTTTTTCTCCCCGGGCCGTGTCTCCCGGTGTCGTGAGGTGGCCCGGCGCGTGTAAGGATCGGTTCGTGGCTACCGCACAGCAGTGGATCCAGGGCGCACGCCCGCACACCCTTCCGAACGCGATCGCACCCGTCGTCGCGGGCGTCGGCGCCGCCGCACACGCCGCGGGTGATCTCTCGGCGGGCGATCTGTCCTGGTGGCGGGCGGGGCTCGCGCTGCTGGTGGCGCTGTCGCTGATCGTCGGCGTCAACTACGCCAACGACTACTCCGACGGGATCCGCGGCACCGACGACGACAGGGTCGGCCCGATGCGGCTGGTCGGATCGGGTGCGGCCGCGCCCGCGGCGGTCAAACGCACCGCTTTCGTGTGCTTCGGGGTGGCCGCGATGTGCGGGCTGGTGCTGGCGATCAGTACCGCGTGGTGGCTGGTCGCGGTCGGCGCGGTATGTATCGCAGGGGCCTGGTTCTACACCGGCGGCAGCTCCCCGTACGGCTACCTCGGCTTCGGTGAGGTGGCGGTGTTCGTGTTCTTCGGCCTCGTCGCGGTGCTGGGCACGCAGTTCGTCACCGCCGACACCGTCGACTGGGTGGGGCTGGTGTGCGCGATCGCCGTCGGCTGCTTCTCCAGCGCCGTGCTGGTGGTCAACAACCTCCGTGACATCCCCTCGGACACCGAATCGGGCAAGATCACCCTGGCCGTGCGGCTCGGTGACGCCCGCACCCGCATCCTGTTCGGCACGTTGCTGACGGTGCCGCTGGTCGTGTCCGTGGCCCTGGCCGGGGTGACGTGGTGGGCGCTCATCGGTCTGTTCGCCGCACCTCTGATCTGGGTCGCCTCCGGGCCGGTGCGCACCGGCGGCATCGGGCCGGCGCTGATCGTGTCGCTGGCCACCACCGGCAGGGCGATGCTGCTGTGGTCGGTGGCGACGGCGGTGGCGCTGCTCGTGGGGTGAGTGTTGTTCGTGGCCGTGGTGGTGTCAGGGGTGAACCTCACCGGCCCCAACGCGTCCCTCGCGCCTTCGTCGCTTCGGCCTCAGGGATCAAGGAGTTCGGCCTCGGGACCCAGATGGCCGGCAGTGACGGTTCTTAGCGAATCCTGAGAACCGGTGGCGGCCAGACCGGAGGCCGACCTACTGTCGGCGACGTGCCGTCCACCACCGACAGCAGCGGGCCCGGCGCCCGCAGGTGGCTCAGTCCTGTCCGCACCCGGCTCACGCTGGTGGCCACGGCCGTGGTGACCGTCGCGATGGCACTGGCCGCGGCCGGCATGTTGCTGACGATGCACCGCATCCTGATCCGCGACGCCGAATCGGCGGGTGCGACCAGGGCGCATCAGCTCGCCGAGGCGCTCGAGGCCGACGGCCTGAACGCGATGACGCCGATGATGCTGGCCAGGGCACCCAACGTCGCCGACGTGGTCATCATCGATGCCGCCGGCGAGGTTCAGAAGTCCAGCGTGGTGGGGGTCCGGCCGCTGCTGGCGAGCCTGCCGCCAGGACGTACCAAGGTCGTCCGCAATATCGAGGTGATCGGCCGGTACGACTACCGGTACACCGTCAACGCGGTGGGGGTGCAGACCCCCGACGGCCCGCTCACCGTGCTCGTGACCACCGACCAGGGGCCGATAACCACCTCGGTCCTCACGGTCGGGTACACCATCTGCCTGGTGTTCCCCGGCATCATCATCGGGGTCGCGCTGCTCACCTACTTCCTGGTCGGCAGGGCGCTGCGGCCCGTCGAATCCATCCGCAGGCAGGCCGATGCGATCTCCGGCGGAGACACCAGCAGGCGGCTGACCGTGCCGGACACCGGTGACGAGATCGCCGAACTGGCGGGCACCATGAACGCGATGCTCGAACGCATCGAGCATTCCCGGGCACGGCAATTGCAGTTCGTCAACGATGCCTCGCACGAATTGAACAGCCCGCTCACCACTCTCGTCGGCCTGCTCGACCTGTCCCGCGCCACCGGGCAACCAATCGACGTCGACACCGTAGAGACGATCATGCTGCCGGACGCACAGCGGCTCGGACGGCTCGTCGAGGACATGCTGACCCTGGCCCGTGCCGACGAGCACGGTATGCGCGCTAGGACGCAACCGGTCGACCTCGATGACCTGGTGCGTGCCGAGGTGGCCCGGATGCGGGCGCTGTCCCCGGCCGCAGTGTCGTCGGCGATCGTGGCGGCCCGCGTCGACGGCGACCCCGGCACGCTCACCCGGGCCATCCGCAACATCGCAGACAATGCGGCCCGGCACACGCGAAACCAGTTGTCGTTCAGCATGTCCCGTGACGAACACCGGCACCGGGTGACGGTCACCGTGGCCGACGACGGTCCGGGCATCGCCGACGCCGACAAGGCCCGGGTGTTCGACCGGTTCGTCCGCCTCGACGACTCGCGCGACCGCGGGCAGGGCGGTTCGGGCCTCGGCCTGGCGATCGTGACCGAGATCGTGCGCGCCCACGGCGGAACCGTGTCCGTCGCCGACAATCCGGGCGACGGTGCCGCTTTCACGATCACGCTGCCGCTGGCACCGCAGACCCCGGACGACGACGGCCGGGCCGAACCGGAATCCCCCGAACCGGAATTCCCTGCCCCGAAATTCCCTGACACCGAGGCGGTTGCGGACACCACAAGGGTTCCCGAATGACTACCACGGCGAATCTAGTTGCACCGGAATACTTTTCAGGAGGTGTGCGCACCACCGTCGGCGGCCAGCCGATAGCCGTGCCCACGGACCGTCTCTATCGCCTTGCGGCCGAACGGCGCATCGACGCGCCTGCGGAGGTAACTGATGTAGACCTCGACCAGGTTGTCGTCGCCACCGACTTCCGCGTCCCATACGGAGGCGAGGATGTCGGCTTTGGACCGGACCTGCCCCTTATGTCGCATGAGATCCTCCAGGACCGCGAATTCCCTTGGTGTCAAACCCAATTCGGTATCGCCGCGATGGACGGTATGTGCGGCCGGGTCGAGATGGAGGTCGCCGGCGGACAGGACCGCCGGACGTTCGGGCGCCCCCCTGCGGGCCAGAGCACGCAGCCGGGCGATCAGCACGACGACCGAGAACGGTTTGGTGAGATAGTCGTCGGCGCCGAGATCGAGCGCGTCGGCCAGGTCGTACTCCCCGCTCTTGGCGGTCAGCATGAGCACCGGTGTCCACACCTTCGCGGCGCGCATCCGGCGAACCACCTCGTAGCCGTTGAGGCCCGGCAGCATGATGTCGAGCACGATCACGTCGAACTTCGAACCCACGGCGCTGTTCAGGCCCGATACCCCGTCACCGGTGACCTCCACGACCCAGCCCTGCGACACGAGCGTCCGCCGGACGGTCTCGGCCACGTTGCGGTCGTCTTCCACCAGCAGGATGCGCATGTCCCGACCAAGTCCCCTTCACACGGCAGGTGAGTATGTACCAGCACTCAACCCTAACCGCCGCACCCGGACACGCGGTGGCGCCAGGCAGCCCCAGAGCCAGGCCCCGGCCCGCCGACGCGGTGTCGGAAACGGCGGTCGCCTACCTGCGGACCATCTACAACCTCGGTGAGGACGGTGTGCCCGCGCGCCGCGCCAGGCTGTGCGACAGGCTCGGGCTGTCGAGTCCGACGGTCTCGCAGATGGTCGGGCGACTGCAGGCCGACGGGCTGGTGCGGGTGGGCCCCGACCGGCAGGTGGAGCTCACCTCCGACGGCCTGGCCCTGGCGGTGTCCTCGACTCGCAAACATCGGCTGGCCGAGCGGATACTCGTCGACATGCTCGGACTACCGGTGCTCGCGGCGCACGCCGAGGCGTGCCGCTGGGCCCAGGTGATGAGCGACGACGCGGCCGAGGGCGCGGCGTCGGCACTTGTCGGGCCGCCGGTCTCGCCCTGGGGCAATCCGATCCCGGAGCCCGGCAGCAGCCGGATGCCCACACCGTCGGCCACCCGGCTGCCGGACGTACCCCGCGCGAGCAGACCGGTGTCGGGACGGGTGCACTGGGTGTCCGAGGACACGCAGGCCGACGACGCGTTCATGGCCGAACTCGTCGGCGCCTGCATCGTGCCCGGGGCGACGGTCGCGATCACCACGACTTGCACCGGCTATTCGCTGCGCGGCGTGGGCACCGTGCAGATCCCCCGCAAACGGGCCCACGCCGTCCAGATCGACCTGGGCTGAGAGCCGGTCAGGCGTCGGCACCGACGGGGGGCATCGAGTCGACGACCGCCTGGCGCAGTTCCTCGACGGTGACCGTCGCCGTCGCCAGCACCGCGCGGGAGGCGTCGTCGGCGACGTCGATAATGCCGAGCAGCAGGTGCTGCGCGGTGATCGAGCGGTCGCCGCGGTCCCGGGCGATGACGGCCGCCTGACGCAGTGCGGCGCGGGCGTCGGCGTCGAAACGCGGACGGCCGCCGCGGCCGCGTGGTCCGCGGCGTCCCCGGCCGGCCTCCCAGGGACCGGGACCGCCGGGTCCCTCAGGTCCCCCGAAGCCGCGCGGCCCGGGCCCGCCGGGTCCGAATCCGCCGGGTCCGAAACCTCCCGGTCCGTGACCACCGGGCCCGTGTGCACCGGGCCCGTGACCACCCGGACCGAAGCCCTCGGGACCTTCAGGGCCTTCGGGGCCACAGCCCGGACCGAAACCCGGTCCTGGTCGGCCGCGGCCCCTGGGGCCACGGCCCCGGCGCTTGTCGCCGCGGCCACCGGGGCGTCCGCCCCAGCCCTCGGACAGGTCGTCGCCGAACTTCCCACGCACCGCCTCACGCACCTTGTCGAGGTCGATACCGATGGCGCGCAGTGCGTCCCGGTCCTCGTCGTAGCGTGCGGCGGCGGCGTCGCGGTCGGCGTCGGCAGCGGGATGGGCGGCTCGGTGGGCCGACACGACGGCCCGGGCACCGGGCAGCGCCAGGCCGCGTTCGCCGAGCAGCCCGAACAGCGGGCCGCGGGCGTTGCAGAGCATCCCGAGAACGAGATGGTCGTTGCCGAGTGCCGGATGGCCGAGGTCACGGGCCTCCTGTTCGGCAAAGGCAAGCATCATGCGATCTTCTCGCGTGAATCGTTCGATCATGGTTCTTCTTCTCCTTCCGGCCCTCGGGGCCGGCGTTCGTTTGCGTGTTTCTGATGCACGGCCTGCCGGCTGACCTGCAGAATGTCTGCGATCTGTTGCCAGCTCCAGCCCGCTTTCCGCGCGTTGGCCACCTGAACCTCTTCGAGTCGGTCGGCGAGGGTGCGCAGGGCGCGTACCGCGCCGAGCCCGCGGTTCGGGTCGTCATCGGCGGCCAACCGGGCCAGATTGTCGGAGGACTCGCCATCAACGGAGTCCGCCTGCGTGGCGTTGTCACTGGGATCGTCGTGCATGATTGTCAGGTTATATTGACAACCACGGTCGTGTCAATAATTGTTGACGACCAGATTTCCGGATCGTTCCCCCACGACGAATATCGTCCCCCCAGGACGAATGTCCCAACCCCTCGATGTCCGGCCCCGATGTCAGTGCCCTGACCTAGGCTCTAGGTCTGACGAAAAATTTGCGCGCAGACGCCGGGGCAAGCGCACCGAGGTGACGGAGGGACAACGATGACCGCATGCCGCATAGGCATCGTGGAGGACCACACGGTTGTGATCACGGGACTGCGCCAGATTCTGGAGGCCGAACCCGACCTGGATATCGTCGCGGCCGCACCGACCGTCGCCGAGCTCCTCGATCTGGAAATCGATGTCGACATGGCCATCCTGGACCTGCGCCTGCCCGACGGATCGTCGCCCGCCGCCAACGTCACCGACCTACACGCCGCCGGCATTACCAAGGTCCTCGTGTTCACCTCCGGCGAGGAGCCCTACCTGGTGCGGACCGCCGCGCGGGCGGGTGTGCTCGGCGTCATCAACAAGGCCGAACGCGATTCCGTCATCATCGACGCGATCCGCACCACCAGCCGCGGGGAGATGGTCGGGTCGCTGGACTGGGCAATGGCCGTCGACAGTGACGGCGAGTTCACCGCCGCGGCGCTCAGCCCCCGGCAGCGGGAGGTGCTGGGTCTCTACGCGTCCGGCGAATCCGCCGCCCGGGTGGCATCCCTGACAAACCTGTCCACGGACACGGTCAACGACTACCTCGGCCGCATCCGGCAGAAATACGCCGAAGTCGGCAGACCCGCATCCACCAAGACCGACCTGTACCGGCGAGCCCTGGAAGACGGATGGCTACCCTTTCCCCGGCGACGCCGCAAATAGCCCCGGCGCAGCCCGATCACGCCGCTGTGCAGTCGGATCAGGCCGCCGAAATCCGTATCGAGCGGCTGTTCTCCATCTTCGTCGGCGCAGGTTACCTGGGCTATCTGCCGCTGATGGCCGGTGCCATCGGCAACGCCGCCGAGCACACCGCCGCGTGGTGGACGCCGTCGGCGCTGCTTCTGGTCTTCGGTCCCGCCGTGGTGTTGCTGGTGGCCGCCCTCACCCGCCACCGGACGGTGGCGCGCTGGGCGGGACGCTCGGCGGCCGGCGGCTTTGTGGTGGCGGCGGTGTCCTTCGGTCCGGCATGGGACGGGCACCCGATACCCGACTACCTGTGGTTCGCGATCATCTCGGGCCTCGCGGCGTTGGCCGCGGCGGTCACCATCTCACCGCGCTGGGCATTCATCACGCTCATCGCGGCAACGATACCCGCCAACGTGTACCAGTACCTCGTGCGAGATTCGTCGAACACCCATAACCTGCTGGTCACGATGCTGTTCGCGTTCTCGTTCACCCTGCTGTTCCTGTCCGCGGCGATCATGGCGATGCGCACCGGGCGCGTCCTGGACGCCACCCGCGCCAATACCTACGCCGAAGCCGCGGCAGCCGCGGCAGCCACCGCTCGCCGCAGCCAGCGCAGTCATATCGACGCGCTGCTGCACGACTGGGTGATCTCGACGATGCTGGCGGCCGGACGGCAGGGCAACACCGAGTCCGTCCGCAGACAGGCCGCGCTCACCCTCGACAAACTCGACTCCGGTCCGATCGTGCTGACCCGTGTTCCGGCGGCCACCGCGATGGCCCAGCTGCGCGCCGGGGTTCTCGAGGTCGACTTGACCCAACCCATCGACGCCCGCATCGACGAGGCAGCGAACGACATCCCCGCCGACGTCATCGACATCATCGACGCCGCGATCTGCGAGGCCGTGCGGAACAGCATTCGGCACGCCGGCCCGGGCGCCCGCCGGACGGTGTCGATGATCATCACCGCCGATGGAATCGACGCCACGGTCATCGATGACGGGACCGGTTTCGACCCCGCCGACGTCGCACCGCACCGGCTCGGGCTAGCGGTCAGCATCCTGGGCCGCCTGCGCGCACTGCCCGGCGGGTCGGCCGAGGTCACCACCGCGCCTGGCGAAGGCACGAGAGTCGATCTGCGCTGGACCAACACCGCTAGCGACGTGACACGCGGTCCGGCACCGGCATGAACAGACGGAACCGGCGTGAGCCGCCGGACGCGACGCGCCCGTACCCCGAAGTCCTGCTTGCAGCGGACCACCACGCCGGCGGTGACGTCCGCGACCTGCTCGGAATGAACACCCGCAGCGCGTATCTGGTGGCCGGGTTGTACCTGGTGTCGCTGACCGCCGACCTCATCGTCTCGGTCGGCAACGGGAGCGATCTGCTGCCCGGCCTGGCGGTGCTGATCATGGTGGCGCTGGGCGCCGTCGGGCTGCTCGGCATCCCCGACGACCCGCTTCCGGTGCGGTACGTCGCGGCCGCTCTCGTCTGCGGGCCGATCGGGGTGTACCTGTCGTTCATCGGTACCCCGCTGCCCCCGTCCGGTCCTGAACAGACGTGGCAGTTCGCGGCGCTCACTGCCGTCGCCACCTACATGTGCGTCCGTGGCCGGGCCGGCTCGGCCTGGCTGCTGCTGTGTCTGGTGGTGGGCGCGGCCATGGTGTGGACACAGCGGTACGGTGACGGCGCCACTCAGGGCCTGGCGCTGGGCGCGATCAACTTCGGGCCACTGTTCATGGCGACGCTGTTCGCCTTCACGATCCGCCCGGCCGCGGCCAGCATCTACGCACTGCGCAGGCGCGCCGTCGAACGCAACGCGGCACAGGTGGCCTCGCTGGCCGCTGTCGCCGAACACGACAAGCAGATGCGCGCACTGAACCAGCGGGTACGGCCGATGCTTGAACGGATCACCGACCAGCACCCGCTCACCGATGACGAACGCACCGAATGCCTGGCCCTGGAGGCACAACTGCGCGACGCCCTGCGAGCCCCGATCCTGGCCGGCCACGAACGCACCGCACAAGCCGCCGCCCGCGCCCGCGCACGCGGGGTGACTGTGGTGATGGTCGACGGGCATGGCCTCGACGCCGCCACAACCAGCGACCGCGACAGCGTCCTGGACAGCATGGCCGGCGCACTGGACTCGGTGACCCACGGATCCATCATCATCCGCGTGCTGCCACCGGGGCGTGACCTCGCCGCGACCGCCGTCATCGACCCCGATGCCGGTGGTGCCGAATCCGCCTCGCGGGCCACCCGCCTGGAATTCGCGATGCCATGACACCCGTCATCGAGAAAGCGCCGACGTCGCCGCAAGTAGCCGACCCCCGGCCGGATCAGGCCGCCGAAGTCCGCATCGAGCGGCTGCTCTCCATCTTCGTCGGCGCAGGTTGCCTGGGCTATCTGCCGCTGCTGGCCGGCTCGATCGTCAGCACAGCCGAACATACCGCCGCGTGGTGGACCCCTACTGCGGTCCTACTCACCTTCGGTCCCTCGGCGGTCCTGCTGACCGCTGCCCTCACCCGTCACCGGATAGCCATGCATTGGGCGGCGCGGGCCTGCGCCGTCGGCCCCGTCGTGGCGACCGCATCCTTCGGACTGGCTTGGGACGGGCACCCCGTGCCCCAATTCCTCTGGTTCTTCATCGTCCCCGAGATGGCGACAGTCGCCGCCGCCATCAGCATGTCGACGGGCTGGATGTTGACCACGCTCATCGCAGGCGCCGTTCCCGCCAACGGATACCAGTACCTCGCGCGAGAAGCGTCGTATACCGACAACCTGCCGGCCACGATGCTCTTCTGCATCTCGTTCACCTTGCTGTTCGCGTCCGCGGCGATCGTCGCGATGCGCACCGGCCGTATCCTGGATGCCACCCGCGCCAACACCTACGCCGAGGCCGCGGCCGCCGCCGGGGCGGGCGCGCGGCGCAGTCAGCGCAGCCACATCGACGCACTGCTACACGACTGGGTGATCTCGACGATGCTGGCGGCCGGTCGCCAGGCGAATACCGCCGCCGTCCGCAGACAGGCGGCGATCACCCTCGACAAACTCGATTCCGGGCCGATCGCGCTGTCCCGGCTACCCGCGGCCACCGCGATGGCGCAATTGCGCGCCGGTGTTCTCGACGTCGACCTGACCACAGCCATCAGCACCCACATCGACTCCGACGCCCCGGATATCCCCACCGACGTCATCGACATTATCGATGACGCGGTGAGCGATGCGGTGCGTAACAGCATTCTGCATGCGGGTCCCGGCGCCCGGACCACGGTGTCGCTGTCCATCACCGGCGATGGTGTCCGGACGACCGTCACCGACCACGGCACCGGATTCAGCCCCGACGACGTGCCGCCGCACCGACTGGGGGTGGCGGTCAGCGTGCTGGGCAGGGTGCGCACACTGCCCGGTGGATCCGCAGAAGTGATCACCGCGCCGGGCGAGGGCACCAGGGTCGACCTGCGCTGGACCGGGTCTGCGTACGGTTCCCCCGGCGTTCGTCGCGATGACACGGTGAGCACCCGGAAGCCGCCCGAGCCGCCGGCCACCGCATTCTTGTCGGGCGATGTCCGCGATCTGCTCGGTATGAACACCCGCACCGCGCATCTGGTGGTCGCGTTCTTCCTGATCGCGCTGACCGCCGAACTCCTCGTCTCGGTCGACCACGGCAGCGCTCTCCTGCCCGGTCTGGCATCGCTGATCATGGTCGCGCTGTGCGCGGCGGGGCTCCTCAAGATCCCCGCCGACCCGCTGCCGGCGTGGTCCGTCGTGGTGACGCTCGTGTGTGTCCCGATCGTCGTCTACCTGTCCTTCATCGGCACGCCACTACCCCTCACGCGCGCCGAACACACATGGCAGTTCGGAGCGTTCACCGCTGTCGCGGGCTACATGTGTGTGCGCGGCCGGATCGGCAGCGCCTGGCTGTTCCTGAGCCTGCTGGTGGCAGCGGCCATGCTCTGGACGCACCGGTACGGCGACAGTGCGGCACAGGGCCTCAGCATCGGCGCCAACAACTTCGGGTTACTTTTCGCGGCAACACTATTCGCCTTGACGGTCAGACCTGCAGCCGCCGATATCTACCAGTCGCGCAAGCGTGCGGTGGAACGGAACGCGGCGCGGGTGGCCTCGCTGGCGGCCGTCGCCGAACACGACAAGCAGATGCGCGCACTCAACCATCGGGTCCGGCCGATGCTCGAACGGATTGCCGATCCAGCCCCGCTGACCGACGACGAACGCGCCGAATGCCTCGCTCTGGAAGCACAACTGCGCGACGCCCTGCGAGCCCCGATCCTGGCCGGCCACGAACGCACCGCACAAGCCGCCGCCCGCGCCCGTGGACGCGGAGTGACCGTGGTCATGGTCGACGGACACGGCCTCGACGACACCACGGCCGCCGACCGCGAATACGTACTCGAACGCCTGGCCTGCGCCCTCGACACTGTGACCGGAGGATCGATCATCATCCGGGTCCTGCCCCCAGGACGCGACCTCGTCGCGACCGCCGTCATCGACCCCGACGCAGGCGGCACCGAATCCGCCTCCTATGCCACCCGACTCGAATTCGCGCTGCCATGACCACCACCGCCGATACCACCGGTGCCGGCTCCACGATCGCCGACGACCCGATCCCGGACAACGAGGCCCAGACCCGCATCGTCCGCTTGTTCGGGATCTTCGTCGGCAGCTCCTACCTGGTGTATCTGGCGATCCTGAGCCCGTCGATCGTGTCGAACACCGATCTCGTCGCCGGGTGGTGGACGGTTCCGGCGGTCGCTGCGGTGTTCGGGCCACCGGTCGTCCTGCTGGCCGCCTCGATCGTCCGGCGCCGCGACCTCGCGCGCATGGCAGCGGTGACGTCGGCCGTCGGCTATCTCGCAGCCGGGCTGACCTGGCTGATCGCGTGGAACCACGAGTCCTCGACAGTACCCCTGTGGTATTCGATGCTCCCGGCGTTCGCGGCACTGGCGGCGGCCGTCGTGATGCCCGCCCGGACGACGATTGCCTACCTGTGCGCGGCCGTCGTGCTCTCGTGCACCACCGAGTACCTCGCCCGCCCGGACGACAAGGCCGGAATCCTGCCACTGTCGATCATGTTCACGCTGAGCTTCAGCCTGCTGTTCGTGGCGGCCGGCGTGATGACGTTGCGCACCGCACGCCTGCTCGACGAGACCAGGGCCGGCACCTACGCGGCGGCGGCACGGACCGCGGCCACCCTCGCCCGCAAGTCTCATCGAACCAAAATTGATGCGCTGCTTCATGATTGGGTGATTTCGACTTTGCTGGCGGCCGGTCGGCAGGGCAACAACGACGCCGTGCGCCAGCAGGCGCTGCTCACCCTGGACAAGCTCGACACGCAGCCGGTGCCCGCCACCATGGTCCCGCTCCGCGCGGCCCTGACCCAGCTGCGCGCCGGCGTCCACGCCGTCGACCTCTCGCCGCGGGTGGACGCCACCGCATCCCCCGAATCCGCGGCGCTGACCATCCCCGCGGATGTGGTGGACGTGCTCGACGCCGCCGTCAGCGAGGCCGTCCGCAACTCGATGCTGCATGCGGGTGCCGACGCCGCCCGGCACGTGTCGATCCGCGCCGATGTGGACTCGCTCACGGTCGACGTCCTCGACGACGGATGCGGATTCGATCCCGGCGCCGTGCCCCCGCACCGCCTCGGGGTGGCGGTCAGCATCATCCGGCGCGTACGCGCGCTCGAAGGCGGATCGGCGCAGGTCGTGTCCCGGCCCGGCGCGGGCACCGCGGTCCATCTGGCCTGGTCGGCGCCGCGATGATCGGCCGGCGCCTCGGCGTACCGGCCGGCGAGTATCCGGTGGATACCGCGGCCGGCGGCAACGTGCGCGGACTACTCGGGATGACGACCCGGGCGGCGTGGCTGATCGTGGGTCTGTTCCTGGTCTCCAAGACGGTGCAGGTGGTCATGGTCGCCGGCGACGTGCATCCGCAGTGGCCCAGCGTTCTGCTGCTGATCGTGCTGGCCCTGTGCTGCCTGGCGCTGCTGGCCGTGTCCGCCGACCCGCTGCCATGGCCGCTGACCGTGGCGATGGCGGTGGTCGTGCCGGTACTCCTCTACCTGGTGTTCACTACCACGCCGTCGCCGACCACCGCTCCCCAGCAGACCTGGCCGCTGGGGATGGTGACGGCGATCTGCATCTACCTGAGCATCCGCGGGCGCACCGCCGCGGCGTGGGTGTTGATGATCGGCTGCACCGCGGCGTGCGCGATGTGGACGGTCGACACGGACCGCGGGATCGGTGCGGCCGTCGGACTCATGTCCACCACCATCGCCGCACTTGTGGCGGCCACCCTGTTCTCGCTGACGATCCGGCCGGCCGTCGAGAACATCTACGAACTGCGCAACCGCTCGATGCAGTCGATCGCCGCCCAGGTGGCCGCGCTCGCCGTGCTCCAGGAGAACCGCGAACAGATGCGGTATCTCGACGCGGAGGTGCGGCCCACTCTCAACCGGATCGCCCGGCCGCAGCCGCTCACCGACGCCGAACGCGACCGGTGCCGACGCCTGGAGGAGTCACTGCGCGACCGGCTGCGGGCCCCGATCATCGCCGCCGATCCCGGAACCGCCGGTGCGGCCGCCCGCGCCCGGGGCCGCGGCATCGAAGTCGTCCTGGTCGACGCGCACGGACTCGACGACTCCGCCCCCGCGGTGCGCGGCTCGGTACTCGCCGCGGTCGCCGACGCGCTCGACTCCACGACGACGGGGTCCGTGGTGGTGCGTGTGTTGCCACCGGACCGGGCACTGGTGGCCACCGTCGTCATCGACCCGCAGGTGCCGGGTTCCGAACCGGTCCGGCTGGAGTTTTCCGCCGACGGCGAGCGTGTCGACCGTCCGGGCGACAACCTGGGAGAACGCTGAGACTTCGGACCATAAACCGTGCTCACTGACTACACTCGCCGGTATGCGAGGCCGTGAGGAATGTTCCGGTTGTGGCCATCCGCGCCACGCGCACGAACATCACCGTGCGGGTCTTGACTGTGCGCAGTGCGGCTGCCCCCAATTCACGAGGCCACGCTGGTGGCAGCGGAGGCGCCGCGTCCGGCCCACCGCCGCGCCGCTGCCGTTCGTCCGGCGCCTACACACCGGCCCGGTGTATCCGTCGCAGCAGCCGCCCGAGCCCCGCCGCAAGTCGGTCTGACCACCCTGCCGGTTTTCAGTGCGATCGTTTGAAACCGGCAGGGGGTAAGTTCACTCCTGAGCTATCGACTCGCTGATGTTGAGTCTGGCCGCCCGCATCGCCGGCACCAGGGCGCCGAGCAGACACAGCGCCATCGCGATCGTCACGAACAGCAGCGTCGACGGCTGCGGTGAGTACTCGACACCGACGGAGGTGGTGGCCGCCAGGATCTTGTCGGCCAGCCAGTGCAGCACGCCGCCGAACAGCAGTCCCGCTACCGAGCCGACGATCGCGACGGCCGCCGCCTCGGCCAGCACCATCCGGGAGATGAACCTGCGGGAGGCGCCCATGGCCCGCAACACCCCGAGTTCGCGGCGCCGCTCGATCACCGACAGCAGCAGCGTGTTGAGCAGCGCGATCGCCGCCGCGCCCGACACGATCCACTGGATCGCCACGGTGAACGCCCCCGACTGCTCGACGATCTGTTTCGACGACTCGATCGCCTGGGTGCCGCTGTGCACGTCGACGGGCTCACCGGACGCCGACGGATTCTGTTCGGCGATCCGCTCGAGTTCGGTCCGCACCTGTTCGGCGTCGGCGCCGGGCTTGAGAGTCACCTGGAGGTAGGTGGCGCCGTCTCGGTCGAACCACTTGCGTAGTAGATCCAGTGACATCGCGGCCGTTCCCGAGTCCAGCGACACGTAGTCGACGGTCGCGAGCACCGTCGTCTCGCGGTAGCCGGTCGGGGTGGCCAACCGTACGCGGTCGCCGGTGCCGACATCGAGCGTGCGGGCCAGCACCTTCGAGAACACCATCCCCTTCCCGGCCAGCATGTCGCGGCGGGCGTCGGCCGGCGCCTTCTTCATGAACGGGGCGAGCGAGCCGGCTGTCAGACCCTGCACGATGATCCGGGCCTCGCCGACGTTGACCGTGGCCCACTGGCCGTCGGTCACCTCGTCCACGCCCGGCACCTTCCGGATCTGCTTGGCGATCACGGGCGAGAGCAGCGGGTCGGTGGGCAGTTGCCCGAGCGGCTGCGATGCCACGTAGAAGTCCGGGTCGGCGAGCCCGTCGAGTGAGTCGGACATCGACGAGACCATGTTGGCCAGCGCCCCGGAGGTGCCCATCCCCACGGCGATCGCCACCGCGACGGTCATCAGGGTCGCCCACGCCCGGCGCGGCGCGCGTTCGGTGTTGACGGCGGCGAGCTGCCCGGGGCCGGAGAACAGGCGCGCACACCGCACCACCAGCCACACCAGCGGCCCGGTGAGCGCAAAGCACAGCAGCAGCACCCCCACCGCGTACACCGCGCCCGCGATGATCGCCGGGCGTCCCGGAACCTGCAATGCCACCGCGAACGATCCGGCGATGACGCCGATCCCGGTGACCCCCGCAACCTGCCGCAGAATACTGCGCGGCGCCGCCGATTCGGCGACCTCGCCCTGCGACATCGCCTCGACGGGCGAGACCGCGAACACCGACCGCGCGGCCAGCATCGTCGCCGCCACGCACGCCACCACGCACGCCAGGACCGCGATGACCGGCGCACTCACCGGCAGGTGGTACTGCGTCACCATGCCGCCGTGAGACTCGCCGGACCCGGCCGACACGGCCGCACGGCCGCCCAGGATGCCGAGCGGTACCCCGATGAGTCCGCCGACCAGTCCGTACACCGCGGACTCGCCGAGCAGGTCGATCACCAGATGCCCGCGTTTGGCGCCGAGCGCCCGCAGCATCGCCATCGACTGGCGCCGCGATGCGACGGCCATGTTCATGGTGTTGAACACCAGGAATGCGGCGATGACCAGCGAGATCAGCGACACCAGCAGCGTCGCGTCGCGGGTCACCGAAGTGGCGGTCTCCATCTGTTTGGCCCGGAATGCGGGGTCGACGACGACGGCGCGGCCGTCGACGATCCGGTTGATCTCGCTGCGCAGCTGTGCGGTGGGGACACCGTCGCGCGGAACGATGAGGATCGAATCGAGCCTGCCCACCTTGGCCGTGAGCCGTTGCGCCAGATTCAGATAGGCGAACACGAAGCCGCCGCCGTTGAGCGCGTC
>NZ_JAGQTN010000006.1 GCF_020438995.1 Gordonia sp. (in: high G+C Gram-positive bacteria)
CCTTTGTGCGTACGGTAGCATCGAACGGGACCGCAGGAGGGCACGATGAGCGAAAGTGATGAGTACGCCATCGACGCGGCTCGCTTCACCGATGCGCTGCGCGAGCAGCGCGTGGCTCGCACCCCCGGCGGGCTGTATCACTTGAATCAGATTCTGATGGCGTACAACTCGAACCGGATCGAAGGTTCGGTCCTAACCGAGGACCAGACTCGCTTCATCTATGAAACGCGCACCATCTTCGCCAGCGGTGACGAAGCCGTGCCCGTCGACGACATCGTGGAGACGGTGAACAGTTTCGAGCTGTTAGACGAGATGATCGACCGGCTCGACGCACCGATCACCGCGCAGACAATGAAGGACTACCACGCCATTCTCAAACGTGGTACCGCCGACGCACGGCGCTCCTGGTTCTCCGTCGGCGACTTCAAACGCATGGCCAACGAGGTCGGCGGAAAGTCAACGGTTGCGCCAGAGCACGTCAGTATCGCTATCGACGAACTACTCGCACACACCCCCACCGACATGTCGTTCGACGATATCACCGACTTCCACTACCGATTTGAATCCATCCACCCGTTCCAGGACGGCAATGGCCGTGTCGGACGGATTCTGATGTTCCAGCAATGCCTACAACACGGCATCATGCCGTTCATAGTGCTCGACGACCGGAAGGCGTTCTACTACCGGGGTCTCACCGAATACGCGAAGGAGCCCGGATTCCTGCGCGATACGTTCCGCTCCCTCCAGGATCGATACCATGCCCGATTCGCGAAATTCATCGAGGTTCTCTGATCATGAGTGACAAGCCCAGCCACCAGGACATGCTCACCGAAGCGCGCAATGAGACGGCATCTGCTACTCCCTCAGATAGGTGATGGTGCAGGACCGGGTACGGCGCCACTCCTGCCGCCGAAGGCGGATGTCGTACTTGCTGGTGCTGGTGAAGGGCTGAAAGATGTCGAGGCCGCGGCCGAGCTGGATGCGCCAGCCGGTGTCGGTGGTGATCTTGCGGTCGTGACCTGTGGGATCGAACTCGACTTCCAACTCGATGCCGCCTTCGGCAACAGCATCTTTGATCTCGGAGAGCCCGATCAGTTGAGCTTTCTGCCGGTCGGGACGATCGGCATCCACATTGGTCACCACCATGACCGTGACGGACTGTTCGATAGGCTTGCCACCGATGATCTCGACCAGAAGTTCGTGCAGGTTGCGGAGTTGGTGGGGTGCGCGGATGTACGGGTCCTCGATCTTGATGACCTCGGAGCCCCGTAGGTACGGCATCAGCAGGTTGGCGTACGAGTGGCCGAGCGCGTTGTCGGCGATGTCGACCGCACCCGTGGCCAGTTCCGGCTCCACGGGCTGCGGGACGGGAGTGCCGGTGGTCTCGGCGGGGGCATGCCCGTCGTCGCCTGTGCTTTCGGTCCGGTGGTACAGGTGCGGGAAGTCGAGTTCTTCCTGGGTGGTGACGTCGTGCCAAGTGCCGGTGCTGTCGGTGTAGCCAAACTTGACTGCGTCCATCGTGCGGTCGATCCGCAGAATCTGGTCTTTGACCCGCTTGCGGCCCTCGATGGCGAAGTGCAGCAGATTCTCGGTTTCCTCGACTGTGGCACCGCGGTGCGGGTGAATGAGTTTCATCAACCCCGAGAAAGTCTTGCGGACACCGTCACGGTCCCGTGTCGAGATGTCTTCGGAGAGGCTGAAGTTCGCCGAGTAGTCGTCGGAGTAGTCGTGGTCGCGTAGGTAGCGTAGGGCTTCGGCGAGGTAGTCGACGACGAATCCGTAACCGTCGGTGAATAGTTCACGCCGGATGATCTCCACTTCCCAGCCGGGTAGATAGCAGTGCAGCCGGTCGAGATAGGCGGCGTCGTAGTACGCCTCGGGCAGTACCTCGAACAGGTCGGAGTGGGCGAGCATCGTCGGCACCGGCCGGGATGTGTTGCCGATGAACACCATCGACGCCTCCGCCGGCATCGTCTCCACACCGCGGGAGAAGGTCTTGTTGGCCATGTAGTTCTTCATGATGTCGACGAGCGCTTTGTCGACGCGTTTGCGCCCAGCGAACTCGTCGAAGGCCACAACATCCCAGAATCCGACGAGCCCGATCTTGCCGCTCGAGTTGTTGACGAACAGTTTGGGGACGGTCACCTCTCCGCCGGAGATCAGCATGCCGTGCGGCGAGAACTCGGAGTACACATGTGACTTGCCGGTCCCCTTGGGACCGAGCTCGACCAGGTTGTAATTGCGTTCGACAAACGGGATCAGCCGCACCAACTGCAGCAGCTTGGCGCGTGGCGACAGCCGTTCGGGGTCGAATCCGATACTGCTGACCAGCAGGTCGATCCACTCGTCGGTGGTGAACGTGGCGCGCGCGGTCAGATACCGCTGGGCGTCGAACTGGCCGAGCTGGATCGGTTTGAGCCCGACGATGATCCAGGGATCTTCCCGCAGATCACCCGCCGAGTATTCGACGTCGATCATGCACCACACACCACCGGTGAGGAGTTTCTGATGCTTCTTAACGGTGCTGTCGGCGATCGGGACACCTTTGATCCCGAGGTTCGAGAACGCCGCGACGTGCCTGTCTTCGCTGACGTCGAGGACCACGCTCACCTTGTCGATGACGCGGTGGCGGCCCCGGTCGCGGATCGTCGACTTGATCAGTTCGGCGTCGGCGCGGTGCACGTAGTGCTGGGCGAGGATGTTGCGGACGCTGTCGATCCCGGCGTCGATGGTCGCTTCGTCGTCGGTCGCACAGTACTGGGCCAGCAGGAATTCGAGCACATAACCGGGCACCACAGCGTTGCCCCGGACCCGGCCCACCAGGTCCTTGCGGACCACCAGACCCGGAAACTCCTTGTTGGCCTTGGCATCAAGTGCACTAAGCTGCGCTGCCACACCGGCCTCGTTCGCGGTGTCGGTCATTTCGGTGTCCTTACTCTTCGTCGAGTTGCTCGCCCAGGCGCTTCCATGCCAGCGCCACTGCCGAGAGCGCGGTTGATGCGGTCACGGTGAGCGTCGTCTGACCTGCAAGTTGCGAGCGCCATTCCGCTTCTGAGGGCGGCGTCCGGAACAGGTAATCCTCCGGCAGGCAGTTTGTCGGCCCATAACGCTTGTAGAGTCGCGCGGCGTCGTGGTTGATCGCGCCAATTCTGTTCAGTGCCCACAGGTCCCACAGGTCGCGGGGCGCCTGACGGTCGTTCCACGTGGATGTTTTCGATGCCGCGAACGCCGGAAGAGTCGGCACTCGCAATCCCGCTTCCGGCGCATCGGAGTACCGCTGTTCCAGGTGGCGAAGCTCAGTCGGCCACACAATCCGGTCGCGTGCTGACAGGAGTTGTATCTTCACCGAAAGCCCCGCCGGGTTCACCAGTCGTGCCGCTTCGGTATCCCTGATGTCACTGAGGGCGGGGTCCCAGCTGAGGCGGCCATGGGTCCGGGCGACGGCCCTCGGCAACAGTGCGTCAATCTTGGCGGCGATAGGCTTGCGTGGCCCGAGTGCCACGAGGTCGATGTCTTCGCTGAGCCTCCCGCCCGGCAAATAGGTCCGGGCCAGAGCTGTTCCACCGATGAGGTGGACATCGTCGCCGACCCCAGCGGCGATCGCAGCCAGCAGGTAGGAGACGAGGTGGTCACGTTCAACCTGTTCGACTGCCACACCGAACTGCGCGACGACGGCATCGCGTTCAGCGTCGATCACGCGTACACCTCGATCGCCGAACGCGCCCGCTCCAGCGCCGAACGAAGTCGTTGGGCGCGCGCCAGATCGTCCAATCGGGCCGGATCGCTTCTGCGGTACAACGATGCGATTGCTTGCGGCACGTCGACGGCCGCGTCACCAAGGTTCGTGCGCTTGGCCAGGTCGAGCACAGTTTGTTCCGGTGTGGTCACCAATACCTCCCCTATCTGTGTGGACACCAGCTCAGCGTCCAGCTGCTCGGTGTCACGCTGAACGAATCGAATGACAGCGTCGCGATCAACGAGGTCGATCGGCCGATGCTGGTGGGGTACGGCGACCACTGCCGTCGCGAGAGCTCGTGGCAACACACCGTGCAGGCGCGCCGCGCTGACACCCATGACCACCGCGTTCGAGGCACCGTAGATCGCCCCGGCAACACCGGCCGCGGCGGCCTCCAATCCCGGCAACCACGTCGATCCCGCGTATTCAGGCGGGACCACGGCGTAGTAGCCGCGCGCCACGCGATGCAGGATGCCCGCGTCCGCGAGGCGAGCCAGTTCAGGACGCGGAAACGCGTAGACGTGCGCAACATCCTGTGGCCGGAAGACACGGAGTGGCATCCGGGCAAGGCCGGACGGCAGCGGAGTGCTTCGTCGCGTCATCGGTCATCACTCCCTCCAGGACACCTCATAAACTACGCATTACATAGGCTTGAAGCCTATGAATTGCATACTTTTATCATAGCGCGTCGAAGAACCCACCAAAGCCGCGTTGCAGGGTTGCGGTGGTGGACTGGTAGTCGGTGGTGGTGTCGTTGACCAGTTCGTCGGCGCGGATCACCACGGTCTGGCCGTTGTAGGTTTCGGCGTCCTCGTTGAGGACCAGTTCGATGGTGGTGCTGCGGTCACGGATGTCGGCGGCGGTACTGTCCACGACGATCTTGCGCCGGCCTGACAGTTCGGTGCCGTCCTGGGCGTAGACGCCGAC
>NZ_JAGQTN010000079.1 GCF_020438995.1 Gordonia sp. (in: high G+C Gram-positive bacteria)
CGTCGATCACGGCGCCGGCGTCGCCGACCACCTCACCACCGGTTGCCTGAGCGATCTGTGCTGCCGTGAAACGCATGCCGATCAATGTACTGGGCGCCCGGTCGGCGCCCGCGTCACGGACCGACGCGCAGCCCCGCGAGCCGGGCCGCGCGGAGGAGCTCGGCGTCGAGGGACACCATGACGTCCGCACGCAACCGGAGCGCTACGGCCAGGTGCAAGGCGTCGAGCGTGCGGAGTTGTCCGGGAACCAGCGGTGCGTTTGCGAAGTCATCCTGGTCGATGTCCACGATGTCGATCTCCGCCAGCGTGGAGTCTGCAAGATCGATATCGATCTCCGGTTGGCGATTGGCCTGGCAGCGAACTTCGGTGCGCAGGAGTGCGGACGATAGGACTATGTCGTCGGCTCCGAACAGGTCGAGGTAACTCCTGACCCGAGCGCCGGCGGTGACGGTTTGTGCATCGCGCCCGACAACCACCATCCGGAGGAATGCCGACGTGTCGATGTAGACGATCACCCGATGATGCCCGCCGCGTCACTCATCGAACATCGCGTCGCGCTGACCGCGCATCTCATCGAGGACTTCCAGCGGATCGCGATCGGCGATTGTGGGTTTGATGGATGAGAAATTTCTCCGTTGCGTACCGCGCTGCACTTTCCCGGCGGCGATAAGCCGCTCGTAGGGTGTCAGGGCCGGAGGTGACAGTACTGCCACCACTTTGCCGTGGTTGGTGATCTCGAAGGTCTCACCGTTGCTGACCTCCTCGAGGATCTTCGACGAGTTGTTCCGGAGTTCGCGGTGCGGGATCGTGCGCATAGTTGCCTCCTGAAGGCGACGCGGCGCGTGTAGCAATCGTAGCAGTTGAGAGCGTCTGTTTGGGGGACACTAGGCTATGCGGCATGGCTTCGCCCCTCCTGCGTCTGGTCGTCCTGTTCGGTGGCGTCTCGGCAGAACATGACGTTTCCCGTGTGACCGCGGCCCACGTGCTGGCAGCCGCAGACCGCACCAAGTACGAGCTGGTGCCCGTGGGCATCGGCAAGGACGGCTCGTGGGTGCGCAACGACGACGCGATGGCCGCGCTTGCCGATGGCACGCCGCTGCCGAACGCACTTGATGTCGTCGGGACGGCCGTCGACCCGCTGACCGTGCTGCGGGGTGAGCAGTCCGAAGCGATAACCGTGGTACTGCCGCTACTGCACGGCCCGCATGGTGAGGACGGAACCATGCAGGGGTTACTGGAACTGTTCAAGTTGCCGTACGTCGGGTCGGGTGTGCTCGGGTCGGCGGTGTGCATGGACAAGGCGATGGCCAAGCGCGTCACCGAGCAAGCCGGCATCCCGCAGTGCCGATGGATCGAGTTCCGCGACGGCATCGACGACGCCCGCGAGATCGTCGGCCGCGCCATCGATGCGCTGGGTCTGCCGCTGTTCGTCAAACCCGCCAACCTCGGATCGTCCGTCGGAATCAGTAAGGCGCACAATGAATCCGAACTCGACAAAGCCATCGATGTCGCATTGCGCTATGACGACACCGTCATCATCGAGGAGGCGGTGACCGCCCGCGAGATCGAGGTCGCGGTCCTGGGCAACACCGCCCCCGAAACGTCGGTGCCCGGCGAGATCCTGCCCGGCAGCGACTTCTACGACTACGAGGACAAGTACGTGACCGGCGCCGCGAAGCTGGCGATCCCCGCCGACCTGCCCGCCGAAGAGATCGCGAAGGTTCGGGAGCTGGCCGTCGAGTCGTTTCTCGCGCTGCGCTGCGCCGGCCTGGCCCGCGTCGACTTCTTCTACGAGGAGGGCGGCCGCGGCTGGCTCCTCAACGAGATCAATACCATCCCCGGCTTCACCCCCGGCTCGATGTACCCGAAACTCTGGGACGCGGCCGGTCTCGGTTACGCCGACCTCATCGACCGGCTCGTGGTGCTGGCACTGGAGAATCACCGCCGCCGGGCCGGGTTCTCCACCGAACACTGATCGGCTGGCTCACGGGCGCAGGCCGCGCAGGTAGACGTCGATGAGCCAGGACGTGTGGGTGTCGCAGTCGGCTTCGTCCTGTTCGGACAGTGGTCGGGTGATCGACGCGATGCCGAGTTGAAAGTTCTTGGCGGACACATCATCTCGCACCAGACCTGCATCCTTGGCGCGTTCCAGGAGCGTTTCCTGTGCGGCGAGCACCCCCGTGCGCAGCGGTTCGACGTAGTCGGGGGTGCCGGTGTCGCCGAACTTCTCCGCCAGTGCGGGAATGAGCGTTCCGGGTCGCAGCGCCGCCAGCGCGTGCACGAAATCGTGCCAGCCTTGATCCGGATCCTTGTCGATCCGGGTCAGGTAGTCGTCTTCGACTGCCCGGAAGCAGTCGGCGAGGTCCTCGACGACGGCGCGGATCAGGTCGTCGCGGGTGGGGAAGTTGCGGTAGAGCGTCGCGATCCCGATGCGCGCCGCGTCGGCGACCGCGGACAACGGAACATCCACCCCGCGCGCGGAGAACAGGGTGCGCGCGGCGTCGACGATGGCCGTGCGGTTGGCACGTGCGTCAGATCTCATCGCTGTCTCCCGTCAAACACTTGCCGATCGTTAAACGGAAGATTACTCTCCACTTGTATCGGAGGAAAATCCTCCATATAACAGGTGATGTGTCAGGGGAAGGCAGATTTCGCATGAGCGCGAACATGGGGGCGTCCACACCGAAGCTGGGCAACCGGATCATGATGTCGCTGCTTGAGGCGCCCGTCGTCGGCGGTGTGCTCGGCAAGGGGCTGACCATCCTCACCTTCACCGGAAGAAAAACCGGCCGCACTTACCGCACACCCGTCGGTTACAAGCGCACCGGCGTAGACACCATCACCCTGCAATCCAAGTTCGGCACCGACGGCAAGACGTGGTGGCGCAACTTCACCGGCGACGGCGCGCACGTCACCGTCCTCGTCGACGGCACCACCCACCCCGGGCATGCCGTCGCCGTCAAGGACGGCGAGATCGTCACCGTCACCATCACCCTCACCAACGAAGGAGAATCCCGATGACCTGGGACCCCGCACACATCGGCGACCTCACCGGCCGCACCTACCTGATCACCGGCGCCAACGGCGGTATCGGCTACTTCGCCGCCGACCAACTGCTGCACGCCGGCGCCGACGTGATCGTCGCGGGCCGCAATCCCGCCAAACTCGACGCCGCGATCGCCGCGCTCAGCGCATCGGCGAAGGTGCCGGCCGCCGGAATCCGCACGCTGCGCATCGACACCAGTTCCGTCGCGTCGTCGAAGCGGGCCGCCGACGACATCATCGAGTCGGGAACCCGACTCGACGGGCTCATCCTCAACGCTGGCCTCGTCAAAGGACCCAAGACGCGGACCGTCACCGACGAAGGCCACGAACTCCTGTTCGCCACCAACATCCTCGGGCACTTCGCGTTCGTCGGTTCGGTCCTCGGCGAGCTCGCCGAGGCCGCCCACATCGTGTGGCTGGGCAGCTCGACAGCCATCAAGGGCGACTACGACTTCACCGACCCCGAACTCGACAGAGCCGCGGCCTCCTACAAGCCGATGAAGGTGTACGCCCACTCCAAGGCCGCCACGACGATGGTCGGCGCCGAGGCCGCCCGCAGGTTCGCCGCGGCAGGATCATCGCTGGTCAGCGTCATCGCGCATCCCGGCTACGCGCTCGGCGGCCGCGGCCCCGTAGGACCCGGCATCAACGAACCTACCGTGAAGGAACGGATCGTCGATACGCTGCAGGCGTCGTTCAGCCAGACCAAGGAACTCGGGGCCCACGCCCTGGTCCGCGCAGCCGTCGATCCGGCCGTCGCCGGCGGACAGTTCGTCGGGCCGAAGGGCTACAAGGGCCCCACCCAGATCGGCGAAGCACCGAAGTACACCACCGATCAAGCAGCCGCCGACCGGCTGTGGAAGCACCTGGAGAAGGCCACCGGCGTCATCTGGCCGTAGCCGACAGGCCCGCGGCTACAGTTGATCCATGTCCGTCCCGCACGGCGACCGCCCCGACCTCCCCGAGTGCATGACGTGGGAGGAACTCGGCGAGCTTCCCGAGGAGATCGCCGCCCAGGTGGAACTGTGGGACGGCAGGGTTGTGTGGATGCGCCGCGGACCGGCCGAGCACCAGACCTTCACCAACCGGATCTGGGCGGCCTTGGAGCGGTGCGTTCGCGCAGATCGGACGGACAATCCGGAGCGATGCCTGCGGGTCACCACCGAAACCGACGTCTTTCTGGGAACCACCGGCAAGAACGACTTCCTCACCCCGGATTTCCTCGTACACCGCTGCCTCGACAAGCCATATCAGGACCTCCGCGCCCCCGACGTCGTGCTGGTCGGTGAGGTGCTGTCGCCGGGCAACTCCCAAACCGACATGGAAGCCAAACGAGCCCGGTACGCGTCGGCCGGGATCCCCTGGTACTGGGAGGCATCACTGGATCGTTCGGCGAGCGCCATCGCCTCGATCCGCGCCTACGGTCTCGAATCCACACCCGGCCCGCTGCCGGACGGGGACCGCCCGCTACGGCAGGCCAACTACCTTCTCGCCGGCGAATGGACCCCTGCGGACGACGCCGGCATCGTCATCCGGGCTCCGCTCCCGATCGCCATCGACTGGGCGGACCTGGCGTACTGAAATCTGCGGTGTGGGCCGCAGGTGGCGGCCCGGTCAGTTGTCTGCTGGGGTGATCAGGATCGATGCGGCCAAACCGTTGATGCGGCCGAGTAACTCAGGTGGCGTGAGCGACAGGTCGAGCGCGTGGCAGTGGATCGTGACGCCTGCGCGACGAACTGTGTGTACCGTCGGCTGCTCGTTGCCTTTGGCGTAGATCAAGTGTCCGCGTGACAGACCGAGGGCCGTGCAGTACGCCAGCATTTGGTAAAGGTCGGCGTCGGGGAAGCCTTCGGGCTTCTCGGCCTTGTACTTGGCGTCGATGGCGGCGATGGCGTTGTGGGTGCTGTCGAAACAGAGAAGATCGGGCCGCATCGCCACCCTGTCGTCGATGTCGAGATAGATCCGATGCTGGGTGGCCGTACGTTGTCCTCGATTGGCCATCGCTTCGCCGAGCGCGGTGCAGACGAAGTCCTCGAAGATTCTCCACATGTCGAAGACGTAGCCGCTGACCGCGAGATCGCCGGCGTGGTGTTCGAACGATTGCGCGGCGAGGATTACCTCGGCGAGGCGTAGCGCGTTGACGTACCGCGCGTTGAGTCGGGTGGGCCGCCACGCGGGCGTGGGTACACCGCGAGAAGGGGGCGTGACCTCGGCGAAGGCGAGGTGCAGTCGCTGGAGGCGGCGTCGGGCGGTGGTGGTGATGCCGGCAACGCGCAGCATGCGCAGTGTGGCGGCCAGCAGGAGCTGGTTCTCGGCGATGTCGGTGGTGAACTCGTCGTATTCGACGGCGAGCGGTACGGCGAAACCATAGTGGCGGGTCGTCTGCTCACCGGCGAGAACCCGGCCGCGGAGCACAGGCAGGCTGTCGGTGACAGTTCGGTAGCCCTGCAATAGACCCTGGGCGGTTGCGTGAGTGGCGAGTCGGGAGAATGCTTCGGCGAGCGCGGGAAACAGGTCGTCCTCGGTGGTCAGGTGTACGGGATCGTCTCGCCAGATACCGGGCTTCTGCGCGTAACCGAGGAGGAAGATCAGCCGGTTGAGGTCGGTGATCTTTGGTCTGACGACGATCTGCAGATCCCCGACGGCCAGTGCGCCCACCTTGTTGGCTGCGGCGCGGACCGTGAACACTCCCTCGATGAGCGTGGGTGTGACGTCGACGAGTGGTGATCCGAGGAGCGCGACGTACTCGTCTGGGGTGAGTTGCCGTTCGGCGTATCCGCCTTCAGTCAGTGTCAGCGGTGATCGTGGCATCGCCGAGGCTTTCCGTTTGGGCATCGATGTGGGCGGCTACTCGCTTGCGGATGGTGTCCAGTCCGTACCGCTGTTCGATGTTGATGCCGTCACCGTAGTGGTGTTCCTCGAGCAGCGGCAGGATTGATGTGCGCCAGATCCGCTGTAGCCCGGTGTCGGTGAAGGCCGATTCACGCATGAAGTACGACGGCCCGATCTTGAAGTCGTCGTCTTCGATGAGTGCGTTCAGCTCGTCGAGGAGGTCGGCGACGTCGGTGGGGCGGTCGGTCGCGGTGAGCCAACTGCGCAGGACCCCGTTGGCCGGGTCCTGGGACGGGTGCAATGTGACGAACGAGAATCGTCGGCGCATCGCCGCATCGACCAGCGCGATGGATCGGTCGGCGGTGTTCATGGTGCCGATGATGACGATGTTGCGCGGCAACGTGAATGGGGCTGTGCTGTACATGAGGTCGATGCTCTCGTTGCGATACTCTAGCAGAAAGTACAGCTCACCGAAGATCTTGGCGAGGTTGCCGCGGTTGATCTCATCGATGATGAGGACGAACGGTGCCTGGGGGCTCTCGATGGCCCTGTCGACGAGTCTCCGCAGGGGCCCCTTCCTGAGATCGAATCCGACCTGGCCGCCGGTCTGCTGCCCGGGCCGATATCCTTCGAAGAAATCCTCGTACGAGTAAGCCGGATGGAACTGCACGATCTTGACCTTGTCTTCGCCGGCGAGATATCGGGCCAGTGTCTTTGCGATGTAGGTCTTTCCGGTTCCGGGCGGGCCGTAGAAGATGAGCTGGGGGCGGTCGCGGATCAGGTCGATACATTCCTGTAGCCAGTCCTGGTCGACGTTCAGTTGTTCGGCCAGGTACTCGTCGGCGTCGGGAAGGTGCAGCGAGGAGTCGGCTGGTGTCGGTCGTGGCAGGTCGATGAGTGTTCGGATTGTGTCGATCTGCCCGGTGAGGTCGAGGACTTCGCCTTTCTCATTGAGGCGAGTCGAGAGTTCGGGTGGGAGTTGTGCGGTGGTGATGGACTCTTCATACCAGTGAACCGGCCGCCGCAGTTTCGATCGCCCTGCGCTGTCATCGGCGTATGTGGCGTCGCCCGTGACGGTGCCGAAGTAGACCTTGCCCTGGCTGACGGTGACAACCAGATCGCCGGGGTTCATTTGGGTGAGGAACGAATAGAACTCTTCGGTCTTTTCCTTGCGGGCGGTGTAATTGACTGTTGAGTAGTCTTTGTCGACGATTGATTTCAGGTTGTCGAAGCTGATATCCGAATTCACGGGACGAAGGAACTTCGCGGCAAGCGATACCGAGGACTTTTGCTGCCAGACGGGCACCATGTCGGTGCCTGCGACATTGGAGCCGTAGATTCGCCATGCGTGTGCCGTGCCCGGGTCCGGTTCGGGTTGAGACTTCGATGGCTGCCACTTTTCTGCCCAGGGTGGCGTATATAAGTCGACGGACTTACCTTCGGCAGCAATGATATTCGAGTAGATATGGTGGAGATCGACGTCGATATCTTCGGTCGGTTCTTGGCCGAGATACTCCTCGGCGAAAGCGTCGCGAATGAGTTTCAGGTGAGTGGCGCTTACGACTGGAAGGTAAAACTCTGGAAACGCCAGGTAGAGCAGTGCTTGACGCTGTGCGGCCTGTCCGGTCTTGATCGTTCGGACAAAACCCCTGAAAGTGAGCGGGTCACTCAACACAGCGGCTGCATCCTCCGCCGGCAGCTCCCGAAACGCGCGGGTCAGCTCAATCAGGTAGTTGATCTGCTTCCATTTCTGAGTGGTGAACGCCTGGCCGCCGTTGAAGACGCCGCCCGACATCAATGCGTCCAGGACATCCTCGGGGAGTTCGACGGAGTCTCCACCGATCCTGAGGATCGACTTCGTCTGCTCAACCTTCTTCGGCCCGCTCACATTCGTGATCGGTAGGACGTTCAGAATAAAGATCTCGGCGAACAGTTGGATCGCACCGTGAGACCTGCTGCCTATCTGTCCATCAAGCTTCTCGAAGAAGGATTTCGCACTGAGATCCGGGCGTTGGACAAAGTACTCGTGCAGCTCGGTCAGATTCCGGTCGGTCCACACCGGTATCCCAGGTGTGAGAAGTGAACCACCCGCGCCCAGGCAGTCGTGAACCAGGCGGTGGCCGACGGCCTCGACGGCCGGGGCTGCGGGCCGGTTCAGGGTAGGGCCAAGGGTGTCTGCGTTGTCGGACAAGGTGGTTCGGCTCCTTGCATCGGATTGCGGCTTGGTCTGGTTGCTCTGCGAATGCCATTCGATCACCCTGCGGGTGAACTATTGAATCCAGATTTATGTACCAGCTGGCTCTCGATTTCGGATAGGGCCGCCAAAGTGGGTAGCGGGTTGTCGACGGTAACGCTGCGAACGGTTTCCAACCACTGTGCGACCTCGCTCCACACCCAGACCGGCATGGAGGAAGCGCGAATGTGGGCAAACGGTACCGGAAACCCCTCGGCCTGAGTCCATTTCCGTGCGCCTTCACGGCTTACCCCCGCTCGGTGTGCGATATCGGTAGTCCCCACGAGGTCGCGATCGACACCGTGCACACGAAGCTGCGGCAGTTCGGCTTGCACTGCCCGTACCCGTTCGATTGCATCCGAGATCGGGTCGGCGTCGGACACCGACATCATGAGGACGTGAGGTTGCTCGCCTGCGATGAACATATCGGGGAACTTTTCGCCGAGCACTTGGTAAGTGGCTTCGTCGTCGAAGTCGAGACCGGAGATACGCACGCCTACGGGGAGAGACGGCATGTTGAACGTTCCTCTCCTACTGCGGCATGACGTTGGCAGTTGCCAACCACACTATCGGAGGGTCGCCGCGCACGGATCGGAACCGCTAGTCGGTAACGCTGACGACCTCTCGGTCGCGCAAGGCGGTCCACGCGGTGGTGACGTGATCACTGGTGAACATTCGTGCTTTGCGGTTGTTCCACGTGCGGACCTGGTCGAACGCCGCGGCAGGATCCTTTGCGGCCGCGTCGTCGTGGGTCATCACCCAATGCACGGTTGCCAGCAGCTCGAGACTGTACATCGACTCGAAACCGTCGATGATGTCGTAGACCCTGTCGATGCGTGCGAGTGTGTCCGGGTGCTCGGCGAGCACAGCTTGTGCCTGCTGGACTGCCCCGGGAAGCACATGGATTGGTTCAGCCTCCCTCACCGGAGTGTTGCCGTCGCCGTAACCGCTGATGAAATGGCCGTCGATATGGCTGAGGACATGGCGGAGGTTGTCGGCGTACGGCCCGTAGAGGTTCTTGACGTAGTTGAGCTTCAATGGTTGGCCTTCGAGCTGAAGGAAGTACATCAGTTTCTGGACCTCGATGAGGCTTGCGTCGAGAGCGACACGTGAGTAGCCGTCGAGCAGCGTGACGAGTGCCGCACGGCCTACGGTCATATTCGGTGCTTTCGTCGCGTTACGCATCTCTGTGGCTGCAGGAGCATCTGCCGGCGGGTAGAGACGGACTTCGACTTCCGCTAGATCGGCGAACGCATCGACGATCAGAGGACGCACATCGGCCCAGTCCAGGCCGCCGTTGCCGCAACCCAGGGGCGGTACCGCTATCGACGTGATTCCTCGGTCGCGGATTACCCGGACCAGGTCGGTGAGACCAGTCTTGATGTCGTCAAGGTGCGACTGGGCACGCCAATGCCCCTTGGTTGGGAAGTTGATGATGAACCGGGGACCGTCCAGCATCCCGGTCTCCCACACATGCATGCGGCCGAGTGAGACGGCATCGTCCTTGCATGCCTTCTCGTATGCCTTGAACATCTCGGGGTATGCCTTGCGGAACTGCAGCGCGATACCCTTGCCCATCAC
>NZ_JAGQTN010000080.1 GCF_020438995.1 Gordonia sp. (in: high G+C Gram-positive bacteria)
CAGGGACCGCACTGTCGCGCCGAGTTCCTCGATCACCTCGGCTCGTGCCGACGCGAACTCGATCCGGGCCGCCGCATACCGTTCGGCCCGCCCGCGATCGCGGCCCGCCACCGTCCGGCGCCGTTGTTCGCCGAGGTCTCGCAGCCGAACGGATTCGTCGGGCGGCGGGGTACCGGCAGCGTCTACCGCCGCCAGCGCAACGCCCGACTGCCGAAGCCTGTAGCGCGTCCCGGCGGGTGCCGATGTCACCGTCGTCAGCCATTCGGTCAGCGCGGCGATCCCCGTGCCGCCGGCGGTGGCGGCCACCCCGAACAGCGGCAACCGCCCTGCCGGATCGAGAACGGACCGGATCCGGCGCAGCATCATGGGCCAATCCCAATAGACGTCGATCTTGTTGCACACCACCGCCACCACACCGGCCTCCCGGCGCAGCGCGGCGAGCAGTGCCACCTCTTCCTCGCCCACCGCCGCCGACGGGTCCACAACGAGGATCGCCACCGCAGGATGCGGGTCCGCGTCTGACCCGTCCTGCCATTCCCGCAGCTCAAGGTGCGGTGCGACCTGAGTGCACGCACTGATGAGGCTCGACACTCCGGTGCCGCCGACTCCGGCGACGGTACCGGTCCGCCCCGGCGTCGCCAGCTCCGACACGTCCAGGCCGGTCACCGAACGGATCTCCGCAATCGTTTCCGTATCCAGAGTCGCGGTCACCGGGCCCGACCCAGGCCCGCGAGGAGGAGTTCAGCTGCGGTCCGCTCGTCACCGCGGGCCGCGATCCGCTCTGCGACAGCACCCAGACGACGGTCGCGGGCCGCGGCGACGGCAGGCGCACATGCGGTGATCACCCCAGCCAGCGCACCCAGTCCGCTCGCGGCGTGCAACAGTCCCGCGATCTGCGCGACGTCGGGACCGATCCGCCCGGCGGCCAGTTCTCGCGTCACCAACTCGACACCCCAGCGGTCCATGCTCCGCAGCAGGCCGATCCGCAGCTTCTCCTCATCTCCCGGGCCGATGTCTCTCACACCTGTTGGGGTGGTGAAGTGACCCGCAAGTTCCGGAACGGTCTCACCCGCGGCGGCCAGCGCCGCCAGCAGTTCCAGCTGAGGCCGGCCCGGATCGGCGACCGCCCACAGCGCCGACACCGGATGCACCGGACGGTCCAGTTCACGGGCACAGCGCGCCGCCGTCACGACGGCATCGGGTGCGAACACCGGCACCGGTCCCGGGTCGGGGACGGGTCCGTACACGTCCGCCTTGGTCAGCACCACGACGATGCGATCGACCGGCAAGGCATCGACGACCCGCCGGTCGGCCGCACGCGGCGGCCCCGACAGCACGTGACACCACAGATCCGGTCCCGACATGCCCGGCCCGGACACAGATGCGTCGACGGCCACCTCCGGCAGTACCCGCGAATCGATCGACAGGCGGCGCCGCAAGGCCCGCACCATCGTCGAACGCCCTGTCCCCGGACGTCCGGTGACCGCGACCGACACGGGCCGCCGGCTCTCGCGCACGGCATCGGCGAGCGCCGGATGCACGGCACGGTCCGGCCCGGCAGACCGGGGACGAGCCCGCCGGCGATGCTCGGCAGACACATCCTCACGCAACCAATCCCCCGAACCCAACGAATCCCCCGATCGTGTCCCCAACGGTGGTCAGACGCACACCGGCACCGCCGTTTCTGCCACTCTGGGTGTCGAATGTAGCCCGCATCCGGCGCCCCGCGGCACCCCCTCGGGCGCATCTGTGGATAACTTGGCACGATAACCGGGTGAGCGAGCAGCACCCCGAACCCCAGCCCGACCCCGACACCCCGTCGCAGACGCCTTCCGCCGAGGTGTCGTCGAGCGACGACGTCGACCGCAGCCGCCTGTTCCCGCGGGTGACGAGTTTCCGTTTCCGGCGCGGCACCCTGACGGCCGGTCAGGAACGCAACTGGGACGAACTGTGGCCGAAACTCGGCCAGGATCTGGAGATCGGCCGCAACCGCATCCCGCAGCCGCAACTGGACCTGACCGCGTTGTTCGGCCGCGATGCGCCCAAGGTCGTGGAGGTGGGCAGCGGCACCGGCGTGTCCACGGCCGCGATGGCCGCCGACGAACCCGGCGTCGACGTGATCGCCGTCGAGGTCTACAAACCGGGTCTGGCGCAGTTGCTCGGGCTGATCGACCGGGGCGGACTCACCAACGTCCGGCTGATCCGCGGCGACGCGATGGTGGTGCTCACCGAACTCATCGCACCCGGGACGCTCGACGGGGTGCGGGTGTTCTTCCCCGATCCGTGGCCGAAATCCCGCCATCACAAGCGCCGGTTCCTGCAATCGGGCACTATCGAGTTGATAGCCGACCGGCTGCGGCCCGGTGGCATCCTGCACATCGCGACCGACCACGCCGACTACGCGGTGTGGATCGCCGAGATTCTCGCGACCCAGGATCGTGACCGGCCGCACGTCATACCGCTGACCACCGAGTCCCCGCTGTCCCTGACCCGGCCGACCACCAAGTTCGAGGGCCGCGCCGAACGGGACGGACGCAGGATCAACGAGTTCGTCTACACCCGGCCGCTCCAGGACGGGTGAGACCGGCAAAGAATCAGGAACCTCGCGCACATGGCTGATCACGACTCGCCGGACCACGAAACCGCCGCATCCCACGGCCGCGCCGCCGACGGGCCACGACGTTTCGGTGACGCCATCTCCGGTCAGGTCGCGGCGCCGCGGATGCTGCTGGTCTGGGACGCACCCAACATGGACATGGGGCTCGGCGCGATTATCGGCGGCCGCCCCACCGCCGCCTACCGGCCCCGGTTCGACGCCCTGGGCCGCTGGCTGCTGCGCCGCACCGACGCCATCGCCGGCACCTCGGGCATCACGCCGGAGCCCGAGGCCACAGTGTTCACCAACATCGCCCCCGGCAGCGCCGAGGTGGTGCGGCCCTGGGTCGACGCCCTGCGCAATGTCGGTTTCGCGGTGTTCGCCAAGCCCAAACTGACCGACGACAGCGACGTCGACGCGGACATGCTCGCACACATCGAACTGCGCCGCGCCACCACCGGACTGGCCGGCGTCGTCGTCGCATCCGCCGACGGACAGGCATTTCGTGAGCCACTTCTCGCGCTCGCCGCTGAGGGGATCCCGGTCACCGTCGTCGGCTTCCGCGAACACGCGAGCTGGGCGCTGTCCTCCGAAGGCCTGGAATTCATCGATCTGGAGGATATCGACGGCGTATTCAGGGAACCGCTGCCCCGAATCGGTCTCGATTCGCTGCCCGACGAGGGCGCCTGGCTCACCCCGTTCCGGCCGCTGCGCGCCCTGTTGCGCTAGTTTCCGGGCCGCCACAACTCAGCGACAACTCAGGCGGTGCTGAAACAATCGTGCCGATAGACGTACGCTCAATGTTTTGAGACCCGATCGTCACGTGGAAGGAGCCGGGAGTGTTCGGAGCCATCGGCACCATGGTCTTCCGGCTGCGGTATGCGGTGATCGCCGTACTCATCCTGATGATGAGTGGCCTCGGCCTTTTCGGCCTCGACCTGGGCAAACACCTCAGTCAGAGCGGCTGGTTCGACCCGACGTCCGAGTCGGTCAAGGGTTCGGAGATCGCCGACACGGCATTCGGACGCGACCATAAATCCGACGTCATCGTGCTGGTCACGCCCCCGAAGGGCACCAGAGTCGACGACAAGGCGTTCGGGGCGAAGGTCGAGAAGTTCGTCAATACCCTCGTCGACGAGAATCCCGACGTCGTCGGCCGCGACGATCCGGGCATTTTCGACCCGTTCCAGCCGGTCGGTTCCACGCCCGCCGCACAAGCCGCCCAGAAAATGAAAGAGGAACAACTCTTCTCGGCGGACCGCACGCAGGCATTCATCTCCATCGGCATCAAGGGTGACAACGACACCGAAATCCTGGAGAACTTCAAGAAGGTCGAACACGAATTCACCGGCATCGCCGAACGATTCGACCTTCCCGGAACCGGATTCGAGACCGCCGGTCTGCAACCGATCGCCGGCGCGATGGCCCGTGGCATGGACGAGGACATCCACCGCGCCGAGCTCATCGCCCTCCCGCTGGTCGCCCTCATGCTGTTCTTCGTGTTCGGTGGTGCGGTGGCGGCGGTGCTGCCCGTGCTCATCGGCGGCCTGACCATCGCCGGTTCGCTGGGCATCATGAAGATCCTGGCCCTGACCACCGACCTGAACATCTTCGCCCAGTCGGTGGTCACGCTGATCGGCCTGGGCATCGCCATCGACTACGGCCTGTTCATCGTCAGCCGGTTCCGCGAGGAACTCGCCGAAGGCTATTCGACGGAGGCCGCGGTCCGCAGAACCGTGATGACCGCGGGTCAGACCGTCGTGTTCTCGGCGACGATCATCGTCGCGGCACTCGCCTGTCTGTTGATCATGCCGCAGGGCTTCCTCAAGTCGGTGGCCTACGGCGCGATCGCGTCGGTGGCGCTGGCCGCACTCCTGTCGATCACGGTGCTGCCCGCCACGCTGGCCATCCTGGGACCTCGTGTCGACGCGCTCAGCCTGCCGTTCCTGCGCCGCACCAAGACCAAGGCCGAGATCGAGGACGGTTTCTGGGGGCAGTTGGCCGGCCGGGTGATGCGGCATCCGATCGCCACCGCCGTCCCGGTGGTACTGCTCCTGCTGGTGTTGATCGTGCCGTTCGCGGGCATCAAGTTCGGCGGCATCAGCGAGTCCTATCTGCCGCCGGGCAATGAGTCCCGACAGGCGCAGGAGAGTTTCGACAAGGCGTTCCCGGCGCAGCGGACCGAGGAAATCAAGCTCGTCATCGCCTACGACGCCAACGACCAGGAACTCACCGGCAAACTGCGCTCGATCGCCGACCAGGCCAACGCGATCCCCGGTTTCACCAAGAAGTTCAACGCCGAGGGCGACAAGACCGGCCAGTACGGCGAGAACGGTCCGGCGGTCCTGGAGATGTCGGCCGGTCTAGTGGACCGCACCACCGCCGCCGAGGCCATCAAGGATCTGCGGGCCATCGACACCAAGGGTCTGCAGATGTGGGTGGCCGGAACGCCCACCCTCACCCAGGACTCGATGGATGCGCTGATGAGCAGGCTGCCGCTGATGACGGTGCTGCTGGTGCTGATCACCGGCCTGCTGATGTTCCTGGCGTTCGGATCGCTGATCCTGCCGATCAAGGCGGCGCTGATGACCGCGCTCGGTCTGGGCGCCACCCTCGGCATCCTCACGTGGATCTTCGTCGACGGCCACGGCTCCGACATCGCGAACTTCACCCCGGGACCGATGTTCGCGGCGGTGCTCGTGCTGATCATCGCGATCATTTTCGGCCTGTCCACCGACTACGAGATATTCCTGCTCTCCCGCATGGTCGAGGCCCGGCAGAAGGGTGCCAGCACCACCGAGGCGGTCCGGGTGGGCACCGCGCACACCGGCCGCATCATCACCGCGGCCGCCGCGATCCTGGTGGTCGTGACCGGTGCGTTCGGGCTGTCGGAGATCGTGATGATGAAGTACATCGCGTTCGGCATGATCGCCGCGCTCATCCTCGACGCGACCGTGATCCGCATGCTGCTGGTACCGGCGACGATGAAGCTGCTCGGCGACGACTGTTGGTGGGCTCCGCGCTGGATGCAGACGGTGCAGCGCAAGATCGGGCTGGGCGAGACGATCCTCGACGACGAACCCGACCAGTTGCGCGACGGCGCACCCGGTGCCCGCGTCATGCGCAGCGCCGGTCTCGTCGTCGCCGAGGCGCCGACATCGGTGCTGCGGTCGGCCCGCGCCGCCGGTGTCGCACGGCCCACGTCGTCGCAGGTCCGGCGGTCGAGCCACCCCCGGCCCGGCCCGCCGACGCCGCGCCCCGGTGCTCCGGCACCCGCCAAGAGAGCTAAGCACGGTCCCCAGCCCGCTCCCGAGCAGACCCCCGAGCAGGCCTCCGCCACGTCTGCGCCCGATAAAACGACGTCTACGGCAACGACGAC
>NZ_JAGQTN010000081.1 GCF_020438995.1 Gordonia sp. (in: high G+C Gram-positive bacteria)
CGCTCTCCTCGTCGGGCCTGCTCTATCCGGGCAATGAGATCGCCGACCACTTCCACGCGGCCGCCCACCTGCAGCCCGACCGCTACCTCGACTGGGTGGACCCGGAGTTCGCGTCGGCGTGGCCGACAATGGTGGCGCAGATGAAGGCGTGGCCGCAGCGCTCGCTCGTCAGTCACGAACTGTTCGCCACCGCCACGGCCACGCAGGTAGAGAAGCTCATGTCCGATCTGAGCTTCGCCGACGAGGTGCACGTGCTGGTGACCGTCCGCGATCTGGGTCGGCAGCTGCCGTCGGTGTGGCAGGAGAACGTCAAGAATCAGCGCACCGCGACCATCGGCGAATTTGTCGACTCCGTGCTCGCCCACGCACCTGGAACCTCCGAAATGGCTGCCGGCCGCGAGGAACCCTTTTGGGAATTCCAGGACTATGTACGAATCCTGCGCACCTGGGCACCGTTCGTCGGTGCCGAACGGGTGCACGTGATCACGGTGCCGAAGACCCGCACCGGAGACGACCTCTGGAACCGTTTCCTGTCGGTCATCGGCGTCGACCCGGCTGCGCTGACCATTCCGGTGCCCGACCTGAACTCGTCGCTCTCGGCGGCGCAGACCGAATTCGTGCGGAGACTCAACACCCGGCTGCAACCCGACGACATCGAGTGGCGGCGGTACGAGCGGGTGATGAAGGGGCAGGTCATCGGCGAAATCCTGTTCGCCGAACGCGAGGGCCGTGCACAGCGGCTGTCGGGCGAACATCTGCGGTGGGCGGCCGAACACAGCCACGCGATGATCGCCGACATCGCGGCAGCCGGCTACCGGGTGGTCGGCGATCTCGACGATCTTGCAGTCGACCCGACGGACGAACGAACCGAGGCGCTGACCGACGCCGAGGTGCTCGACGTCGCGTTGGGCACGGTGGCCGCTCTCGTCCAGTCGGCAGCCCTGCCGAAGACCCGCCAGCACTGGCAGACACGAACGGCGAATGTGGTGCGCCGCGTACGGCGCCGGGCGTTGGGCGTTCGGCGAAAACTGCGGTAGCGCGGCAAAATCTGGTGTCCCGGGGCGTCCTCTCGCGGGTCAGTCGCTCAACAGTCCTGCCGAGTTCGGGTTTTTGTAGCACCATGTCAAGTTATGAGTGCCGCGTCGACAACGAAGGCCGCCAAGCGTACCCCCGCCAAGGCTGCCCAGCCCAAGCCCGCAACAGCCTCGGCCAAGGCAACAAAACCCAGAACCCCGGCCAAACGCTCGAAGCCCGCGACCACCCAGCCACGCGAGATCGAGAGCACGTTCTTCGGCGGCTACACCGGCGCGCCGTCGTTCGGAAAGCCCTACGACGAGATGTTCGACGCCGGCGGTGAGGTACGCCCGGCATACCGCGGCATCTTCAAGGCGTTGGCAGAATCCAGTCGCGAAGACCTCGACGCCCGGATCGATGCTCTCGGAAGGGCATTCATCGACCAGGGCGTGACGTTCTCGCTGTCGGGAAAGGAACGGCCGTTCCCACTCGACGTTCTGCCGCGCGTCATCTCGGCAGCCGAATGGACCAAACTCGAGGGCGGCATCGCCCAGCGTGTGCAAGCGCTCGAATTGTTCCTCGATGATGTGTACGGCACGCAGGAGATCCTGCGCGATGGGGTGCTGCCCAAACGACTTGTCCACTCGTGTGAGCACTTTCACCGGCAGGCGGCAAATATCCGCCCGCCCAACGGGGTTCGCATCCACGTCGCCGGTATCGACCTCATTCGCGACGAGAACGGCGAGTTCCGGGTGCTGGAGGACAACCTGCGCTCGCCGTCGGGTGTGTCGTATGTGATCGAGAACCGGCGCACCATGGCGCGGGTGTTTCCGGACCTGTTCGCCTCGCACAGGGTGCGGGCGGTCGGCGACTATCCGAGCCATCTGCTGCGCGCGCTGCGGGCGTCGGCGGCGTTCAACGAGGCCGACCCCAACATCGTGGTTCTCACTCCGGGCGTGGCCAATTCGGCGTACTTCGAACATTCGCTGCTGGCTCGGCTGATGGGCGTCGAACTCGTCGAGGGCCGTGACCTGTTCTGCCGCGACAACGTCGTGTACATGCGCACCACCGAGGGTGAGCAGCGGGTAGATGTCATCTATCGCCGCATCGACGACGACTTCCTCGACCCGATGCAATTCCGCCCTGACTCGATGCTGGGGGTGGCCGGCCTGCTCAACGCCGCCCGCGCCGGCAACGTGGTCATCTCGAGTGCGGTGGGCAACGGCGTCGGTGACGACAAACTCATCTACACCTATGTGCCCGAGATCATCCAGTACTACCTGGGCGAGAAGCCGTCGCTCAAGAACGTCGACACCCTGCGGTGCTGGCTTCCGGACGAGTGCGAAGAGGTTCTCGACCGTATCGACGAGCTCGTCGTCAAACCAGTTGAGGGATCGGGCGGTTACGGGATCGTGTTCGGCCCGGATGCGACGAAGGCCGAACTCGACGTACTGGCGAAGAAGGTCCGCAATGATCCGCGCGGCTGGATCGCGCAACCGGTCGTGCAGTTGTCGACGGTCCCCACCAAGATCGGTGAACGGATGCGGCCGCGGCATGTCGATTTGCGCCCGTTCGCCGTCAACGACGGCGAATCGGTATGGGTGCTCCCCGGTGGCCTGACGCGCGTGGCGCTGCCCGAGGGTTCGTTGGTGGTCAACTCCAGCCAGGGAGGCGGCTCCAAGGACACCTGGGTGCTGGCCGCCCGTGGCTCCGGGGGTGAGCGCGAACTCGCCGGTGCCAAGGTGGTCTCGAGCCGGGTCGCGGCGCGGCCGGCGGAAAGCGCACCCGAGCCCATCCACACGCAGACCCAGCAGCAACAACAACAAGGGCCGATCGCGGCACCCGCACAGGTCCGCACAGGACAGGAAGGCGGCGGGCAATGATGCTGGCCAGAAATGCCGAATCCCTGTATTGGATCGGCAGATACGTCGAACGCGCCGATGACATGGCACGCATCCTCGACGTCGCGATCCATCAGATCCTGGAGGATTCCACCGTCGACGTCGACCGTTCGGCCCGGCGGGTGATCCAGGTGCTCGGATTGCAGGCCCCCGATCCGAACGTGCCCGCGGACGTGTTCACCCTCACCGAACGTGTTGCCTACGACCAGGATTCGTTCGGGTCGATCGTCGACCTGATTCATGCCGCGCGTGAGAACGCCCGTGGCGCACGAGAAGTCACATCGTCCGAGATGTGGGAGTGCCTGAATACCACCTACAACGGGCTCGTCGATGCCGAGGAACGGGCCCGCACACTCGGTCCGCACGAGTTTCTTTCGTATGTGAAGAACCGTGGGGCAATGTTCTCCGGACTGGCCGACGCCACTCTCAGCCACGACGACGGGTATCGCTACCTGCTGCTCGGACGGTCCATCGAACGCGTCGACATGACCATCCGCATGGTGCTTTCGCGCGCCGGCGAGCGCGCCACGTCACCACAATGGGTGAGCGTGCTGGTGTCCGCGGGAGCCCACGACACGTACCTGCGTACCTACCGAGGCGTGATCGACGCCGAGAAGGTACTCGAATTCATGTTGCTGGACCGGCTTTTCCCACGATCGGTGTTCCATGCGCTGTGTGTGGCCGAACGCAATCTGTCCGAACTGGGGAAGGGCCCCAGTCGCGTCGGTGCGCAGGCCCAGGCGTTGTTGCTTCTGGGGCGGGCGCGGAGTTCGCTGGAGTTCCTGGACTCGGGCGACCTGCTCGACGGACTCGAGGAGCGGCTGCTGGATCTGCAGGACACCTGTCGCGCCGTCAACGAGGCCGTGACGAATCAATACTTCCACGTGTCACCGTATGTCGCGTGGGCCGACGCTCGGGTGAGTGACGGCGAAGTACTCGCTATCGAGGAGAGTGAACTGTGAGTTGGCGTCTGCGAGTGGTCCATTCGACGGGCTTCGCCTACAAGAGTCCGGTGACCTCGTCGTACAACGAGGCCCGTCTGACGCCGCGGAGCGACCACAGGCAGAACGTCATCGTCAATCGCGTGGAAACGGTGCCCGCCTCGCGTGCGTACCGGTACACCGACTACTGGGGATCGGCGGTGACGGCATTCGATCTGCACGCCCCACACAACGAGTTGGAGGTGTCGGGTCTGTCGGTAGTGGAGACCGAGGCGAGTGAGCGCCCCGAGAAGCAGGCGTCGTGGGACGACCTGCACGCCGAACACATCGTGGACCGCTACGACGAGATGCTCACCAACACCGCGTATGTGCCCAAGAACCGGAGCCTGGCGGCGGCGGCCAAGCGTCTGGCCAGAGGCAAGACGCCGGAGGAAGCGGTCGAGGCGATCTGCAAGTACGTGTACGGCGAGATGGAGTACGTTCCCGGAACCACCGGCGTGCACACCACCGCCGTCGACGCCTGGAACGAACGCAAAGGCGTCTGCCAGGACTACGCACACCTCACCCTGCTGATGCTGCGGTCGCTCGGCATCCCGGCGCGCTATGTGTCGGGCTATCTGCACCCGGACCCCAAGGCGCCGATCGACAAGACGGTCGCGGGACAGAGTCACGCCTGGATCGAGGCATGGACGGGCGGCTGGTGGGGCTTCGACCCCACCAACGACACCCCGATCACCGAACGCCACGTATCGGTGGGAGTGGGCCGGGACTACGCCGACGTGTCACCGCTGCGTGGTGTGTACACAGGCGGCGGCGCCACAGACCTCGACGTGGTCGTCGAGATCACCCGCCTCGCCTGAGGATCCGGTCAGCGTCAGCCGTAGCGGTCCTTCCGGTTGAGGAGAAATTCATCGACGGCGTCGGCGGTGAGTTCGGCGACACCGGTCTTGTCCGGTTTCAGGTCGTGGGGTGCGACGACCTCGACCACCTGTACCGGGGCGGTGAACAGGCCGATGGCGTCGGCGACTTCGTCGCTGGTGGCGAAGGGGTCACGGGTGCCGTGCACGATCAGCGTCGGCACCGCGATCTCCGGCAGATGTTCGGTGCGCATCCGTTCGGGCCTACCGGGCGGATGCAGCGGATACGACGACAGCAGCAGCCCGTCGGCGACCTCGGAATCCTCGGCCACCAGCATCGACGCCTGCCTGCCGCCATACGAATGCCCGCCGACGATCAACGGTCCCTCGGATTCGTCGCGGAACAGCTCGCACGCTTCCCGGATCCCGTCCCGGTCGGCTGCCGCCTTAGACGGACTCGGCGGCCCCTTCGGCCGCTCCTGCCGGTACGGCAGATCGATCCGCGCGACAACCAGCCCCCGCGCGCACAGCGCGTCGGCGTAACCGCGCAGGATCGCCGCGTCCCGATTCCCGCCCGCCCCATGCGCGAGTACCACCACCCCGCGCGCCACCCCGTCGGGCCGCACCACATCCGCCACCACAGTCATGTGCTCACGGTAAGCCATCGGAAACTCCGCGTTTTGTGTCGCCTCGCGCTACAAAACGCGGAGTTTTCGGGCGAAATGGAACCTTTGGGCCGGTTGGTGCGTCTGATTCGCGTGCAGATGCCCGCCGTGTTACGCAAGCTTGCTCTTGAGCACGACGGAGTCGTCACGATCGACGCAGCGCTTGACGCCGGGATGTCACGGTCGTCGGTGTATCGGCGGGTCAGGGCGGGCGAGTGGCGCAGCCACGGTAATGGGGTGTACAGCATCGCCGACCATCCGCAGACCGCGCGAACCCGACTTCGGGTCGAGACGTTGATTCTGGGTGAGTCCGCGGTCCTGTCGGGCCTCGGTGCGGCGTATTGGCACGGGCTGGCCGACCAGGCGCCGAGGATCATCACCGTGACCGTTCCGCCCAGCAAGAATGTGCTGGCGGTCCGGAAGTCGGTGCGGCTGCGATACCGGGATCTGGAGGACGCCGACGTCGTTACCCGGGTAGGTCTGCCGGTCATCGGGGTTCCGCTGTCGGCGCTGGAAGGGGCTGTAGAAGGCGGTGCCGAGGTGGTGGACAACGCGCTCCTACTGCATCGGGTGTCGATCGCGCAATTGCACGCGGCTGCCGGGCGTCGTCGCGGGAGATCGGGCCACCCGGAGATGGTTCGCCTTTTGGAAGGTGTCGGAGACGGTGCGCGGTCGGCGGCCGAACGTGTAATGGCTACGTTGTTGCGTCGGGCGCGGATTCGTGGCTGGGTCGCGAACTATCCGACCGCCGGATACTACGTCGACGTTGCGTTTCCGGAGAAGATGCTCGCCGTCGAGATCGACGGCTTCGCCAGTCACGGCGGAGCGCGCGCCTTTCAACGCGACAGGACCCGCCGCAACGCACTGATCACCGCCGGCTGGACAGTGATCAACTTCACCTGGGCCGACCTCACCGACCGCCCCGAGTACGTCACTGACTGCATCCGCCAAGCCCTAACTGCCTAACCGCAGACTCCGCGACTTGTCGCGCCATACGACACAAATCGCGGAGTCTCCGGTTGGCGGGCCGTCGGCCGGTGACGCTCGTCCGGTGGTGGTGGGACGGGTGCGGGTTCGGTCATGCGGCGACCCTATCGACCGGGTGTGGGAAACTGGACGGTGACCTGTGCCAGTCGAGGCACCCGCTGAAGGAGCAGTAGAGATTCCCAACTTCGCCGACACCACCTTCACCGACCCATCGCGGATCCGGAACTTCTGCATCATCGCCCACATCGATCACGGAAAGTCGACGCTGGCCGACCGGATGCTGCAGCTCACCGGCGTGGTGGAGGAGCGTGCGATGCGCGCGCAGTACCTCGACCGGATGGATATCGAACGCGAGCGTGGCATCACCATCAAGGCGCAGAACGTTCGGCTGCCGTGGAAGGTCGGTGACGAGGACTACGTCATCCACCTGATCGACAC
>NZ_JAGQTN010000082.1 GCF_020438995.1 Gordonia sp. (in: high G+C Gram-positive bacteria)
CGGTGGGGTGCGGGTCGAACGTCATCAGCACCGACGGGATCCCGCGGTCCTTGGCCGCGGCCGTCGCCGAGTTGATGAGCTGGGCGTGCCCCCGGTGGACGCCGTCGAACACGCCGATGGTGACCACGCAGCGACCCCAGTCGGCGGGGATGTCTTCCAAGCCTCTCCAACGCAACACGCGCACAAGCCTACGACCGCCCGCCCACGGCAACCACCGCGGACACCCGCACACGCCGGTGACGGTCAGGTGAATGTCTGCCCCGGGGCGGCTTCGGGTTGCGAGAGGATCGGAACCGTATGGCTTACAGTGAGGTATGCCCAACTCGCGTGCCCGTTCGGCGCGGCCCGCCGGCCCCGGTTCCGGGCGCGCGGTCACCGACCTGTCGTCGGTGACGCAGGACTATCTGAAGGTGATCTGGACCAGCCAGGAGTGGGCCGAGGTGAAGGTCACCACCAAAATGCTCGCCGAATCCCTGGGCGTGTCGGCATCCACGGCATCGGAGGCCATCCGCAAACTCGCCGAACAAGGCCTGGTGTCGCACGCGAAATACGGCGCGGTCACCCTCACCGACGAGGGCCGCACCGCCGCCATCCACATGGTCCGCCGCCACCGCCTCCTCGAAACCTTCCTCGTCCGCGAACTCGGCTACGGCTGGGACGAGGTCCACGACGAAGCCGAAATCCTCGAACACGCCGTCTCCGACCGCATGCTGGCCCGCCTCGACGCGAAACTCGGCTTCCCCGAACGTGATCCGCACGGCGACCCGATCCCCCGCACAGACGGCTCGGTCCCCACCCCCGACGCCTGTCTCCTCTCAGACCTCGACACCGGCCAATCCGGCCGCGTCGCCCGCATTTCCGACGACGACCCCAACATGCTCCGCTACTTCGACGAAGTCGGCGTCGCGTTGGACTCAATCCTCACCATCCGCGAAAAGCGCCCCTTCGCCGGCACAATCTCAGTCGCCATCGACAACGCCACTACCGTTGACCTCGGCGACATCGCCACCCGGGCCATCTTCATCGTCACCACATGACCCGGCACACAGGTCAATTCAGGTTCATCTCATGTGTCCACTGCTCACGTATTCGATTAGTAGATTTCTACGCAGACGGAAATGGCAGGGCGGTGGGAAACGGCCCATCGGTGAGCAACACTGAATTTTGCGATTAGCTCCGGAAACCGGAATTACGCGCAAGGTTTGCGGCACAGCGTCCCAACTCGCGTCGGTCCGGCCTCGCGGGCAGGCGAGGAGCGGTGGAATGTTCGGCGCGGAGCGTGCGAACAGGGGAAGCGGCGATGTCGGCGCCACCATATTGACCGTTCCAGGAGATGGCAGTGTCAGGCGGGATGCCGGTCAAGGTACTCCACGAGCGCCCTGCGGATGATCTCGGCGGGTTTGACGTCTTCAGCTGCTGCCCGATCATCGAGCCGCGCCTTGATGTCGACGGGCAGCCGAACGGAAGTAGTCGGGGTGTTCCCGCTCGGAAGCTTCCGGCCGGCCGGCCGGCCGCCTTTGAGAACGACCTGGGCGCCGGTTCCGGCAACAGGCTCACTGACGGGCAGCCAGGCACCAGCCTCGATGTCGGCTTGCAGTTCAGCGTATTCCGCATCGGTACGGCGACGAGTACTCATGATGTCAGTCCCCTCTACTTGCGTTGGGTACTGTACTGCGGTTATCAGTAAACTGCAATACAGTTTTATGCGAGATCATCCGCCGACCTGGCCCGGAACCAGGCGCACGGTTTGTGGCGTAGCGTCCCAACTCGCGTCGATCGGACCTCAGGCGCCGGTGGGGAGATCTGCAACCTGCGGTTTTGGCAATATTTCTGCGCTCGGCGCGAACTCGTCGTCGGCGTCGTCGTGACGGAGCACTGCGGTCATGGGTTCCAGGGTATCGCTAGTACCGGGAGTTGGGTCCGTGCACGAGCCGCGGCACCGACCGGGATGATTGTCACTCTCGAATCAGGCAGATCTCATGACACATCGGCCACCGATGCCCGTTGGATCAAGGGCATCGGCAGTCGTAGGTGCTCTGGCTCCCTGCGGCCGAGGAGCATGTCGACGCCGCAGGTGGCCATGTCTTCGTAGGGCAGGCGGGCGGTGGTCAGACCGGGACGCTGGATGGCGGCGAATTCTTCGTCGTCGAAGGAGATGACCGAAATATCCTGCGCCACCTTGAGGTTGCGTTCGGCGAGCGCCTGGTAGATGCCGAATGCGACGCTGTCGTTGCCGGCGATGAGAGCAGTGATCGTGGGGTGGGCGTCAAGTAGCTCATGAGTGTGGTCATAGCCGATCTGGGGTCCCCACGCGTCGAGTTCTACGCACCGTGCGTCGACGTCCGCATCGGCGAGGGCCCTCCGGATGCCGGCGAATCTGTCGGCGATGGTCACCGAACGGCGTGGGTCGCTCGCGATCTCGGGCAGGTCACCGATGATGCCGATGGATCGGTGACCGCGATCGAGGAGGTACCGGGCGACGGCCTCGCCGGCGGCCGACTCGTCGGGCAGGACACACGGATGTCCTTGTGACGACATACCGTTGAGGATCACCACCGGCAGGCCGGGTGGCACGTCGGGGGCATCGATCAAGCGCGCCGCCATCAGGCCGATGAGCAGGCCGTCGACGCGCCGGTCGGTCATTGCTCTTGCGGCACTGGCGATGTCGTGCTGGTCGCCGGTCTCGGACATCAGCACGATGTGACCGTTGGCGCGGGCGGCGTCGAGCACTCCGCGGATCATTCCCGACGCGTACCGGGTGATGGTCACCTCGTCGGAGATGAATCCGATCGTTTGAGTGGTACCGCGGCGCAGGCTCTGTGCGGCGGGGTTGGGGCGGTAGTCGAGTGCGGCCGCAGCCTCCCTGATACGTCGCGCCGCGTCGGCCGACACCCGCGAACCGGGCCGATCGTTGAGGACCATACTCACCGCAGCCTTGGACATCCCAGCCCGCTGTGCCACGTCGGCGAGGGTCGGACGTCCGGTACTGCGTTTACCCATCCCTGCTCCTGCCCACTCCCTGCTGCGGCCCATTTCCTGCTCCGGCCCATTCCCTGCTCCGGCTACGAAATCTGCCACACCGCCCGATCGCGCCGACCGCCATCCCTCCTGCACCATAACCCACACGCCGACCTTGACGTGATGTGGATCACTGCGCTATTTTCGACCTGCTAAATCGATTCAGCACCGATGATAAAACGGTTCACCAGATCGGGACGGGGCGATGCGCCGATCGACGTGCCCTGAGACCAACGGAGGTCCTGCTCGTGCCCATCAACACCCAGTTGTTCCGAAACGGCGCCTACTTACAAAGCTCCGCGACGCTGATGCTGTTCTTCGCGTCGTGGGGCATCTGGTGGTCGTTCTTCCAGATCTGGCTCACCGACGACGACACCGGCCTGGGCCTCAACGGCTCGCAGGTCGGCACCCTGTACTCGGCCAACTCCATGGCCACCCTGGTCGTGATGTTCCTCTACGGCACGATCCAGGACCGGCTCGCGCTCAAGCGGCACCTGATGATCGTCGCGTCGATAGGAATGGCGTGTCTGGCACCATTCGTGATTTTCGTGTACAAACCGCTGCTTGAGCACGCATTCACCCTCGGCGTCGTCGCGGGAATGCTGTTTCTGCCGGTCGGATTCACCGCCGCGGCAGGACTTCTCGAAGCGTTCTCCGAACGCATGAGCCGAACCTACGGATTCGAATACGGACAGGCCCGCGGCTGGGGCTCACTCGGGTACGCGGTTGCGGCACTGATCGCCGGATTCATGTTCACCGTCAACCCGATGATCAACTTCGTCGGCGGATCGGTCCTCGGCATCGTGTGCCTTCTGGTCCAGATCTTTTGGCGCACAACCAATGTACCTACCGCTCCCGGTCACACCGATACTCCGTCGACACCCAGTTTCCAGGAGATCGCCGGCGTGCTGAGAATGCCGGCGCTGTGGCAGATCATCATCTTCGTGATCTTCAGCTGGACCTTCTACAACCTCTACGACCAGCAGATGTTTCCCGACTTCTACACCGGATTGTTCGCCGACAAGGACACCGGTGAACGGACCTACGGTGTTCTCAACTCGGTCCAGGTGTTCATCGAAGGCGGAATGATGATGCTTGTCCCGATCCTGATGCGTAAGGTCGGTGTCCGCAACATCCTGCTGATGGGCGTGGCGGTGATGGGTCTGCGGATCTTCGGCTCCGCGGTGTTCAGCGACCCGGTCCTGGTGTCGGTGGTGAAGATGTTCCACGCCATCGAGGTTCCGTTGTTCATCCTGGGCATCTTTCGTTACATCACCGTTCATTTCCCGTCGAAACTCTCCGCAACCCTCTATCTCGTGGGTTTCGAGGTGTCTGCACAGATCGGCAATGTCGTCCTCGCGCCCGCGTTCGGCCGTCTGCGCGACCACATCGGATATCAGCCCACCTTCTTCGTGATCTCCGGCGTGGTGTTCGTAGCCGGACTATGGGCGTACTTCGCGCTCAAGCACGACGACCAGGACGTCCTCGGCGATCCGTTCATCCGCGATACGGCACACAAGGACACCAGAAGTGACGATGACACACCTCGCGACGACACGAAAGTCGCTGTCGAGTAGCGTGCGGCGCATCACCCGATCCCGCTACGTATCGTGGATGCCGGTCGATCCGACTCCCCCGCTGCACAGATACGGATTCATGAACAGCCTGCACTACGCGCCGCCCCGCAATTGGGTGAACGATCCGAACGGATTGATCCACCACAACGGCCGCTATCACCTGTACTTCCAGTACAACCCGCTCGGCGTCGACCATACGAACCTCAGTTGGGGGCACGCATCGAGCGTCGACCTGGTCACCTGGGAGGACCATCCGGTGGCCATCGCGTTCGACGACGGGGAGCAGGTGTACTCGGGATCGGTGGTCGTCGACGAGGCGGGGACAACCGGGTTCGGTAACCCGGAAGTCCCCGCGTTCGTCGCGCTCTACACCTCGATGTCCACCATTACGGGCAGGCAGGTCCAGTCCGTCGCGTACAGCACCGATGAGGGTCTGACCTGGACCAAGTACGGCGGCAATCCGGTCCTCGATCGCGGATCGGACAACTTCCGTGACCCGAAGATCATCCGATGGCAGGGTCAGGACGAGTCCTACTGGGTGATGGTCGCCGTGGAGGCGATCGACCGTCAGGTGGTGCTCTACCGTTCCGACGACCTGCTGACCTGGGAGTTTCTGTCGTCATTCGGGCCGGCCGGTGCCGTCGGCGGTGAATGGGAATGCCCGGACCTGTTTCC
>NZ_JAGQTN010000083.1 GCF_020438995.1 Gordonia sp. (in: high G+C Gram-positive bacteria)
CGTCGGCCTGTTTGCCGAACGTCGGCTTGCCGAAGGTGGCCGACCACTCGGCCTCGTGCCGCGACAGCACGTCGGCCGCCACATCGCGCACCGCACACGCGGTGGCATCGAGCGCGAAGTCCACGAACGCCCTCCTCATCACAATTAGAACCTGTTCTAGTTGTATCAGAAGGCCGACAGACAGGGTAGCGCAACCCAAGCCACCTGCGGGTTTGTTCGTGCAGCACGATCCCGCCGACATCCGGAAATGGAATGTGTTCAGGACGACATACCCGAGCCGCGCCACGCGCGGATGCATCGCGCCCGGGAGATGTCGTAACCATCGGGCAGGATTGATCCCATGCTCACCGGCGACACCTCGATCCTGCGCAAGGCCCGCGGCGCGTTCTTCACGCCCGCGCCGGTCGCCGGGTTCTTGGTCGACTGGGCGGTTCGCGACGCCTCCGATGCGGTTCTCGAACCCTCGTGCGGTGAGGCCGTGTTCCTGCACGCGGCCGCACGCCACGTCGGCAAGGACGGCCGACTGGTGGGTGTCGAACTGCACGCGGCGTCGGCGCAGCGGGCAGCCCGCACCCTCGCCGCCGACGGTGTCGACGCCCGCATCCACACCGGGGACTTCTTCGCCCACAACGAGTTCGGCCGCTACAACGCCGTCGTCGGCAACCCTCCCTACGTGCGTTACCAGGACTTTTCCGGGGCCGACCGGGCGAATGCCCAGCGGGCGGCGCTGCGCGGCGGGGTGCGGTTGACCAATCTCGCGTCGTCGTGGGCGGCGTTCACCGTCCATGCGGCGCTGCATCTGCGAACAGGCGGCCGGCTGGCGCTGGTGTTGCCGGCCGAACTGCTGACCGTCAACTACGCGGGCGCGGTGCGGCGTTTCCTGATGGACCGGTTCTCGCACGTCGAGCTGGTGTTGTTCACCGAGCGGGTGATCCCCGAGGTGCAGGAAGAGGTGGTTCTGCTCCTGGCCGACGGCTATGCACCCGACGTGGGCACGGGCACCGACCACATGATCGTCCGGTCGTTGCACAACGCCGGTGACCTGAGCGGGCTGGTCGCGGCGGGGCCGGCGCGCCGGTGGATGCCCACGGACAAGTCGGCCAAATGGTCGGCGGGACTGCTGTCGGCCGACGGACTGGCCGCTTACACCGGCGCGCTGGGCGACTCGGGTTTCACCGGCCTGCAGACGTGGGGTGAGACGACGCTCGGCATGGTGACCGGCAACAACCGGTTCTTCACCCTGTCGCCGGCCAAGGCGGCCGAACTCGGGCTGGCGCCCACCGACACCATCGCACTGTCACCGCCGGGTTCACGCCATCTGCGTTCGATGAATCTGACTGCCGCGCAACTGTCGTCGCTCGGCGGGGCGGGCCAGGCCACCTTGCTGTTCCGCCCGGCCACCACCCCGTCGCGGGCGGCCAGGCAGTACATCCGTTCCGGCGAGGACCTCGATGTCCACCAGGCGTACAAGTGCCGGGTCCGCAGACCGTGGTGGCGGGTTCCGTACCTGAAACCGGCCGATCTGCTGCTGACGTACATGAACGCCGACACCCCTCGCCTGGCGTCCAATCAGGCACGCGCACATCATCTCAACTCGGTGCACGGGGTGTATCTGCACAGCGAACTGCGGGCCGACGGGATGAGCCTGCTGCCGCTGGCGTCGCTCAATTCGCTGACCCTGCTGGGGGCCGAACTCGTCGGCAGGCCGTACGGCGGCGGCATGTTGAAGATCGAGCCCCGCGAGGCCGACCAGCTTCCGGTCCCGGCACCGGCGCTGGTCCGGGCGCACGCCGCCGAACTGAGAGCGATCCGTCCCGCCGTGCGCCGGCGGCTGCGCGAGGGCAACTTGCTGGGCGCGGCAGAGCTCGTCGACGACATATTGCTGACCGGTGCGATGTCGATGCCGGCCGCGCGGCTGGACTCGCTGCGCGCCGATCATGCCCACCTGTCCGCGCGGCGCCGGGCCCGCGGCAGAACCACGGCAGGGCGTGCCGGTGGCTAGCGAACCGAGCGCCAAGAGCCGGGCGTGGCCGCTGTTCGACGCGATCGTGACCACCGCGGACAGCCGCGGCAGGAACCCGTGGACGCCTGATCCCGGTGGCGACCCACGGTTCCGCCCCGACTATGCCACGCTGGAGAAGCTGCTGGCGGTGCCGCTGCTGCTGGGCGCATCGTCGCAGTCCGGGGTGCCCGCCCTCGCCATCGACGTGTGGGTGGCCTACGAGCTGCGGAGGGCCGGACTCGACCCCGATGCGGTGTGGCCGCGGGAACAGGCACCGCGGGTCGTCGACCGCGATGTGCTGCGATTCATCGAGTCGCTACCCAAACCGCAGCGTGCCGAGCTCATCGCACGGCTCGAACGTGGTTCGGTGTCGTCGGCATCGGCCAACATCCTCGGCAAGAACTACCTCAAACAGGTCGACGTGTTGATGACGTCGTGGCAGACCGGGCCGGAGCTGCTGATCTCCACCAAACGGATGGATTCGTCGTTCGGCAAGAACGCCGCCAACCGGGTCGAGGAGTCCTACGGCGACGCCAAGAACCTGGCGCTGCGACATCCGTTGGCCGCGTTGGGTTTTGTGTACAGCCTGCGGTCGACTGCCTACACGCAGGAGCGCTACCACTTCGACTGGCTGGTCGATCTGCTCACCAAACTCGGCCGCGAGGACGACGCCTACGACGCGTGTGCACTGATCGTTCCCGAGTGGGAGGGCATCGAGCTCCCCGACGAGCCGGATACCGTTCCCGAGCCCGAGGTTCCGGAGCTGTTCCCGGAGTTGCTCGCCGGGCCCGACCCCGAGGATGAGCCGGGACTGTTCGAACTGGACCTGCCCGCCGCGCCTACCGATGTAGCGGTGCCGGTCAAGGCCGTACCGATCGACCGGCTGCCCACGGTGCGTCTTCGACACGATCTGGTACCCGACGAACTCAGTCCGGCAAGGTTTTTCACCGAGATGCTGACGATCGTGCTGTACAACAGCACCGTCGCCCAGCACCGACAGGCCCGGGCACTGCGCGAGAGCGCACGCCAATAGCCGACTCAGGCGAGAACGGGATCAGACAGGGAACCCGTCTGCGGGGTGCACTTCGAAGGCGTATCGGCCGGCGACGACGGCCGGATCCGCGGCCAGCACCTGCGCCGCTGCCGCCACATCGACGGGCACCACTGCGATGCCGCTGATCAGGGGGTTGTCATCGACCTCCATCAGCGCGGGCAGCCGGCCGTCCGGGGCGGCGAAGTTGTTCAGCCATTCGGCCAGGACACCAGAATCCGCGACGCCCGAACCCGCCGACGGACCGGGCGTCAGAATGACGACGCTGTACGGCGATGCAGGCGCTGTCTGCTCACTCAATGTAGAACTCCTTTGCGGCTGACGACGCTGTCAGCACCCGACGGCGGGTCGAGAATCGGCATCTCCGACTGTAACCTGTTGCACATTCGGTAAGGCAGTCAGCTGTGTGGCACATCACACGCCCGAGGATCGTAGGCACCACCGCCCGGTCGCTCAGTCGAACGAGTACTCAACGCCGGTCAGTTCCTCGGCGACATCCCAGAGCTTTTGCGCGGCAACAGGATCCACTGCTCGATCGGCGGGACTGACCAGCACGGGCGAGCCGGTGGCCTCCAGCCGTCCGGACGGCCCGTAGAACTGACCGCCGAACGCGGCCGGATCGGTCGCGGCCCGCAGGGTCGGTAGCGCACCTTGATCGGGCTCCTGCACGAACCGGTCCAGCAGCCAGCGCATGTTGGGGCTGGTGAACGCCCAGTTCAAGATCTTGTTCTGCTCACGCATGACACCGCTGTAGCTCGCGCCGGGATGCGAGGCCAGCGAGGCACCCGCCATACCGTCGGCGGCGAGCCTGCGCTGCAGTTCGATCGCGAACATGAGTTCGGCCAGTTTCGATCGCGCGTATGCGGCGGGTACCGAGTAGCCACGCTCCATCGGCAAGTCGTCGAAGTCGATGCTGCCTTTACGATGTACGGCACTGGTGACGGTGACGATCCGCCCCACGCTGGTGTTGATACGGTCGAGCAGCCGTCCGGTGAGCGCGTAGTGACCGAGGAAATTGGTGCCGAAGTCCAGCTCGAATCCGTCGGCGGTGAGCTGACGTTCCCTGCTCATCACGCCCGCGTTGTTGACGAGGATGTCGATCTTGCGGTGGTTGTCGCGGATCAGATCGGCCGCCTCGCGCACCGATTCGAGGTCGCTCAGATCCAGGTGCACGATCTCGAGCCGGGCATCAGCGACGGTGCCGGCGATGTCATCGGACGCGGTCTTCGCGGCGTCGAGGTTACGACAAGCGAGTACGACGGTAGCCCCCAGCCGGGCGAATCCCCGCGCGGTTTCGAGCCCGAGACCGCTGTTGGCCCCGGTCACGATGGCCGTCTTGTCGTCGAGGCGGGGCGCATCTGCCAACGTCCATCCGGCGCCGGATCTGGGCACGGCATCTCCTTGTCTGGCTGTGAGCCGGTTCGGCTCGCTCTCAGACAGGGTGCCACATCACTTCCGGCCCGCCATCGGTAAACGCCGACGACGACCGAACGCTGCCGACGACGTCACGACACGGTGCCGACCGCGCGACCGGTCGGGCACTACCCCCACGCGGCGATATCGGCCGCCCGGGGGAGCGTGCTGGTCGTCGACTGCGGGGAGTCGAAGACGCGGACCGTCTCACCGAAGCCGTACGACGGCCAGCCGGGCCCGCCGGTGGTGGCGAAAGCGATCCACGCCGAGTGCATGTCGTCGGCGACCTGCTGCGGCGGGTTGGGGCCGGTGAACGAGTTCGTGTCGCGCAGCGCGTCGAACACGAAGGACAGTTCGAGTGCGTGGCAGGCGCCGAGACCGGAAACCGCTGTTTCCCAAGCGAACTCGTAGACGTGCGTCGACCCCCCGGCGCGTTCGTGAGCGGCGGCGAACTCGAGTGCGGGTTTACGGAAGAACGCGTCCGAGGCGATCTGATCGAAGACATGGGCCGCGTCGGCCCCGGCGTGGTTCGCCACGTAGGCCGCGACGACGTCGGGACCGGCACCGAAACGAGTCGCGACCACCGGCAGAGCCTCCGCCGTGATCAGTCCACGGGTTCCGGCAGCCATACTGAACAGGGTGAACTCACGCCCCGTGGTACCCAGCAGGAGCGGTACGCCGGCACTTGCGCCCGCGGCGACCGCGGCCTGCGGGAACTCGGGGATCAACTCATCGAACACCGGGATGTGGCCCGTGATCCCGCCCCCTGCCGAGATGGTCGTGGCACCCCATCGCCCGGGATCGGGTGCCAGCCGGATCGCATTGTCGATGGCGGTCTGGGCGTCGATGAGCGCCGACGGATCGACCTCGGCGAGTGCCTGCGCGGTGGGCTCGACGCCGAGCAGCGCGGCAACCTCGGCGCCGACCCGGCGGGTGTCGTCGGACACCGCGACCGAAACCCCGTGCCCGCTCTGCACGATGGCCTTGCTGAACAGGCCACGCGCCGCCGGGCAGACGAGCAGGCCCGCAACGCTCATACCGCCGGCCGACTCGCCGAAGATCGTGACATTGGCGGGGTCGCCGCCGAACGCCGCGATGTTGTCCTGCACCCACCGCAGGGCCGCGATCTGGTCGCGCATACCGAGATTGGTGGGCGCGCCGTCGACGGGCAGCCAGCCGTAGGTTCCGAGCCGGTAGTTGATGGACACCAGCACCACGCCGTCGCGGGCGAACGCCGAACCGTCGTACGAGGGTGAGGCGTTGGAGCCCCGGACGAACGCACCGCCGTGAATCCACACCATCACGGGCAGTCTCGTCGCACCCACATCGGGCGTCCACACATTGACGTTGAGCGATTCACCGCCCAACTCGGTGGCCGTCACCTTGCCGAACCAGGTTCCGACCGGGTCCGGATACGGCGTCTGCCAGCACGACGGACCCTCGGCGACCGCCTCGCGCACCCCGTCCCAGGGCGTCACCGGAGCGGGCGCGGCGAAGGCCAGCGGACCTTCCGGGGCGGCCGCGTACGGTATCCCCAGAAATGCTGTGACTCCGTGTGATTGAGAGCCGGATACCTGACCGCCGTCGACACTGACTGTGATGCCCATCACCCGATGGTAGACCCGGCCGATCCGGACCCGAACAGACCCCTGGGTATGCGCCAAAGCCGGTGCGACACAGCATGATCATCGCAATATCGTGAGGAATGCCCGCGGTCCGGCGAAGACGAGTTCACGGACATGGTTGCGGACCTGCCCGCTCACCGGACAGTCACATCGGGCAACCACGCCCCGCGCATCCAGCCCGGCGTCGCGACACAGCGCGATCGCCCGGGGCAGGTGAAAGTCCTGCGTCACCACGACGACCGACGACACCCCGAACACATCCCGTGCCCGGCGGCAGCTCTCCGCGGTGTCCAGACCCAGACCGTCGTCGACGATGATTTCGCCGGGGACCTCCCGGGCGTGCAGGTACGCCCGCATCACGGCCGGTTCGTCGCCCGCGTCCGGCGATCCATTGCCGGAGTTGATGATGCGCGAGACGTTTCCCGACCGGTAGAGGTCGACGGCGGTATCGAGGCGCCCCCGTACATAGGTACCCGGATCGCCGTCGGACACCAGCGACCCGAGGACCAGCAGCGTCGACCCCTCGGGCACGGCCACCGGTTCGACGACACGTCCGGCCGCGGCCACGTAGATCCACGTCGCGGACAACGTGATCATCAACTCGAAGACGATGCCCGCGGCCAGCACCGACCTCGCGATCGGTCCGGGCGGTCGGTTCACGCGTTCACGGTAGCCTTATGCCACCCCGGAGACATCCGCGATACCGTGGCGCGCATAAAGTAACGCGCATCACGTTGCCGCTCGACGGCCTCGACACAGCACCACGATCCGTCCGACACTTGACACCCGCCTCCGCCGCAGGAGGCACAGACCCCGGGGAGGCCGCAGCGATGCAGTACATGCCAGTCACCGAATCGATGTTCCTGATCGCGGAAACACGCGAGCAGCCGATGCACGTCGGTGGCTTGCAGCTGTTCGAGCCACG
>NZ_JAGQTN010000084.1 GCF_020438995.1 Gordonia sp. (in: high G+C Gram-positive bacteria)
CTCAAGGCCACCCAGGAAGACCCGTGGCGTCAGTTCGCCCGCACCCACGCCATCGGTCAGATCGTGCCCGGCAAGGTCACCAAGCTGGTGCCGTTCGGTGCGTTCGTCCGCGTCGACGAGGGCATCGAGGGTCTGGTCCACATCTCCGAGCTGGCCGAGCGCCACGTCGAGGTGCCCGATCAGGTCGTGTCCGTCGGTGACGACGCGATGGTCAAGGTCATCGACATCGACCTGGAGCGTCGCCGGATCTCGCTGAGCCTCAAGCAGGCCAACGAGGACTACACCGAAGAGTTCGACCCGTCGAAGTACGGCATGGCCGACAGCTACGACGAGCAGGGCAACTACATCTTCCCCGAGGGCTTCGACGCCGAGACCAACGAATGGCTCGAAGGCTTCGAAACCCAGCAGAAGGAATGGGAAGCCCGCTACGCCGAGGCCGAGCGTCGCCACAAGATGCACACCACCCAGATGGAGAAGTTCGCCGCCGCAGCCGCCGAGGCCGCTGCCGCACCGTCGGACTACTCGTCGTCCTCCTCTGAGGGTGGCAACCGTGGCGGATCGTCGTCGTCCTCGACCGGCGCATCGTCGGGCGGTTCGCTGGCGAGCGACGAGCAGCTCGCCGCACTGCGCGAGAAGCTCTCGGGCAACGCCTGATCGCATCACCGCATAGCAACAGCGCCCCGGCTCACCACGAGCCGGGGCGCTGTTGTCATCGGCGTACCGACACGTACCACTGTGATCGCGGACATACCGGTCTGCCAGACTGGACGGCGTGATCAGAGTGGGATTGACCGGGGGCATCGGCGCGGGCAAGTCGACCGTTGCCAAGACGTTCACCGACCGGGGCGCGTACCTTATCGATGCCGACAAGATCGCCCGCGAGGTGGTGGAACCGGGATCGGAAGGCCTGCGCCAACTGGTGGACGCCTTCGGGCAGGAGATCCTGGCCGCCGACGGATCGCTCGACCGGCCTGCGCTCGCGGCGAAGGCGTTCTCCGACGACGAGCAGCGGCAGAAGCTCAACGCCATCACCCACCCGCTGATCGGCGCGCGCACCCAGGCGCTCCTCGATGCTGCGCCCACGGATGCGATTGTGGTGCAAGACATCCCACTGCTCGTTGAGAATCATTCGGCACCGTTCTTCCATTTCGTGGTGATCGTCGGGGCCGACGAAGAACTGCGCGTCCACCGGCTCACCACCTCCCGCGGCCTCGACGAGGCCGATGCGCGCGCCCGGATCGCCGCCCAGGCCACCGACGATCAACGGCGCGCGGTCGCCGACGCCTGGCTCGACAACTCGGGTACACCGGAGCAACTCGCCGACGCGGCGGCGCGGCTGTGGGATGAGCGGCTGGTCCCGCTCGAAGCCGCGGTGCGACTGGGGCAGGTCGTGACGCCGGACCCGGCGCTGGTCGCGCAGGATCCCGACCAGGCATCGCTCAGCTCGCGCCTGACCAACCGGCTGTGGGCACTGTGCGGCGCCAACGCGACGACGGTCGAGGTGCGATCGAGCGACCCGGTGACGTCTGTGCACGTGGTCGCCCGAGACGACGACGCAGCGCTGGCGATTGCCCGGGCCTTGCCGGCCGGTGGCTTCGCCGCCGCGGCGCCGGGACAGTTCATCTCGGCCGATGCCGGTCGGCCCGCAGCGGTGAGCGTCACCACGTAGGCCCGATAGCCGGTCAGCGCTCGAAATCGAGCCAGGTCAGAGGATCACCGACCTGCGCGTCGAGCCAGTCCTGAACGCGGTGATCGTGGTCGGCCGCACCCACCAGCGCGCGAGTCGCCACGAACACCGCCTCCTGCGCATCCGCGGTACTGAGCAGGCCGGCCGAACAGGCGTCGAACAACTCGTCGACGTCGATCAGCTCGAGCGGCCGCGGCGGCACGTCGACCAGGTCCAGATACCAGTCGGTGGCATGCCAGCGACCGGCGTCGTCGGGACCGCGGAACCGGCCGACATCGATATAGAGACGCTGCCCCGGCCGGTGTCCCTCGGTGAAGTGAAAGATGTTGGCGCGCAATCCCAGCGCAGGGAGCAGCCACGTCTGCATGTGATTGAACTTGGCGTGGTCGGCCGTCCGCGACATGTACAGGCCGTACGAAGTCTCGCGGTACTCCTGCACCGGACGCACAAAGCCCTTGTTGTCGGTGTTGGTCATCGCGGGGACGTCGAAGACCTCGTACTTGGGCGGGTGCACTGCGTCGGTCATGGTCGAAACCCTATCGGGCGGGTCTGACGACTGCTGAGGAACGAACCTGTCCTAGATCGGGTTTACCCTGGCGCTATGGCGTTTGCAGCAGAACATCCGGTGATCGCGCATTCCGAGTTCCGGCCCGTCGGCGACATCGCCCGCACCGGCGGGGACTTCGAGGTGGTCAGCGAGTACGAGCCGGCGGGCGACCAGCCACAGGCGATCGACGATCTCGAACGGCGGCTGAAGGCCGGGGAGAAGGACATCGTGCTGCTCGGTGCGACGGGTACAGGTAAATCGGCTACCACCGCCTGGCTCATCGAACGGGTCCAGCGGCCCACCCTGGTGATGGCACCGAACAAGACCTTGGCCGCGCAGCTGGCCAACGAACTGCGTGAGATGTTACCGGGCAACGCCGTCGAGTACTTCGTCTCGTACTACGACTACTACCAACCCGAGGCGTACATCGCGCAGACCGATACCTATATCGAGAAGGACTCCTCGATCAACGACGACGTGGAGCGGCTGCGGCATTCGGCCACGTCCAATCTGCTTTCGCGGCGTGACGTGGTGGTGGTCGCGTCGGTCTCGTGCATCTACGGTCTGGGTACACCGCAGTCCTATCTGGACCGGTCCGTCGAGCTGTCGGTGGGGCAGGACGTCGACCGTGACGCGCTGCTGCGGCTGCTGGTGGACGTGCAGTACACGCGCAACGACATGTCGTTCACGCGTGGCGGCTTCCGGGTCCGCGGCGACACCGTCGAGATCATCCCGTCGTACGAGGAACTCGCGGTGCGCATCGAGTTCTTCGGTGACGAAGTGGAGGCGCTCTACTACCTGCATCCGCTCACGGGAGATGTCGTGCGGGAGGTGGATTCGCTGCGGATCTTCCCGGCCACGCACTACGTTGCGGGACCGGAGCGGATGGAGAAGGCGATGGCCGGCATCGAGGAGGAGCTTGAGCAGCGCCTCGCCGATCTGGAGGCCAAGGGTAAACTGCTTGAGGCACAACGACTTCGGATGCGCACCAGCTACGACCTGGAAATGATGCGGCAGGTGGGATTCTGCTCGGGCATCGAGAACTACTCGCGGCACATCGACGGCCGTCCGGCCGGTAGCGCGCCGGCCACGCTCATCGACTACTTCCCCGACGACTTCCTGTTGGTGATCGATGAGTCGCATGTGACGGTGCCGCAGATCGGCGCGATGTACGAGGGCGACATGTCCCGCAAACGCAACCTCGTCGACTACGGATTCCGGCTGCCGTCGGCCGTCGACAACCGGCCGCTCACCTGGGACGAGTTCGTCGACCGGATCGGGCAGACCGTCTACCTGTCGGCCACGCCGGGGGCGTACGAGCTCGGACAGTCCCAGGGCGAGTTCGTCGAGCAGGTGATCCGGCCCACGGGCCTGGTCGATCCCGAGGTGATCGTCAAACCGACCAAGGGGCAGATCGACGACCTGATCCACGAGATCCGGGTGCGCACCGAACGTGACGAACGGGTGCTGGTCACCACGCTCACCAAGAAGATGTCCGAGGATCTGACCGACTATCTGCTCGAACTCGGTATCCGGGTGCGCTACCTGCATTCGGAGGTCGACACGCTACGCCGTGTCGAGTTGCTGCGTCAGCTGCGCACCGGCGAGTACGACGTGCTGGTGGGCATCAACCTGCTCCGCGAGGGCCTCGACCTGCCGGAGGTGTCGCTGGTGGCGATCCTCGACGCCGACAAGGAGGGATTCCTGCGCAGCACCACCTCGCTGATCCAGACGATCGGCCGCGCCGCCCGCAACGTGTCCGGGCAGGTGCACATGTACGCCGACAAGATCACCGACTCGATGCGCAATGCCATCGAGGAGACAGAGCGGCGCCGCGAGAAGCAGATCGCCTACAACACCGAACACGGCATCGACCCGCAGCCGCTGCGTAAGAAGATCGCCGACATTCTCGATCAGGTGTACCGGGAGGCCGAGGACACGGTGGCGGTCGGCGGTTCGGGCCGTAACGCGAGCCGGGGCCGTCGTGCCCAGGGCGAGGTCTCCAAAGCGAAGGGCAGCGCCGGGGTGATCGAGAAGCGTGACACGTCGGCGATGCCGCGTGCCGAGTTGGCCGATCTCGTCGGCCAGCTCACCGAACAGATGATGAGTGCGGCCCGTGACCTGCAGTTCGAACTGGCAGGCCGGCTACGCGACGAGATCGCCGACCTGAAGAAGGAACTTCGGGGTATGGACGCGGCCGGTATCCGGTAGTGTCCCCGGCAAGTCATGCCATGGTGGTCCGGGAGTCAGCGGACACATGGTCCGTTCTGGATGACTATCGGCGTGCCGATGTGCTGATCGCCACGAATCGGCGACAAAACTGTTACCCTCCCGCTACTGTCGCGAATCAAGGGGTTCGTCAGGCGGGCATATCCACCTGGCACTCCAGCCGGTCGACCGGCCGGTGATAATCGACCTATGGCGACAAGCCGAGCTATGGAGGATATGGATGAGCGCATACCAAACGATCGTCGTCGGCACCGACGGTTCTGAGTCGTCGCTGAGGGCGGTGGAACGTGCGGGTGCTTTGGCCGGGGACGGCAAACTCGTCATCGCATGCGCGTACCTTCCCAATGACCGGGGACCGGGCGAGGCTGCCGACATCTTGAAGGACGAGGCCTACCAGATCCAGGGCTCCACGCCCACTGAAGAGGTGCTGCGGACGGCCAAGGAACGTGCCGCCAAGGCCGGCGCCGTCAACGTGGTGTTGCGTCCGGTCAAGGGCGCCCCGGTCGACGCTCTGCTGCAACTGGTCACCGATGTCTCGGCCGACCTGCTGGTTGTGGGCAACCGCGGACTCAACTCGATCGCCGGACGTCTGCTGGGTTCGGTTCCCGCCGACGTCGCGCGTAAGTCGGCCTCGGACGTCCTGATCGTCCACACCACGTAGGCTCTGCCCGTCTCAGGGCAGATCTGACAGTTCTTCACACAGCGGCTCGTCGTGCACAACGACGAGCCGCTGTGTTGCGCGGGTGAGAGCCACGTAGAGGTCGCTGTGACCGCGTGGGGACTGCCGCAGGATCGCCGCAGGTTCGACGACCACCACATTGTCGAACTCGAGGCCCTTGCACGTCGTCACCGTCAGCACCCGCACATCGGCGGTTGCCGCGACACCGGTGTCGAGCGCGGCGATGATGGGGGCGCATTCGTCGTCGGGTGCGATGACCGCGGTCAGGCCCGGCCAGTCGCCCAGCGCCCCGACGACCGCCGCGGCCAGCGGCGAGCCCATGACCGCATACGGCTCTATTCCGTTGCTGCGCAACGATGTCGGCGGCGAGTGTTCCGGATTGATGTGGTGCAGAACGCGATTGGCGTAGCGCGTGATCTCGGCGGGAGTGCGATAGTTGACCGTCAGCTCACGCAGCTGCCACCGCTTGGCCACGTACGGTTCCAGCACGTCCTGCCACGATCGGGTGCCGGCGAGATCGCCGGTCTGGGCGGTGTCCCCGATGATCGTCATCCAGCGGTTGGGAATCCGCCGCATCAGCATCCGCCACGCCATCGCCGACAACTCCTGCGCCTCGTCGACGATCACATGACCGAACGCCCACTGCCGGTCGCCGACGGCGCGTTCGGCGGTGGTGAGATTGCGGCGCCGGGTCTGGCGCTGTGCGAGTTGTTCGGCGTCGATCAGGTCGTAGGCCATCAGAATCTCGGGATCGAGGTCGTCCTCGAGGTCCTGCGGTGCCGAGCCGGTCAGGATGTCGAGCGCCTCCTGAGCCTCGGCGAGCTGCCTGCGCCAACGGGCCTGCTGCTCTCGCTCGTCGTCCTCGGTGCCGAAACCGATGAGCTCGGCGATCTCGTCGAGCAGCGGGACGTCGGCAGGGGACAGGTCGGCGCCCTCGGGTCGTGCCGCGGTGGTGCGGTGGAGGGCATCGCGGTCGAAGTCGGACCAGCCGGGGGAGGCCCGACGGATCGCGGCCGGATCGCCGTACAGATCGCGCAAGACATCGAGGGGCGACAGCGTCGGCCAGAAGCGCAGCAGTTCCCTCCGAATATCGGGGTCCTGTGCCATCTCGTCCCGGATGTCGGAGATGTCGCCGGGACTCAGGAGCTGCGAACCGTCGATCAGGCTGGCGCCGATCGTTCGCGCGTGGGCGTGTGCGAGGCCGTCGAGCCCGGCCCGCACGAAGATCCGCTGCGCCTGATTGTGTGCCTTGCGGGAGCCACGGGCCTTGGCGCGGGCCGTTTTCACCAGATCCGAAGTGATCTGCACCTCGTAGGTGTCGAACGTGACCGGCACCGGACTCGATGGCAGGGACTGGTAGGAGCGCACCGTCCGTTTGATCACGTCCACCATGCGCAGATTGCCCTTGACCGCCATGGCCTCGCGGCTGTCGGTGGCCCCCGCGCTCACCGCCGGGAACAAGTCGCCGATCGTCGACAGCAGAACCCCCGACTCGCCCAGCGACGGCAGCACCTGACCGATGTACTCGAGGAAGTCGTCGTTGGGTCCGACGATCAGGATTCCGCTGCGCGACAAAGTGTCCCGATGCGTGTACAGCAGGTACGCGGCACGGTGCAATGCCACCGCCGTCTTGCCCGTTCCCGGGCCGCCCTGGATGACGGTCACACCGCGGTGCGTCGACCGGATGATGATGTCCTGCTCGCGCTGGATCGTTTCGACGATGTCGGTCATCTCGCCGGTGCGGGCGGCGTTGAGTGCGGCGACCAATGCCGACTCGTTGACCACATCACCGTGCGACGAGGGATCAGCGCCGGCGCGATCGCCGGTCAGGTACTCGTCGTTGACAGCCCGTACCGTGCGGTTGCGAGTCCGGATGTGGCGCCGCATCTCCACCGATTCGGGGGCTGCCGGGGTGGCGAGATAGAACGGGCGCGAGAGGGGAGCGCGCCAATCGAGCAGCAGGGTGCTGTCGGCGTCGTCGTCATCGAGGATGCCGATGCGCCCGATACGCCGGATCTCGCCGTCATCGAGATCAAGTCGGCCAAAATACAGATTGTGTTCGGCCGCATCGAATTTGGTGAGATCCTCGGTGTACAGGCGTTCGTACGACTCACGTTCGGACAATGCCTGAGGGGAGTCGCCATCCTCCCGCAGGGCTGCCGCGAGCCGCCGGTTGGTCGTGGCACGCATCCGGTCCAGACGCGCATACGTCAGGTCGAGATGCTCCTGCTCCACTGCGACGGGCGACACAGAGATCACCCCTGAGTCAGAACCGTCGGCTGTGCCGAGATCGTCGTGCTGGGTGGTCACCGCTGATCCGGGCCCATCTGAGACGCACATTCGATCCAGTTTACCCGCGAATCGGCCGTACCCCGGCGAGACGAGTTCCTACCAGCCACGCTCGCGCCACTCGTCCAGGTGCGGCCTTTCGGCTCCCAGCGTGGTGTCCTTGCCGTGCCCCGGGTAGATCACGGTGTTGTCGCCGTAGCGGCCGAACAGTTTCTCGGACACGTCCTCCAGGAGAATCTCGAAGTCACCGTCCTTCCAGGTCTTGCCGACCCCGCCGGGGAACAGACAGTCGCCGGTGAACAGGTGCACGGTGAAACCACCCCCGTCGCTGCGCTCACCCCGATCGCCGTCGGTCAGCGCCAGCGCGATCGATCCAGGGGTATGCCCCACCAGGTGGATAGCATCCAAGGTGAGGTCGCCCACGACGATCCGGTCGCCGTCGTCAACGAGGCGGTCGGGGGTGACGGGAAGCTCGGCCGCGTCGAGACGACCCGCCGCTGTCGGCACCTTCAGGGCAGCCGCGACTTCGGTCAATGCCTGCCAGTGATCGAAGTGGTGATGCGTCGTGAACAGCAGCGCGGGGCGCCCGCCGGTGGCGGCCACCGTCGCGAGAATCCGGTCCGCGTCGTTGGCGGCGTCGATGATGAGTTGGTCGCCGGTCGCGCGGCTGGTCACGATGTACACGTTGTTGTCCATCGGGCCGACGGACAACTTCACGATCGTCGCCGAATCCAGCGTGCGCCGTTGCGGATCGGGTGATTGTGACAGGTCACCGGTGTATGTGTCGGAGATGGCTGTGGGCTGCGTGCTCATGTGGTCAGGTTATCCCGCGGAGCAGCACCCGATGCGGGGTACAGTGGAGAGCCGATCGCACGTCTGTTCGCCTAGTGAGTTGAGGAAGTGCCAGTGGTTGACCGTCTGATCGTTCGCGGGGCGCGCGAGCACAACCTGCGCGGAATCGACGTGGATTTGCCACGCGAGAGCCTGATCGTCTTCACCGGGCTGTCCGGGTCGGGCAAGTCGTCGCTCGCGTTCGACACGATCTTCGCCGAAGGCCAGCGCCGCTACGTCGAATCGTTGTCGGCCTATGCCCGGCAGTTCCTCGGGCAGATGGACAAACCCGACGTCGACTTCATCGAGGGTCTGTCGCCGGCGGTGTCGATCGACCAGAAGTCCACCAATCGCAACCCCCGCTCCACTGTCGGCACCATTACCGAGGTGTACGACTACCTGCGTCTGCTGTACGCGCGGGCGGGTAAGGCGCACTGCCCCGAATGCGGCGAACTGATCGCCAAACAGACCCCGCAGCAGATCGTCGACCAGGTGCTGGAGATGGGTGAAGGCACCCGGTTCCAGGTACTCGCGCCGGTGGTGCGCACCCGCAAGGGCGAGTTCGTCGACCTGTTCGCCGAACTGCAGACACAGGGTTTCTCACGTGCCCGCGTCGACGGGGTGGTGCATCAGCTCACCAGCCCGCCGACGCTCAAGAAGCAGGAGAAGCACGACATCGAGGTGGTCGTGGATCGTCTCGTGGTCAAGGCGTCGGCGAAACAGCGGCTCACGGACTCGGTGGAGACGGCGCTGCGCCTGGCCGACGGCATCGTCGTGCTCGACTTCGTCGACCGCGAGGAGGACGACCCGGACCGCGAACGCCGCTTCTCCGAACGCATGGCCTGCCCCAACGGGCATCCCATCGCCATCGACGACCTCGAACCGCGGTCGTTCTCCTTCAACTCGCCCTACGGTGCGTGCCCGGACTGCGACGGGCTCGGAGTGCGCAAGGAGATCGACGAGGACCTGGTGGTACCCGACCCGGAGCTGTCCCTGACCGAGGGAGCCATCGCACCATGGTCGAGCGGCCACAACGCCGACTACTTCCTGCGCTTGATGTCCGGGCTCGCCGACGAGATGGGTTTCAGCGTCGACACCCCATGGAAGAGGCTGCCGATCAAGGCGCGACGGGCGATCCTGAACGGCAGCGACCATCAGGTGCACGTCAAGTTCCGCAACAGGTACGGCCGCACTCGCTCGTACTACACGGAGTTCGAGGGGGTGATGTCGTTCCTGAGCCGCCGGATGGATCAGACCGAGTCCGAGCAGATGAAGGAACGCTACGAGGGCTACATGCGCGACGTGCCGTGCCCGTCGTGTGCCGGTGCCCGGCTGCGCCCCGAGATCCTGTCGGTGACCCTCGACCATCCTGCGCTGGGGGCCAAGTCCATCGCCGATGTCTGTGCGATGTCGGTGGCCGACTGCGCCGACTACCTCGACGGACTCGCACTCGACGAGCGTCAGCAGGCGATCGCCGGCCGCGTCCTCAAGGAAGTGCAGGCCCGTATCCGCTTCTTGCTCGACGTCGGGCTGGAATATCTGTCACTGGCAAGGGCGGCGGGGTCGCTGTCCGGTGGTGAGGCGCAACGTATCCGGCTGGCCACTCAGATCGGGTCGGGCCTGGCCGGGGTGCTGTACGTGCTCGATGAGCCGTCGATCGGTCTGCATCAGCGTGACAACCGGCGCCTCATCGAAACCCTCACGCGGTTGCGGGATCTGGGCAACACACTGATCGTCGTAGAACACGACGAAGACACCATCCGCGCCGCCGACTGGATCGTCGACATCGGTCCGCTGGCCGGCGAGCACGGCGGTCAAGTGGTGCATTCGGGCAGCTACCAGGACCTGCTCAAGAACCGCAAGTCGTTGACCGGCGCTTATCTGTCGGGCCGGGACACGCTACCGGTGCCCGAGGTCCGGCGGCCGATCGACCGCAAGAAACAGCTCGTCGTCGTCGGGGCCCGCGAACACAATCTGCGCGGTATCGAGGTGGCGTTCCCGCTCGGGGTGCTGACCGCGGTCACCGGCGTGTCGGGGTCGGGTAAGTCGACGCTGGTCAACGACATCTTGGCGACCGTGCTGGCGAACAAGCTCAACGGTGCCCGGCAGGTACCCGGCCGGCACACCCGGGTGAAGGGCCTGGAACACCTCGACAAGCTGGTGCAGGTTGACCAGTCACCGATCGGCCGTACCCCCCGATCCAATCCGGCTACTTACACCGGCGTGTTCGACAAGATCCGCACCCTGTTCGCAGCCACCACCGAGGCCAAGGTGCGCGGCTACCAGCCGGGCCGGTTCTCGTTCAACGTCAAGGGCGGGCGCTGTGAGTCCTGCGCGGGTGAGGGCACCATCAAGATCGAGATGAACTTCCTGCCCGATGTGTACGTACCGTGCGAGGTGTGCCACGGTGCACGGTACAACCGCGAAACCCTTGAGGTGCACTACAAGGGCAAGACCATCTCCGAGGTCCTCGACATGCCGATCGAGGAGGCCGCGGACTTCTTCGAACCCGTCACCTCGATCCACCGGTACCTGCGCACACTCGTCGACGTCGGGCTCGGCTATGTGCGGCTCGGGCAGCCTGCACCGACCCTGTCCGGTGGTGAGGCCCAGCGTGTAAAACTGGCCGCCGAACTGCAGAAGCGTTCCACCGGCCGCACCATTTACATCCTTGACGAGCCCACCACCGGCTTGCATTTCGAGGACATCAAGAAGCTGCTCAAGGTGATCAACGGCCTTGTCGACAAAGGAAATTCGGTGATCGTCATCGAGCACAACCTCGACGTCATCAAGACCGCCGACTGGATCGTCGACATGGGTCCCGAGGGCGGTGTCGGCGGCGGCACCGTCGTGGCCGAAGGCGATCCGGAAGACGTCGCGACGGTAGCCGAAAGCTACACCGGCAAGTTCCTCGCCGAGATCCTGGAAGGGTAGCCGCCGGCGTCGGCTCTGCTCGGCAGATTCGCCTGAGACGGCTCAGGCCCCGCCCATCGACTTGCGGATCTCATCGAGCTTCTTCTTGGCGGCTTCGGTGCGTTTGCGGAGTGCCTCGTCGGCCTGCTGTCCCTTTGTGGAGGACTCGGCGAGGACCTCCGAACCGATCGCGGTGGCCACGCGCTTCTCGATCTTGTCGCGGACGAAGTCGAACGACGGCACCCCGGCTGCGGAATAGTCCGGGTCCGGAAGTGCCGTCGACGCGTCGGCACCGGGAAGCGCCGGTGCGGAGGAGGATGCCATCGGCTGCTCGATGACCTCGGCGTCCACGACGTCGGGATCGGTGCCGCCGGCTGATTCGGGTGTGGTCACATCGTCCAGCGTACGTGTGCGCGGTGTGCCGCCACGGCTATCCGCGAACCGGTCCCGTGTACTTCTCGCCGGGACCGTCGCCGGGCGCGTCGGGGTAGGCGCTCTTCTCGCGGAAGGCGAGCTGCAACCCTTGGAGCCCGTCGCGGACCGGGGCCGCGTGCAGCCCGAGGTCGGCCTTGGACGCATCGACCAGGCCGGCGAGGGCAGTGATCAGTTTGCGGGCCTCGTCGAGATCGACGACGTCGTCGGAGGCACCTTCGGCCAGGCCCAGCTTCTCGGCGGCCGCGCTCATCAGCATCACGACGGACCTGGTGATGACCTCGATGGCCGGAATATCGGCGAGATCGCGGACGTTGTCATCGACGGTCTGCAGAGTCTCGTCTCCGGCACCGACGGCGTCGCCCTCGGGTGTATCCCCTGGTGACGAATAGGAGTTTGAGGTCATGGCTGCTAGACTCCCACAGTACGACCGCCCCGGTTCTTGCCGGGGTCGCAAGTGGAGTTCCGCTCCCACCGTCACGACACGGCGATTCCGTCACCGAAGTTGTACGGTCCGGTTCCCAGCCGAGCCATGTCGCATCGCATCAGGTGTGCGTGGGTTCGGGCCGACAGATGTGTCGGTGAACCGGTCGGTATCGGAGCCCTGTGGACATCTGTCCCGGGGCTCTTGTGCTGAGTGCGCATCTCCTGCGGCCCTGCCGAGCAGCCCCCGGCGGTCACCATGAAAGTTTTGATCAAGGAGGCCCCATCAGCACTGAGACCCGCATCAACGAGCGCATCCGCGTACCGGAGGTCCGTCTCGTCGGACCCAATTCGGAGCAGGTGGGCATCGTGCGTGTTGAAGATGCGCTTCGCCTGGCCTACGAGGCCGACCTGGACTTGGTAGAAGTCGCGCCGGACGCCCGGCCGCCCGTGTGCAAGATCATGGACTACGGCAAGTTCAAGTACGAAGCGGCCCAGAAGCAGCGCGAGGCGCGCCGCAACCAGCAGATGACCGTCATCAAGGAGCAGAAGCTCCGTCCGAAGATCGACGACCACGACTACGAGACCAAGAAGGGTCACGTCGTCCGGTTCCTGAAGGACGGGTCCAAGGTGAAGGTCACCATCATGTTCCGCGGGCGTGAGCAGTCTCGTCCCGAACTCGGATACCGACTGTTGCAGCGTCTGGGCAACGACGTCGCCGAGTACGGGTTCGTCGAGACCTCCGCCAAGCAGGACGGTCGCAACATGACGATGGTGCTGGCCCCGCACAAGGGCGCCAAGACCAGGGTCAGGGCCCAGCAGGAGCGCGGTCCGAGACCGCAGCAGCCGGGTCCGGGCAGCGCAGCACCGACCACCTAGCCACATATCATCGTCGGCCTGCGCAACACCGCCGACGACAGCAGCAGTCCCTGCGAACGAGAACGCACCGGGTGACCGGCGCGCGTTCCCGTTCGCTCGAATGAAGGAATATTCATGCCGAAGAGCAAGACCCACAAGGGCACCGCGAAGCGATTCAAGGTGACCGGCAGCGGCAAGATCGTGCGCCAGAAGGCCAACCGTCGCCACCTCCTGGAGCACAAGTCCTCGCGCCGCACTCGCCGTCTCGACGGCGTCGCCGTCGTCAGCGAGAACGACGCCCCCCGCATCAAGCGCCTGCTGAACCGCTGACCGCGGCCCGCTTGAGACCAGATTTCTGACGAGTTAAGAGGATTTAAGACATGGCACGCGTGAAAAGGGCCGTCAACGCCCAGAAGAAGCGTCGGACAACGCTCGAGGCCTCGAAGGGCTACCGCGGCCAGCGGTCGCGCCTGTACCGCAAGGCCAAGGAACAGCAGCTCCACTCGCTGACCTACGCATACCGGGACCGTCGCGCCCGCAAGGGTGAGTTCCGCAAGCTGTGGATCGCGCGTATCAACGCCGCTGCCCGCGCCAACGACATCACCTACAACCGCTTCATCCAGGGCCTCAAGGCCGCCGGTGTCGAGGTTGACCGCAAGGTGCTCGCCGACATCGCCGTCACCGATCCCGCGGCCTTCACCGCGCTGGTCGAGGTGGCCCGCAAGGCACTGCCGGCAGACGTCAACGCCCCGGCTGCCTGATAGGCGAGTTGTCATAGACAACAACGCTCAACGACCCGCGATGGACGTTCTCAGCGAACGTTCGTCGCGGGTCGTGTCATATGCGAAGCTGCATCGTTCGTCGGTGCGGCGTAACGAGGGACGATTTCTCGTGGAGGGCGCCAACTCGGTGACCGCCGCGCTCGACTCCGGCCGCGCTGTCGTCGTGCTGGTACGGGCCGACGACGCGGAGCGTCACCAGGATGTTGTGGCTGAAGCCGCTTCTCGTGGGGTGGACGTCCTGTACCTCTCGGACAAGGCCGTCACCAAACTGTCCGAGGCGACGACTCCGCCTGGGATCTTCGCGGTATGCGACCTGCTCGACGCCGACTTGGTTGAGGTGCTGGCGGCGAAACCACGCCTGCTGGCCGTGGCCGTCGAGGCCCGCGAGCCCGGCAACGTCGGCACCATCATCCGCTGCGCCGACGCGATGGGCGCCGATGCCGTTGTGCTGCTCGGTGATTCGGTCGACCCGCACAATGGCAAATGCGTCCGGTCCAGCGCCGGAAGCGTCTTCCACCTGCCGATCGTCCGGGAACGGTCGATCACCGACGGCCTGAACCGGATTCGCGCCGCC
>NZ_JAGQTN010000085.1 GCF_020438995.1 Gordonia sp. (in: high G+C Gram-positive bacteria)
CCGCCGTCGCCGCGTTCGAGGCTGCCGGAGAGAACCTCGATGCGGGCAGTGAGTGAGGCGATCCGCTGCTCGGTGGTACGTTCCTCGGCCAGCAGGGCAGCCACCCGATCATCGGACAGCTCTAGCGCGGCCACACACCTGTCGTGGTGTTCATCGAGTCCGGCCTCGGCGCCTTCGAGTTCGGCTAGCAGTGTCTCGGCTGCGTCCTGTGCGTGACGGGCGTGGTCGGCGCGTTCGGAGGCCGCCGTGATCGCCTCGGTGAGCCGCGTGGTCTCCGCGTCGACGGATTCGGTGCGCGTACGCAGGTTGGCCACCTGCCCTTCGAGCCGGGCGATACCCTCACGCTGGTCGGCGATCGCCCGCACCGCCTCCAGATGGGCCCGTTCGGTGGCCTCGGCGAACGATTCCCGTTCGGCCAGCTCGGTTTTCGCCTCATCGAGTCGTTCGGCGGCCATTTCGACGGCCTCGGTCAGTTCCATCTCGGTATCGGCGGCCTCCTCGGCCTCCGTCTCGAGTTCTTCCGGATCGGGACCGCTGGGCAGCGCCGAGGGTTCGGACAGGTAGCGGCTACGTTCGCCGGCGACGCGACAGGTGGCGTCGACACGTTCGGCCAGTGCCGAGAGCCGGAACCAGCCCTGGCCGGCGGCTTCGGCGGCGGGCACGATCTCGGCGAGGTGGGTTTCGTGTTCGGCGGCGGCAGCGGTAACCGTGTCCAGTTGTGCTGTGACGGTGTCCTGTTCGCGACGCACCTCGTCCTCGACGGCGGTGTGCTGGGCCATCTCGGCACGGCGGGTCACCAGGTCGTCGGCGGCCAACCTCAGCCGGGCATCGCGCAGGTCGGCCTGGATGGTCTGTGCCCGGCGGGCGACCTCGGCCTGCCTGCCGAGCGGTTTGAGCTGACGGCGCAGTTCGGCGGTCAGATCGCCGAGCCGGTCGAGGTTGGCCTGCATCCCCTGTAGCTTGCGGACCGCCTTCTCCTTGCGGCGCCGATGCTTGAGAACACCGGCCGCCTCCTCGACGAAGGCGCGCCGGTCCTCGGGCCGCGATTCCAGGATCGCCGCCAGCCGCCCCTGTCCGACGATGACGTGCATTTCGCGGCCGATGCCCGAGTCCGACAGCAGTTCCTGCACATCCATCAACCGGCACGTGCTGCCGTTGATCTCATACTCACCGGCGCCGTCGCGGAACATCCGCCGCGTGATGGACACCTCGGAGTAGTCGATGGGAAGCGCGCCGTCGGCGTTGTCGATGGTCAAGGTGACCTCGGCCCGGCCCAGCGGAGGCCGCCCGGAAGTGCCGGCAAAGATGACGTCCTCCATCTTGCCGCCGCGCAACGCCTTGGCGCCCTGCTCCCCCATCACCCAGGTGAGCGCGTCGACGACGTTGGACTTGCCCGAGCCGTTCGGGCCCACCACACAGGTGATCCCCGGTTCAAAGCGCAGCGTCGTCGCCGACGCGAACGATTTGAACCCCTTGAGGGTCAGGCTCTTGAGATGCACGACCGACAACCCTACCCGCGGGCTACGACAGGTCCAGGTCACACCACTGTGAGGAAGGTCCCGCCCCAGTCACCTCTCGTGAAAGCCCTGGAGGTCTCGCCGGGCCACGGAGAAATCGTCGACGACCAGCGTCACCTGTCCGGGTGTGTTGCCGTTGCGCAGCCAGTCGACCAGTTGGTCGAGGTCGGCGCGTGGCCCTTCAGCGACCACCAGCACCCGGCCGTCGGCCTGATTGGCCGCATATCCGACCAGGCCCAGTTCGAGGGCACGCGACCGCGTCCACCACCGGAAGCCCACGCCCTGAACATGTCCGTGCACCCAGGCGGTCAGCCGCTGCTGTGTTGCGCTCATCACTCAAAACTAGCCGGTGTGAGCGGATTCACTCTTAGTCGGTCTCGATCTCCAGCTTGACCTCGGCACCGGCCTTGATGGTCCGCCCGACGGTGCACACAGCTTCGACGGCCCGCTCCACCACCACGAGCAACCGTTGCGCGGCCTCGGGGTCGAGTTCGGACAGGTCCACCTGCAGGATCTCCGACAGGACCGGGTACACCTCGTTCTCCCGGTCCGCGGGCCCGCTGACCCGGATCGTAGCGTCATAGTCGTCGCCGAGCCGACGCGAAAGCGGCTTGTCCGACGACATACCGGTGCACGCGCCGAGCGCGATCTTCAGCAGTTCCCCGGGCGTGAACACCCCCTCGACGTCCTCGGACCCGATCAGCACCTGGGCCCCACGCGAGCTGTGCCCGGTGTAGCGGCGGGTTCCGGTGCGCTGCACCCAGAGTTCGGTCGGGGTCTCAGTGGTGCTCATAGGTGTGGTCGGCCCTTTCGTGTGTGGAACACAAGTCGAATTTCGCGGTCCCCCGGATCACCTTGTGCACGAAACCGAGTTTCGCGACCACCGGTTCCGGTATGTCGAACGGATACAGTAGCTGTCCTCCCATTGCTGCATTGACCCGATTGAACATGGCGGACAACCATTTCCAGTCGTAGAGCAGCCGTTCGATCGGTTCGTCGGCGTAGCTCTCCAACGGCACGATGGCGCGGTCCATCGAGAAGCGCACCAGATCTTTGTCCAGCATCAACCCCGATTCCCGTGCGGTGTCGATGGTTCCTGTGATGTGGAGGTAGTGGGCGAAGCACTCGGCGAAGTCCTCCCACGGGTGCATCGTCGCATATTCGGAGATGAACGACTCATGCCAGTTCTCCGGCGCGCCGAACTTGTAGTGGCGATTGATCGCGTCCTGGTAGCTCGCTCGCTCGTCACCGAAGATCTCGCGGCACTCGTCGAGATACCGGGCGGCGCCCTCGCCGTTTTCGATCAGCACGTTCTGGTAGTAGTGGCCCACTTCATGTCGGAAATGCCCGAGCATCGTCCTATACGGTTCCCCGAGGCGCACTCGGAGGCGTTCCCGGTAGGCGTCCATCGTCTCGGCCAGGTCGATCGTCACCACGCCGTTGGCATGGCCGATCACCACCGGCTTTCCGGTGGTGATGCTCGACGTCAGATCAAACGCCAGCCCACCCTCGGTGCGCCAGAAAGGTTCGATCGGCAGTCCTAGCTCGGCGAGCTGATAAACCAACATCCGCAGGTTCACCGTGGCCGAGTGGAGCTTGTCGAGCGCGACCGTGTCGTCGGTGTCGGGATAAACCCGGATCAAGGAGCCCGCGAAGCACCGCCCACGAAGCCCCTCCTCACCCACACCGAGTTCGGCGGGCGTCACCCAGTTGCAGCCCATGTCATGCCAATTGGCACATCTCACCCACCGCCGACCGTCGATTTCAATGCCGTCGGGATGTGCCACGACCAGCGATCGGCTTGGGAGATGCACCCCGAGGCTCGCCCCGCACCGGGGACATTCCTGACTGACGAATCC
>NZ_JAGQTN010000086.1 GCF_020438995.1 Gordonia sp. (in: high G+C Gram-positive bacteria)
ATCCGGCCGATCTCCGCGATCGTCGACATCACCAACTACGTGATGATCGAACTCGGCCAGCCGCTGCACGCGTTCGACGCCGACAAGATCACCGGCACCATCACCGTCCGGTCGGCGGCATCGGGGGAGACGCTGACCACCCTCGACGGCGCCGAACGCGCTCTCGATCCCGAGGATGTGGTGATCGCCGACGAGTCCGGGCCGATCGCCCTCGCCGGTGTGATGGGTGGTGGTTCCACCGAGGTGTCCGCCGACACCACCACGGTGCTGCTGGAGTCGGCGACATTCGATCAGGTACGGGTGTTCCGCACCGGTAAGCGGCACAAGCTGACCTCCGAGGCGTCCAAGCGCTTCGAGCGGATCGTGGACCCGGAGATTACCGTCGCCGCCTCCGATCGTGCTGCCGAGCTGATCGTCGAGATCGCCGGGGGTGTGATCGCCTCCCCGCTGGCCGGTGTGCGCGTCGACACCGAGCCGGCTGTGCCCATCACCATCGCCGCCGACGAGCCGGACAAGGTCGCCGGTATCACCTACGAGCCGGGCACCACCGCCAAACGGCTCGCCGAGGTCGGATGTGCCGTCTCTGGCACCGATCCACTGACGGTTACCCCCGCGTCGTGGCGTCCCGACCTGCGCGAACGTGCCGACCTCGTCGAGGAGGTGCTGCGCCTGGAGGGTCTGGAGCTGATCCCGGCCGTCCCGCCGAGGGCACCCGCCGGCACCGGGCTCACCGCGGCCCAGCGCCGTCGCCGCGGCATCGGCCGGGTACTGGCCGTCGACGGTTTCACCGAGGTACTGCCGTACCCGTTCATGCCCGCCGGCGTGTTCGACCAGTGGGGCCTGGCCCCCGACACCGAGCGTCGCCGCACCGTCAAGGTGCTCAATCCGCTCGAGCGAGACCGTCCGGAACTCAACACCACGTTGCTGCCGGGCCTGCTGGAAATGACCACCCGCAACATCGCCCGCGGACAACGTGATCTGGCACTCTTCACTATCGGGCAGGTCGTCATCGCCGGGGACAACGTCACTTCGGTCGACGCTCTCGACGTGACCAAGCGTCCCGACGACGCCGAGATCGCCGCCCTCGACGCATCGCTTCCCCGTCAGCCGCTGTACGTGGCCGGTGTGCTGACCGGTCTGCGTGATCCGGCCGGACCGTGGGGGCCGGGCCGCACCGCCGACTACCTGGACGCTTTCGAAGCCGTCCGTACCGTCGCCGGAGCAGCGAGTGTCCAGATCGAGCTGGCAGCTGCGGACTTCGCCCCCTGGCATCCGGGCCGCTGTGCCGCCGTGATCATCGACGGTGTGACCGTCGGCCATGCCGGTGAGCTGCATCCGGCGATCCTGGAGCGGGCCGGTCTGCCGAAGCGCCTGTGCGCCTTCGAGATCGACGTCGACGCCCTGCCGCTGACCACTGTGCTGCCCTCACCCAAGGTGTCGGTGTTCCCAGCCGTCCTGCAGGACGTGGCCGTCGTCGTCGATGCGTCGGTGCCGTCAGCCGACGTCGCCGACGCGTTGCGCGACGGTGCCGGCGACCTGCTGGAGTCGCTCGAACTGTTCGACGTTTTCACCGGTGACCAGGTGGGCGCAGGCAACAAGTCCCTCGCGTTCGCGCTGCGCTTCCGCGCCGGTGACCGCACCCTCACCGAGGACGAGGCCAACGCCGCCAAACTCGCCGCCGTCGACGAGGCCGGCAGCCGTGTCGGAGCCCGTTTGCGCTGAACGTCGGTCGTCCGGTTCGCGGCTGCACGCCCGTGGTGCAATTGTCAGAATTGCCGCTTTGGCTCGAATTCGCCGGTGGCGGTTGGCCGTTCGGAGCGTCGTATAAAGGGCTGAACATCTGAGTAGTACTAAGGCGCGGCTGTCGCTATGCCTGAAAATGGGCGAATGACTTATTCAGTGGCCCCTGTTGCGAGGATCGGTGTCATCGACGACCACGAACAGATCATTCGTGGCCTTCGGGCGACGCTGGACGAACAGGCCGACCTGAAGATGGTCGTGGGTACCGGCACCGTCGGTGAGCTCCTGGATGAATGTGCCAAGGGAACCGAGGTCGATCTCGTTCTGCTCGATCTGCGGCTGGATGATGGCAGCTCACCGTTGGCGAACATCAATGCGCTGACTGAGGCGGGAATACCGACCCTCGTGTACACCTCTGCCGACGAGGTCTATCTGGTACGTCAGGCGGCATCGGCCGGTGTGCTCGGCGTGGTTCGCAAGAACGCGCGCGAAAGTGAACTTCTCGAAGCGATACGCGGAGCGTTGGCCGGCGACGTCGCGCCCGGGATCGACTGGGCGGCCGCGATCGAGTCCGACCGCACGTTCGTCAGCCTGTCGCCGCAGCTCCGACGGGTGCTGGAACTGTATGCGGCGGGGGAGTCGGGTGATCGCGTGGCCCGCGAGCTGGGAATCGCCCGGGAGACGGTGACCGATTATGTCAACCGCATTCGTGTCCGATACAAGGAAGCCGGGCGCCCGGCCCCCACCAAGACGGATCTGTACAAGCGCGCAATCGAGGACGGATTGCTGCCGATACCGCGTCAATCGCGGTGACGATCGTCGGGAGTACGGGACTGCGTCCGTCGGCACGGCAGTCCGGTATTGCCGACAGGTCGGACGAACTCGCCGGGCGCCGGATTCTGCGCCGGATGTCCGTGTTCATAGCTGTCGGCTACGCCGCATACGCGGCGGAGAGTATCGCCCCGATCTTCGAGGCGTCGTCTGTGATGTCCACGTGGTGGACAGCCACGGCGGCGGTCCTGATCTTTGGTACAGGTTTGGCGATGGCACCGATGGCGTGGCGTGCGGATCTGACTCGGTTACGGGTCGCCGCGTTCGCTGCCGCAGCCGGTTACGCGATCGCGCTCGGCCTGTGGTGGTTCGGCTGGAACGGTGAACGACTCGACGCGATCGGCGGAATCTGGTTCTCCAACTTCCCCGGCCTGGCAGCCGCGGCGATGGCCTTGGCGTGCCGCGCGCGGATCGCCATCGGCTATCTGCTTCTCGTGGTCGCCGGTGCCCTGACCATCAGCCACCAGGTGCGATCCCCCGAACGGAACAGCCCCCTGATCCCGGACGTCGCGTGGGCGTTCGCCTTCTCGCTGGTGTTCGTCGCCGCCACCAGCATGGCCCGCCGCACCGCACAGATCCTCGATTCCACGCGCCGGGATGCCTATCGGGCCGCGGCTCAGGGCGCCGACGCGCAGGCGCGCGCCGATGAACGCAACCGGTTCGCCGCGCTGACCCACGACACGGTGATGGCGAGTCTACTGGTAGCGGCCCGCCGTGGCGCGGCGCCGGAATTGGCGAGCGAGGCCTCGGCGGCACTCGCCGCGCTGGACGCGCCGACGGGTGGCACCGAGGGAGTGACGATATCGCCGGAGACGATGGTGCATGGGATTCGTGCAGCAGTGGCGCTGGTGGAACCGGCGCAGATCACGACTGCCGACGTCGATGATTCGGGGAGCGTTCCCCAACAGGTCGCCACCGCAATGGCCGGCGCCGCCGCCGAGGCGGTGCGGAACACGCGTCGGCATGCCGGCGCCGGGGCGCACGTGAGTGTCGACGTGCGAGTTGACTCATCGGGTGTGCAGGTAGTGGTGGCCGATGACGGCGTCGGGTTCGACCCGGACCAGGTTCCGTCATCGCGGCTGGGAATCGCGGTCAGCATCAGGCGACGGATGGAAGCCCTGAACGGCGGGTCGGCACAGTTGTTGTCGGCGCCGGGCGCCGGAACGATCGTCGTTCTGGAATGGGGCAGGTGACCGATGGCGGCGGATGGTGTTGTCTTCGCCGAGGTAGGCCGGGATGTTTCGGACATGCTCGGCTTTCGGCAACGGGGTGTCTGGATCGTGGTCGGGGCGTTCCTTGCGGCCGTCTGGACTGTTGTGGGCTACCTGTCGTGGGAGACCGATTCCTGGATACCGATGCTTGCCGCCGCCGTACTGTCCTGCTCGGTCGTTGTCATCGTGCGTGCGCACGGTGATCCGCTCCCAGGTTTGCCGACGCTGGTGGCGCTGCTCACCGGCCCGCTGGTGAGCGCACTCGCACTGCTCCAGACACCCGCAGACCTGGCGCCATCGGTACTGCTGATGTGGATTCATGGCGGTCCCACCGCCGTCTACTGTTTCACCGCTGTCCGCGGCCGTTTCCCCGCGGTGTTCGCGGGTGTGGCGGCGATGGCGGTGGTGTTCGGATTCTGGGGCCAGGCCACGGGGCAGACGTTCATGGACGGGGTATCCCGGATGATCATCGATGCGGCACCGTTGACGATGTCGATGCTGTTCGCGCTGGTCCTGCGTCCCACCGCGTCGTCCGTGTTCCTGCTACGGCAACAAACACTGGAACGAGTCGCGCAAACCTCCGCCGATATTGCCGCCGACGAGGAACGAACCCAGCAACTGGACATTCTCAACACCCTCGCCAGGCCATTGCTGAAACGAATCGCCTCGGGTGAGGAGCTGTCCGACGCCGAAAGAACAGAGTGCGCGCTCCTCGAAGCCCATCTCCGTGACCGGCTACGGGCACCGTTGATGTCGGAACTGAAACTCGACAGGCTCGCCTACGAAGCCCGCCTGCGTGGCGTCGACGTCACTTTCATCGACGATTCGCATCTCGATGACGATCCGGCTGCAGTCGCGCTCGATGATCGGGTGACGTCGGCTTTGGCGGCCTTGTGCGCGGATGTCCTGGCGAACACCGAGTCCGGCAAGGTCTTCGTGCGCGTAGCTACGCCCGGCCGCTCAATTGCTGCGTCGGTCCTGTTGCGTGACGGCGACGAGAACGTGCGCTACGAACTCGATCACTCCGGCGACGTCACTGTCTTCCACTGAATCTCACTCCACCTACGAGCCGTTCATGAGCTTTGCGAATCAACCCCCAGTTTTGTGCGGCACGCAAAGATACGGCTCACTCCTGGATAAACGAACCGATACCGTTGGCGAGAGGTAGAACTGGCGTCTTACAACTCGGTGATGAACTGTCAGATGCTACTTTCCAGAATTGTCATGAAGG
>NZ_JAGQTN010000087.1 GCF_020438995.1 Gordonia sp. (in: high G+C Gram-positive bacteria)
CCGGTGAGATAAGGCTCCCAACGGGTTTCGAGTCAGGTTGTGGTGTCGGTGTAGCGGCGCAGGCGTTCGGAGAGTGAACAGACCAGGGCGTCGACGGTGGCGTTGGCGGTGGTGGTGTCGGGATAGCGGATGCGCAGGTCGAGGCCGTCGTGGTGGCGGGAGAACCACATCTGCAGGCTGTCGGTGGTGGTGCTGTTGGAGATGTGCCGGGCGCCGGGAAGCGGATCGCCGAGGCGGCGGTAGTCGAGGTAGGACACCATGAAGATGTCGGCGGTGGTCATCGCCGGTTGGCAGCGTCGCAGTACGTGATCGAGCGGGACCGACGCCAGACCGAGCGCTGATTTCAGGGCGCGCTCGGCCCCGCCGACGTCGCCGGCACGCACCCGCACGGGCGCGTTGGTGACCAGCCAGCCGGCCGTCCGGTGCCACGGCGACGACGACCGGCCGCGGGTGTGCACCGGAATCACCGTCGAGAGTGTTTGCGGCCCACCCTGTTCGGCGATCGACGCGGCGAGCTGCGCGAGGATCTTGGCGAACGCGCGCCGGCCCAGTGCCTGCGCGGCGTCGTCATCGAGAAGCTCCACCACCCGCGTGCATTGCGGGGCGCCGCTTGCCGGAATCTCGCCGAGCGGCAGCGGGAAGGTGGGGATGGCGTTCCCGTTGGCGGCGAAGAACCTTCGCCAGGCGGGTAATCGGGGATGCTCGCCCGCCGCGGCGGCCAGCTTCTCGCTGAGGATGCCGTCGAGTTCGGAACGATCGAAGAACCGCTGACCGGGGCTGCGCTGGGTGTCGGGGTCCAGGTAGAGCTCCCGGACCCGGCGCAATGCCAGGTCGACGGTCAGTGCGTCGCAGTGTGCGTGGTCGAAGCCGACGACGAGCGTCGCATCGAGGAGTCCGAACAGCACTCCCGGGACGTCGCCGCTGCGGCAGCGTTCTCCCAAAAGTATTGCCAGATCATCGGATCCGACATCACCTCGGGACTCGACGGTCACCTGCACCTGATCGGGGCCGAACACATCGGCATACGGCATGCAGGTTTGTGGATCGAACCGGAAACGGGCCCGCAACGCCTCGTGTTCGGACAGAAACCGCGCCACGGCGTGTGCGGCCCGTCCCGCGTCAACCGGTTGGGTATCGGTGCCGAGGTCGACGGTACCGGCGATCCATACTCCCTGTGATGTCGGATCAGCCAGTCCCAGAAGATGATTGGCCTGGTTGAAGGTGACCGCGAGCTGTCGGCGGGCGGGCTCACCGGTCCAGTGGGTGCACAGTTCGGTGAGCGACCCCGAGAGCATCACCAGGTCGATCGTCGTCACGTGCATGGACGCCACCTCCGGCCTTGAAGTCGACTGCGCCGCCGGTCAGCCTATCGCGGACCGTGCTGCGGCATCGTCGGCGCGCGCGTGACCGCTGTCGTGACAGCCTCACGCGCCGGTGGTGAACGCCTGACCCCAGGAACCGGCGAAGGCGATCTCGTCGAGCGGAAGTCGTCGGCGCGGCAATGAATCTCGTTCTCGCACTTCGGGGCTGAGTGTTGACGGATCGTCGGCAAGGCGGCCGACCGCCAGAACGACCATCGCGCGTTTGTCATCGGGAACTGCGAACCGCACCCGGGCACCCTCGGTATCGAAACCGGCCATCGGGTGCGCGTTGAACCCGAGCGCCACCGCCTGAATGCTCATCTGCGCGACCGCCAGCCCCAGGTCGACGGCGCCGTAGTCGTGCGCCTTGGCGTCGTCGGGATCATCAGTGGTGCACACCATGACCAGCGCCGATGCCGCCGGCGCCCACGGCTTGTTGCCTCGGGTCAGCAGTTCGGTCATCGCCGTGAACGTGGTGTCGCCGCGTATACCGACGACGAACCGGACCGGCTGCACCTTGCCCCAGGTGGCGGCCCAGCGGCCGGCCTCCAGGATCTCGGTGAGGTCGTCGGCGGAAATGGTGGCTGTGGGGTCGTAGCCGCGGGCGCTCCAGCGGCTTTCGATCAGTTCATGCACCCTGACGACGGTAGGCCATCATGACGCGACGGGCTCCTCGACCGCCGCTCGCGCGCCGGGACGCATCACGAAAGTGAGTACCACTGCGACCGCCGTCAGCATCAGAGCGGCGGTCAGCGCCGACACGTGCATGCCGTCGACGAATGCCTGCTTGGCGGCCGTCGCGAGAGCCTCGCCGGATGAACCCAGCCCGTCCGCGGTGCGCAACGTGTCGCCGAGGGTGTCGCCGAACTCATGGCCACCGGAGCCGGCTCGGAAAGTGAGCGTCGCCAGCGAACCGAGCAGTGCCAGCCCGAGGGCGGTGCCGAGTTCGAAGCAGGTTTCGGAAATGCTGGAGGCCGCACCGGACCGCTCCGGCGGCACCGAACCGACGACGACCTCCGACACCAGACTGAACTGGGTACCGAAGCCGACACCGGCGATGCTGGTGAACACCAGGTAGATCCACAGGGGACTGCCGATGCCGAGCGCGAGGATGCCCGCCATGCCGACTGCGGTGAGCACCACCGAACCGACGAACGCGTTGCGCGTGCCGATCGCCGCGGCCACCTTCGCGGCGCCGACGGAGAAGACCGCTACCGCACACGCCATCGGCAGTCCGGCGATCGCGGCCGCCAGCACATCCTTATACAGCACGGACTGCAGGTAGACGCCGGTCAGATACGACATGCCGCCCAGGGCCATCATGCCGGTGAGGGCGACTGCGACCGACCCGCTGAACATCGGATTGGTGAACAGTGATAGGTCCAGCAGCGGATGCGGGGTGCGCTTCTGGTGCAGCAGGAACGAGACCAGCAGGGCCAGGCCGGTGAGCCCGATCAGTGCGGTGCCGGCGGAGAACCCGTGCGAGGCCATCGTCTTGATCGCGTACATCATCGGCAGGATGCCCGCCATCGACAACACGACGCCCAGGATGTCGAACGGCCCGCTCGCGCCGGCCCGGAACTCGGGGACCAGGCGCGGCCCGACGAACAGCAGCACGATGGTCACGGGCACGTTGATGAGGAACACCGAGCCCCACCAGAAGTGGTGCATGAGAACGCCGCCGACGACCGGCCCGACGGCGCTGCCGCCGGCGAACACCGCGGTCCAGATGCCGATGGCCAGGCCCCGGTCGCGGACGTGGACGAACATGTTCGCGATCAGCGACAGGCTCGACGGCAGTAGAGTCGCTCCGCCCAGCCCCATCAGGGCCCGGGCCGCGATGAGCACGCCCGCGCTCGGTGCGAACGCGGCCATCGTCGAGGCCACGCCGAACACCACCGCACCGGCGAGGAGGATCTTGCGGCGACCGATGCGATCGCCGACATTGCCCATCGTGATGAGCAGACCGGCCAGCAGGAAGCCGTAGATGTCAAGAATCCACAACTGCTCCGACGCGGACGGGTCGAGTGCGGAGGTGATGGACGGGATGGCGAGGTAGAGGACGGACACATCCATCGACACGAGCATCACCGGCAGCGTGAGCACGGCCAGGCCGAGCCAGGTGCGGCGGTCGGCGCGGGGGGCGGAAGCCGCCGCGATGCGCTGCTCGCTGCTCTGGTGATCGATGGCCATGGTCGGCTGCTTTCTGCTCAGGTGTTTGGAGTTGGTGCGTACGGCGTACGCGTGCAACGGTACGTAGCTGAGTACGCTGTACGCAAGCCAGTTATTCCCCCGTTCGAATGAGGAGGCACGAGGTCCGGTGGCCGCCGAGCACCCCAAGCTCACCGTCGCGGTGATCGTCGACGCCGCGATCGCCGTCGCCGACCGCGACGGGATGGGAGCACTCTCGATGCGGCGCATCGCCGACGAACTCGGCGTCGGCGCGATGTCGCTGTACCGGCACGTCGCAGGGAAAGACACCCTCATCGAGGAGATGACCGTCGAGGTGGGGCGGCGGTTTCCCTATCCGATCGACACCGAACCCGCGCTCGGCTGGCGCGAGCGAGTGGCCGCGGCAACCGCCGTCGACTGGGAGCTGTACCAGCATCACCCGTGGGTGGTTCAGGCCTACACCTCACCCCGCTACGGGTTCAGTATCGAATCGCTGCGCTGCCTGGACTGGCTGGTCGGCGGCTTCATGGACGGGCTCGGCGTCGACGTCGAGGTGGCCACCGGGATGTCGCTGACAGTGTGGAGCTATGTCAACGGCGTCGCACTCGCCGCGCTGCCCGGCTTGACACTTGACGCCGACTACGACGGTCCGGGCGGTCTCGCCGACCTCATCGAGGGCCGGGTCACCGACCCGCCGCCGCACCTGGCCGGTCTCGCCGGCAGTGCCCGGGCCCGCGAACTCACCGATCCCCGCGCCCGCATCGACCGCGGCATCGCCTGGCTCTGCTCCGGATTCGCCGCCGGGTAGTTGCGGTGGGGAGTTCTCCCCATCGGAAACCGTCGGGTGGGGGAGTTCTCCCCATCGCCTGTGCGGATGCTGTGAGTCATCGTGGAGACATGACACAGAACGCAGCCTCCCGCATGATCCGTCGCTCGGCCGCCGTCGCAGCCGGAATCGTTGCCGTGGCCGCTCCCCTGGCCGTTGTCGCCCCCACCGCGTCGGCGATCCCCGGGGAGTGGCCGAAGGTCAATCCCGTCGCCTACAAGGTCGGCGGCAGCTACTATTTCACCTCCCCGTCGCGCGGCTGGAAGTGCGCCATCCGTCTCGACCGGGGTGCCCCGTGGGCGGGTTGTCAGGGCAAGATCCCGGCCCGGGCGCCCAGGGTAACCGGCGGCGGAGTCTCCTCGATCCACCCGAACGGCGTCTCGATGACCACTGCGACGCGCGCCCGGTTCGTCTTCTTCAGCGACACCACCGTGCAGGTGCGCAATCAGCGCGTACTGCCCTACGGCAAGCTCCTACAGGTCCGCGGCATCACCTGCTCCACCGGCCCCGAGTACGGGGTCAACTGCGCCGGCGGCGGGCACCACTTCACCATCTCGACCGACGACTACTGGATGGGATGAACCGATGACCCAGCACCCTGATGACGAAGGCCGCCGGCATTCCGGCGAGTACCGCGTGCCGCCTGCCGGTATCCGGCGGTGTGTGCCGACCTCATCGCGCAGTGGTTCCGCGCGTTGGCGATTCGCGCCGATCATGTGCCCCAATCGCCCGGCCTGACGTGCGTGCCCGCGAAACCGGGCGTGAGCAACTACATGGCATGTGGATACACAGTGAGCATGTGGGCGCCGAACCACGCACTGCCCGCGACGACCGGTAGCAGCGTGGCCACGATCACCGGCGGTCGCCACCGCGCCATGATCACCGCGAACGGGATCAGCAGCACGAACGCCGGCAGCAGTAGCCGGGCGCGGCTCATCATCAGCCCGCTCGAGGCCATGATCGAGGCCACGACCAGCATCGCGTACAGCAGTACCGGCCACGGCAGCCGCGACCACACCGCCACCGCGATGAGCAGCGGCGTCGACAACATGATCGCGGCCGTCGCCACCGGTGCCACCTCACCGGAATGGGTGAGTGAGTCGTTGACGAACCGTACGGCGGCCACCCCGAAGTCGAAGCGGGTGTCCCAGCCGTCGGTCTGAATGGTGAACCAGCCCAGCGGGTGCCCGGTGCGCGCCCACACCACTCCGAGAAACCCCAGGTAGCCGATGGGGCTCAGCGTGATCGCCGTCAGGATCCGGGCCGACTCGCTCCTGCCTGGCCGCCGGCGCAGCGTCGTCAGGCCGACGACGACGACAGTGGCGATCACCACGACCCCCGTCGGCCTCGTCGCACCGGCCAGCAGCGCGCACACGCCGGCGAGCAGCCAGCGTTCCTCGAGCACTCCGATGAGTGCCCACACCGCGACCGCGCAGAACAGGGCCTCGGTATAGGCCATGTTCAGCACGATCGACATCGGGGTGGCGGCGAACAGCGCGACGGTGATGAGGCCGACCGTGTACGGGTCGGGGTGCGACGCCGGCTCGGGCCGTGGTCCGGGGTCCGGGACGAATCGGGACAGGGAGCCGGGCATGGCAGCTCGCAGGCGGTCCCAGGGCAGGGGCGTTGCCGTCGCCATCCGTTGCGCGCACAGCGCGCCGAGTCTGGCCACCCCCGCCGCGGCGAACACGCACAGGACGACGTTCACCGCGATCGCCGCCCCGTACGTCGTGACCAGCGGAAGTCGTGCCACCACCGACACCAGGTAGGGGTATCCGGGGAAGAACGCGTACGCGGTGTCGACGGAGTGGACGCCCCACGCGTCGGTGAGATCGACCGGCACGTTGTCGTATCCGTGTTCGGCGATGGCCAGCATCCATTTGCCGTCCCACGCGGCCAGACGATCGCCCAGCGATTTACCGTTCAGCCGTGCCAGGTCCGCGAGCACCAGGATTCCGACGGCCCGGATCGCGAAGAACACGACGACCGGTGTCAGCCACTGTCGGAGGAACCGCTCTGTCACCCGGTCGATGGTAGGCGAGGCCGCGTGATCGCCCCGGCATGGCCGAAACGCGCAACGCCGGTAAGGTTGACGCGGACTACCCGCATGACAGAAGGGAATCGGCGTGGCACTCGTCGTGCAGAAATACGGAGGATCCTCGGTCGCGACGGCCGAGCGGATCCGTCGTGTCGCCGAGCGCATCGTCGAGACGAAGAAGCAGGGCAACGACGTCGTCGTCGTGGTGTCGGCGATGGGCGACACCACCGACGAACTCCTCGACCTGGCCCAGCAGGTCAACCCGGCACCGCCGGCCCGCGAGATGGACATGCTGCTCACCTCGGGTGAACGTATTTCCAACGCGCTCGTCGCGATGGCGATCGCCTCGCTCGGTGCGCAGGCCCAGTCGTTCACCGGCTCACAGGCCGGTGTCATCACCACCAGCAGCCACGGCAAGGCCAAGATCATCGACGTCACGCCCGGCCGCGTCCGCAACGCGCTCGACGAGGGCAAGATCGTGCTGGTCGCGGGCTTTCAGGGCGTCTCGCAGGACACCAAGGACATCACCACCCTCGGCCGCGGCGGTTCGGACACCACCGCCGTCGCGCTCGCCGCGGCGCTGCGGGCCGATGTGTGCGAGATCTACACCGACGTCGACGGCATCTACACCGCCGACCCGCGCATAGTGCCCGACGCCCGTCGCCTGGAGACGGTGTCGTTCGAAGAGATGCTCGAGATGGCGGCCTGTGGTGCCAAGGTGCTGATGCTGCGCTGCGTCGAGTACGCGCGCCGCTACAACGTTCCCGTTCACGTGCGCTCGTCGTACTCGACCAAGCCCGGCACCATCGTGACCGGCTCAATGGAGGACATTCCCGTGGAAGAAGCCATTCTCACCGGCGTCGCACACGACCGCAGCGAGGCCAAGATCACCGTCACCGGCCTCGACGACAAGCCCGGTTCGGCCGCCAAGGTGTTCCGCGCCGTCGCCGACGCCGAGATCAACATCGACATGGTGCTGCAGAACATCTCGAAGGTGGAGACAGGCAAGACCGACATCACCTTCACCCTGCCGCGCGAGCTCGGCCCGCTCGGCGTCGAGAAGCTCACCTCGCTCAAGGACGAGATCGGTTTCACCGAACTGCTCTACGACGACCACATCGGCAAGGTGTCGCTGGTGGGTGCGGGCATGAAGTCGCATCCGGGTGTCACGGCCACGTTCTGCGAGGCCCTGGCCGATGTCGGCATCAACATCGAACTGATCTCCACCTCGGAGATCCGGATCTCGGTGCTGTGCCGGGACACTGAACTCGACGACGCCGTGCGTGCCCTGCACGAGGCGTTCGACCTCGGCGGCGACGAAGAGGCCGTCGTCTACGCCGGAACCGGAAGGTAGATCACATGGCTTTGCGAATTGGTGTTGTCGGTGCGACCGGCCAGGTCGGCGGCGTGATGCGGGCACTGCTGGCCGAGCGTAAGTTCCCGGCCGACGAGGTGCGGTTCTTCGCGTCGGCGCGGTCAGCGGGCAAGAAGCTGCCGTGGGGCGACGGCGAGATCGTCGTCGAGGACGCGTCGACGGCCGACCCGTCGGGTCTGGACATCGCGCTGTTCTCCGCGGGCGCGACGATGTCGCGGGAGCAGGCGCCGCGGTTCGCCGCCGCGGGCGTGACCGTCATCGACAACTCGTCGGCATGGCGCAAGGACCCCGACGTGCCGCTGATCGTGTCCGAGGTGAACGGTGAACTGGCCAAGAACCCGCCCAAGGGCATCATCGCCAACCCCAACTGCACCACGATGGCGGCGATGCCGGTGCTCAAACCGCTGCACGACGCGGCCGGGCTGCAGCGGCTGATCGTGTCGTCGTATCAGGCGGTGTCCGGCAGCGGGCTGGCCGGTGTGGAGGAACTCGCCGGGCAGGTGCGCGCGGTGGCCCCGGAGGCGGAGAAGCTGGTCTACGACGGATCGTCGGTGGCCTTCCCGGACCCGGTCAAGTATGTGGCGCCGATCGCGTTCAACGTCGTCGCTCTCGCCGGTGCGCTGGTTGACGACGGGTCGGGCGAGACCGACGAGGATCAGAAGCTGCGCAACGAGTCGCGCAAGATCCTCGGCCTGCCCGACCTGCTGGTGAGCGGTACCTGCGTGCGGGTTCCGGTGTTCACCGGGCACTCATTGTCGATCAATGCCGAGTTCGCCGAGCCGATCTCGCCGGAGCAGGCGCGGGAGATCCTGGGATCGGCTGCCGGAGTGGAGCTTTCCGACGTACCCACGCCGCTTGATGCGGCGGGTAAGGATGTCTCGCTGGTCGGGCGGATCCGGCAGGACCCGGGCGTGCCCGACGGTCGCGGTCTGGCGTTGTTCGTCGCGGGCGACAATCTGCGAAAGGGCGCCGCGCTCAACACTATTCAGATCGCGGAGTTGCTCGCCTGAGTTCGGGGGTGGTCCGGTGAGGCTTTCGTCTCGCCGGACCCGACGTGTCCCGCGTTCCTTCGTCGCTTCGGCCTCAGGGATCGAGAGGGTGATCGCGTCATCTCCATTCGGTGAGGTGCGGGACACTTGACCCGGTTACTGTGGGGTAACCTACCGATCTATGGGAATTCTCAGGGGAGATACGGCAAGCCGTAAGGGTTCGCGGATTCGGGGTGCACGGGCTGCGGCCGTGCTGATGGCAGGGGCGATGACCGCGACGATGGCCTCGGTGGCCGCGCCGGAGGCGTCGGCGGCGGACTTCTACATGCCGCCGGCCAACATCGCAGATACGCCGGGAGCGGTCCTCAAGACGCAGTCGATTCCGCTCGTGATGCAGATTCCGGGGATCAAGAACCAGTGGCCGGGTAACGCGAAGAAGGTGATGTACACCTCTCGCGACATTCACGACAAGCCGGTCGCCGTCACCGGAACAGTCGTCGAGCCCACCGCACCGTGGACCGGCAAGGGTCCGCGTCCGACCGTCGTCGTCGGGTCCGGCACCATCGGCCAGGGTGATCAGTGTGCGCCGTCCAAGCAGATGTCGTTCCCGATGTCGATCGACGTCACCAAACCGTCGATCGCGTTCAACTACACCGCGCCCGAGATGTACATCTTCCTGCTCAACGGTGTCCGGGTGTTCGTCACCGACTACATCGGCCTCGGCACCCCGGGCATCCACACCTACGTCAACCGCGCCGAGACCGGGCACGCGATGCTCGACGGCGCCCGCGCGGCCATCAACGCCAGCGGTGCGTCGAAGGATTCACCGGTCGGTTTCGTCGGCTACTCGCAGGGTGGTGGTGCGGCGGCGTCGGCCGCTGAGCTGGCCCAGACGTACGCACCCGAGCTGAAGGTGAAGGCCACCTACGCCGGCGCCCCGCCTGCCGACCTGCGCAAGGTGCTCGCCGCTGTCGACGGCACCACCATCTCGGCGGCCATCGGCTACACCATCAACGGCATGACCGATCGCTACCCGGCCCTGCGCGAACTGGTGAACCAGGAGGCCAGCCCGAGCGGCCTGGCCAAACTCAAGCAGATCTCCACCCAGTGCATCGGTGACAGCATCCTGAGCACGGCGTTCCAGCGCACCAGCGGCTGGACCAAATCGGGCAAGACGCTCAGCCAGCTCGTCGATATGTACCCGGAGGCGATCGCGGTTCTCGAGGAGAACCGGATCGGCAAGCTCAAGCCCAATGCGCCGGTCTACCTGCAGGGCGGCCTGCACGACGACGTGATCCCGTATGGTCAGGTCAGGGATCTGTACAGAAACTGGACCGCCCAGGGTGCCAAAGTCACCTTCCACACCGACAGCACTCCGCCGATCTTGACCAAGGTGATCGTCAATCACGTGGTGCCGATGCTGGCAACCCTGTTGCCCGGCACCGACTTCGTGCTCGATCATCTCCGGAAGTGACGCGTCTTCGTCTGAGGCGAGAGGGTCCGAACGAGAGGATGGGCCGACGATGACAGAGCGTGGCGACGGGGATTTCCACGATCAGGACATTCCGAGCCAGGCCGAACTCGACGCCGAGGACATGGCCGAACTGGCGAAACGCTCGTCGCACGACCGGGACCGGGCGGGTCTGTATCCGGTGCGCAACACCAATCCGGGACCCGTCCCGGTGCCACTGGCCAAACACGCCGTCGCCTGCTTCTGGGCGGCGGCGTCGGCCGGGGCGATCTGCCTGATCTACGGGTTCCTCAATCTCGGCACCATCCAGGATCTGCTGTACGCACGGCTGCTCGACGGTGTGCGCAACGACCCCGGTAACGCCGCCCCCGAAGACAAGATCTCCGGGATGTCATCGACGTTCCCGCCGGTGATGCTGGTGCTGATCGCAGTGTTCCTCGCGGTGGAGTATCTGCTGCTGGTGAATACCGCCAAACACAACAGCCGCGGCATGCGCAATGTGTACCTGTCGGTGGTCGTGGTGAACATGATGTGCATCCCGATCGGTATCGACCTGCTGTTCGCCTACCAGCGGCTGTCGGTGGTGATAGTCGTGATCGGCTGGGCGCAGCTGGTGCTGCTGGCCTTCTCCGCGCTGTGCACGCTGCGAAAAGAGGTCAACGACTGGTTGCCCGCGCCCAACAAGGTCCGGCCCGGATCGGGCTTCGGTAGACGCTGAGGAGCGCGCTTCGGCCGACGTTGCCGTGCGGACTTCCCGCACGGGGCGTCTGGTCGGGGGCACAATGGGGAACGTCAGTGAAAGACATCACCCCAGGAGAAATCAATGGCAGTCGACGCCGTGTACCACGTTTCATCAACAGCGGCCGGTGGCGGCCGTGACGGCGAGGTCGTCTCGGAGACCGGCAGGATCGATCTCGAACTCCGCCCGCCCGTGGAGATGGGTGGCAGCGGTGAGGGCAGCAACCCTGAAGAACTGTTCTCCGCCGGCTACGCCGCGTGCTACCTCGGTGCGTTGCGTGCGGTCGCGGGTCAGCAGGGAGTGAGCGTCCCCGAGGGCACGACGGTGAAGGTGACCGTCGGTATCGGCAAGGACAGCGAGGGCGGGTTCGGGCTGACCGCCGCCATCGAAACCTACCTGCCCGGGCTGGACGAGGCGCAGGCCCAGGCGCTGGCCGACGGCGCCCATGCCTTCTGCCCGTACTCGAAGGCGACCCGGGGCAACATCGAACACACGGTGACCGCCCGGGTCTGACCCTGGTCCCGGCCCGCCCGAAAATTTCTGGCTACATAGCGGCAGAAATTTTCGAGCGGGCCTTCGTGTGAGCTGACGCACGGCGTCAGGGCGGGTCCGGGTAGCGTGTGACCTCGTGGATACAGGGTGGGCTGGACTGGGATTGATCGCCGCGGCCGTCGCCGTCGTCGCGTACGTGCACTACCGGGACCGGGAGACGGCGAGGCTGGGTACGGGGGCAGAACTCGCGCGGGAACTGCGGTCGCTGTCGGGCGGTGATCCGGTGCGCATCGCGGCCGTCGAGGAGTACGAGACGACGATCTACCAGCGGCTGTTCTACGCCTCGGTGATCGGCCCCCGAGTGCGTGCCGCCGCGTGGGCACTGCTCGGTGCCGCGCTCGCGGCGTTCGGTGCGCTCGTCACCGATCCCGTCGACTCCGCGTTCGCCACCGTGGTGACCATTGCGCTGATCGTCGTGGCAGCGGTGTTCGGGCTGGCCGCTCTGGTGCTGGCGGCGATCGCCGGGTATCAGGCGGCTACCACGCCGCGGGTCTCGTTCGCCGACTCGTACGCCGAGGGGCCCTAGGGCGTCGGCGAATCGGCCTGCCGCGCCGTTGGTGCGGTGCGACAATCGTCCTATGTCCGCCCGACACAGGACCGTTGGGTGATCAGCTCCAGGAGGAAGAAATCAGCGCAGCGACGATAGCTCAACTTGCCGAGGTACCCGGGGCGTCCGGTCGGCGCGATCCGGTGTCGGTGGTGGAGGAACAGGCACTGACCAGGGACCAGGACCTGATCCCGGTCCGGCATGCACGGATGTCGGCCACTCCGTTCACGTTCTACCGGGGCGCGGCGGCGGTGATGACCGCGGATCTCGCGGCCACCCCGGACAGCGGCATTCATACACAGCTGTGCGGTGATGCTCATCTGAGCAATTTCGGGGTGTTCTACACCAGGGAACGCCGGATGATCTTCGACATCAACGACTTCGACGAAACCCACCCCGGACCGTTCGAGTGGGACGTCAAGCGGCTCGCGGCCAGCGTGGTGATCGCGGGCAGGAACAACGGATTCAAGAAGAAGCAAACAGCCAAACACGCCAGGGCGGTGGCCCGGTACTACCGGAACTATCTGCTCGCCAGCGTCGAACTGTCGACGTTGGACTGCTGGTACGCGAGGATCGACGTCGACAACCGGCTGCCGGAACTGCGCAAGAGACTCGACAGCTCGACTGCCGAGAGCACCCAGAAGATGCTGAAGAAGGCGCGGCACCGCGACAGCATGCAGGCCGTCAGCAAACTGTGCTGGGTCGATGATGCGGGCCGCGCGCACATTCGCAGCGATCCGCCGCTGCTGGTGCCGCTGACGGAACTGGCGACCGACCGGATGTTCCCCGGCGGCGGCGTGCGGACGGCGGGCGAAGTCGCCGCCAATGGCAGGGCGCTCATGGGTCTGTACCGGGCGAGCCTGCCCGAACACATCGGTGCGCTCTACGACCAGTTCGACATCGTCGATGTGGCACGCAAGGTCGTCGGCGTGGGCAGCGTCGGCTTACAGGCATGGGTGATCCTGATGTGGGGCAAGGGCGCGAACGATCCGCTGATGTTGCAGGTCAAGCAGGCCCAGCGGTCGGTGCTCGCGGATTATGTCCCGGGCCACGAGTATGCGGGTCAGGGGTGGCGGGTGATCGAGGGGCAGCAGGTCATGCAGGCCGGCAGCGATCAGTTCCTCGGCGCCATCACCGGCCGCGACATCGACAATCATCTGCACGACTACTACGTGCGGCAGCTGCGCGACGGCAAAGGTTCGGTGGTGGTCGAGGCGCTGGGGCCCAAGGGTATGAAAACCTATGCGGCGCTGTGTGGCCGGACACTCGGCCGCGCTCACGCCCGCACTGCGAGCCGGCACGCGATCGCCGCCTACCTCGACGGCAATGAGGATTTCGACGAGGCCATCACCGAGTTCGCGCTGAGCTACGCGGCCATCAACGACAGTGATCACGCGGCGATGATCGAGGCGATCGCCTCGGGCCGGATCGAAGCGGCCGAACTCGTCTGACGAGCGGAGGAATCCTGATGGGTCCGACGAACAGCGTTCTGCGGGAACAGGTCCGCGATCTCATGCCACGGGCCAGGGCGGATCTGGCCGAGATGGTGGCGTTCCGGTCCGTGTTCGACGCCGAACAGTTTCCGGTCACCGAATGCGATGGCATGGTCGACTGGCTGCTGGCGGCGTTCGGCGAACTCGGATTCGCCGACGCCGCAGCACATGTCACCGCCGACGGCAGCAAGGCCGTCACCGGCAGTATCGCCGGTGCGGACGGTGCTCCGACGGTGCTGCTGTACTTCCACCACGATGTGCAGCCGCCGCTCGGAGAGGACGAATGGGCTTCTCCAGTATGGGAACTCACCGAACGGGATGGTCGCTGGTACGGGCGGGGTGCGGCCGACTGCAAGGGCAATATCGCCGTGCACCTCACCGCACTCCGGGCCCTCGCCGGTGGTGCCCCGATCGCACCCGGGCAACTGCCGGTCACCGTCAAGATCCTCGGTGAGGGTTCGGAGGAACAGGGCGGCGGTGGCATCGAGGACTTCGTGGTGTCCCGGCCCGAGTTCGCCGCGGCCGACGTCATCCTGATCTGCGACTCCGGCAACGTCGCGGCCGGCAGGCCCACGCTCACCACGAGCCTGCGCGGTGTAGCCAATGTCGTTGTGTCCGTGGAGGCTTTGGGTTCGGCGATGCATTCGGGCATGTACGGTGGCGCCGCCCCCGATGCCTTGGCAGCGTTGATCGCGATGCTCGCCACGCTGCGGAACGCGGCCGGCGACACCACGATCGACGGCCTGGACGCCGATCAGAGCTGGTCCGGCGTCGAGTATCCGGAGGAGGCGTTCCGCGCCGACGCACAGGTTCTCGACGGTGTCGAACTCATCGGCTCGGGGTCGGTGGCCGAGATGTTATGGGCCCGCCCGGCGGTCACCGTCCTCGGCATCGACTGCCCGGCCGTCGTCGGATCGTCGGCGTCGGTGGTGCCCCGCGCCCGGGCCCGCATCAACCTGCGCGTGCCGCCCGGTGTCGACGCGATGCGTGCCCAGGACCTGCTCGTCGACCACCTGACCGCGGCCGCACCGTGGGGTGTGCGCGTATCGGTGGAGCGCGAGGCCGTCGGGTCACCGTTCTCCGCGGCCACGGCCGGGCCCGGCCACGACACCCTCGTCGACGCGCTGTCGGCGTCGTACGGGGTGCCGGTGGCCCGGCAGGGGCAGGGTGGTTCGATCCCGCTGTGCAGCGTCCTCGCCGAGACTTTTCCCGACGCCGAGATCATGCTGCTGGGTGTGGAGGAACCGGCGTGCCTGATCCACGCGCCTAACGAGTCGGTGGATCCGTCGGAGATCGAGCACCTGGCGCTGGCCGAGGCCATATTCCTCACCGAGTACCGCGCCTGATAGCCGGAGAACCCGACCTGTCCGGAGAACCACCCGCCCCACTATCCTGGATTCACCCCCTGACCAGGCGATTTCCGTACGTCACCGGTCGTGATGTAACCTTTCTGAGGTTGCACACGGGGTGTGGCGCAGCTTGGTAGCGCGCTTCGTTCGGGACGAAGAGGTCGTGGGTTCGAATCCCGCCACCCCGACGCTAGGTTGAGATAGCAGGAGAGGCCCTGACCAGGGGAAACCCGGTCAGGGCTTCCTCGTTCTCCACGGGTCTGTGCAACAGCTCATGCAACATCGTGCATAAACCCCACCGCTGAGGATCGGCATCGACATAATTGACGTGCCGCCGGCTATCGGTGGGGTTTGGGACGGCGAGGAGCTCGATGGTGAGTAGCGCAACCGACTGTGATGTCCTGATCATCGGGGCGGGGATCTCCGGCATCGACGCCGCCTACCGTGTTCAGGAGCAGTGCCCGGAGCTGAGCTATCGGATCGTCGAGGCGCGGGAGCGGATCGGCGGGACGTGGGACCTGTTCCGGTACCCGGGTGTCCGATCCGATTCGGACTTCTTCACCCTCGCATTCCCGTTTCATCCGTGGCGGGGGGAGAACTCGATCGTCGATGGGGATGAGATCCTCGATTACCTCGACGAGGTGCTCACCACCTACGGGATCGACAAGCACATCAGTTACCGCACGCGTGTCGTCGGCGCCGACTGGTCCGGCGGCGATGCCCGATGGACAGTCAAGACTGTTATCGACGGCGGTGAACAGCAGATCCGGGCGCGGTTCGTCATCGTGTGCACCGGCTACTACGACTACGAGCAGCCCTACGACGCACAGATCCCGGGTCGGGAGCGGTTCACCGGGCAGATCATCCACCCGCAGTTCTGGCCGCAGGACTTCGAACCGGACGGCAAGCGGATCGCGGTGATCGGGTCCGGTGCCACCGCGGTGACGCTGGTGCCGAGCCTGGTGAAGCTCGGTGCGCGGGTGACGATGGTACAGCGCACACCGAGTTTCATCTTGGCCGAGCCCCGTAAGGATCCGGTCGCCGGACTGCTGCGCAGCAAACTGGCGCCTGCACGGGCACATCAGATCATGCGGGTGAAAAACACCGCGCTGCAATGGGGGCTGTACCAGGCGTGCCGGCGGGCGCCCAAGACGATGCGCAAATTGCTGCGGTCCGGCGCGATCAGCGGCACCGGGTCGGAAACGTTGGTGGACACCCACTTCAACCCGCCCTACAATCCGTGGGATCAGCGGCTGTGCATCGCGCCGGGCGGAGACCTGTTCAAGGCGCTCAAAGACGGTGGTGCGCAGATCGTTACCGGCAATATTCGCACCATCACCGAGGGCGGCATCGAACTTGCCGACGGCACAACGGTTTCCGCGGACGTCATCGTGACCGCGACGGGTCTGTCGATCAGCCTGCTCGGCAAGATCGCCCTGACCGTCGACGGTGAGCCCGTCAACGGCGCCGACACCGTGGTGTTCCGTGGTGCGATGCTCAGCGGCGTACCGAACTTCGCGTTCTGCGTCGGCTACATCAACCTGTCGTTCACTGTCCGCGCCGACATGACTGCGCGGCTCGTCACCCGGATCCTCAAGCGTCTGTCCGGTCACGACCGCAGCGTCGTCGTACCCGTATACACCGGGCCGCACCCGGACCGGCCGTTCCTCGACATGCAGTCGGGCTACTTGCGGCGTGGTGCCGCACTCATGCCGCGATCAGCCGACGATTACCCGTGGACCATGGCGCAGAACGTCGTTCGCGACTCCTGGCACACCAACCGCGCCGATCTCGATGACGGTCTGGTGTGGACGAAGCCGCGGGTCACATCGGGATGAGCTGCACGGCAAGGTAATTCAGATCCCTGGCGTGAAAGTCGTTGACGGATTGCGTCCGGTCAGATCAGCCAGTCGCCGAGGAAATGGGACGCCGCGAGCGTACCGGCGCCCATGATCACCGAACGGGCCACGGTCTTGCCGATGTTGGATCCGCCGGTGCTGGCCAGAACGAACGAGGTGACGATCAACGAGGTGATGGCCGCGATGATCGTCCACTCCTCCCGCCATCCGAACGGAATGAGGTATGCGATGGCGACAGGGGCAAGCGCACCGATCAGGAAGCCGATGCCCGCCGAAAAACCTTCGGCCCAGGCATCGCGGGTGCTGGTCAGTTCCCGGATGCCGTACTCGATCTCGAGCTGCGCGGAAAGGGCATCGGCATCCGAGAGTTCCTCGGCCACCTTCCTGGAGGTCTCCGTGGAAACACCCTTGGCCTCGAACCACTCGACGAGTTCCTCGATCTCCTCCTCGGGTTCGAGTTCGAGGAGGCGCTGTTCCTCGGCGACCGTCGCCAACTCGGCCTCGCGCTGGGCGAAACCCTCGCCGAGCTCGGCGCCGAACACCGACAGCGCACCCACCACCGCGCTGATCGTGATGACGGCGTACGCGGTGGTCCGGCTGACCTCAGCACCTGCCAGACCCAGACTCATACCGGCGACGGCCATGATGCCGTCGTTGACGTCGGTGATGCGGGAACGGGCGGTATCGGGGGAAATCCGGGCAAGCGGAGACCCGCTCACGAGAGCTCCGAGAGATGGCACGAGAAAACAGTAGCCGATGATCGGGCCGGCCGTGCGGATCGATACCGGTGGTCGCCGGGCAGCCGGCTCCGCTGATCTACCGGTGATCGGAATCCGGTGCGACTCCCCAGACCGACGCCAGCCAGATCGCCGAGATCACGTCGGCGAGGCGTTGGTGGGGATCGCTTTCCCCGGGATCGTCGGGCCAGGTGCTGTTGACCAGCGACCACACCGTCATCCCGAACAGTGCTTCGACGAGAGCGGGCAGGTCGTCGGAAACGGGCCGGATGTGGCCGGCAGCGCGCAGGAGTTCCAGGACGCTACGGATCTGCTCGCGGTTCTGCTCCAGAAGTCCGTCCCACAACCGGGCCAGTTGTTCGTCGGACGATCGTGCTTCCAGGACAGCCGCGATCAACCGGTGGTGTCTGCTCCACACCTGCACCGCGCTGTCGGTGAGCCGCCGGGTCACCTCTGCCGGGGTGAGCTGCGGGTCCACCGCGGCGATCGGGAATCGCGCGGTCTTGAACTGTTTCCACACGTTGTCGACGGCGGCGGCGAGAACGGCGTACTTGGATTCGAAGTACACGTAGAAGGTCGGCCGGGTGATGCCCGCCTGTTTGGCTATCCGCATCACCGACACCTCGGCGATCGGATGGGTGTCGAGCAGTTCTACGAGGGCGTCGATGATGCGAGCGCGTTGCGCGTCCCCCTTGGTCGGGGTGCGACGTTCGCCGACGGCGCGGGCTGCGGGCTCACTCACGTGCGTCACGATACCGGCCCTCGGGTGATCTTGACAGGCCGTATCGTAAAAGCTGACACTGTGTAAAAGTATCGATCGGAAGGTACCGCACATGTCCTCATTCGACGTCGCAAACGCCGATATCATCGCCGACGTATCGCTCGTGGACGCGTCCACCCAAGACCACTCCACCGGCGACCCACAGTTTCCCGGCCTGCACAACGACCTGTCATTCCTGTGGGCCATGGTCGACACCGAAGACGGCAAACGCTACGAGATCGTCCGCAGCCTCTCGCAAAGCTGCGCCTACGACTTCACCGTCCACGAATGTCCCGCCGATATCTGGGAAAAGCCACGTGGCGTACGTATCCCCGGTGAAACCGACCTCTACTGGGGACCCGCCGTCTGGCTCGGCCGCGGCGAACGCCGCCGCATCATGCCCGCCAACCTCGACATGATGATCAAACACCCCATGAACATCACCCTGTCGCCGACCAAATACATCTGGCAGGAAGAGGACGTCGTCGACATCGAACTGACCCCGCTGACCGGAAACGTCACCCGTATCGACGTCCCCGGCGACCCCGATCCCGTCGGCTACACCAGCTCCGGCTGCTCCGTCGCCGGCACCGTCGACGGAAAGAAGATCACCGGCGGATACGGTGGTATAGATCGCATGTACTGCATCCCCGGTCTTAGCGCCCAACTGTCCAAAATCGCTTGGCTGGAACACTATTGGTTCGTGTGGGGCGCCATCCACGAAGACGGCACCTGGGAAACCGGCAACGCCATGCTCGGCGCCGGCGGGTACGCCACCGCGACCTGGCATCGTCAAGGCTTCGACCCCATCATCGCCACCAACGCCGACGTCGAATCGAAAGTGGTGTGGGAAGACCGCGAGAACGGTGAATCACAGCCGGTCTCGGCGTCGCTGACTTTCGGTGGTCGCACCTTCGACTTCACCACCACTCACAACGCCGCCGCGCAGGCCGCGTCGCTGGGTATCAAGTGGGTCCATGGCCGCGTTCAGGAAAAGGGCGGACCGGTACCGGTGCAGACCTGGTCGACGATGGAAGTCATCGTCCGTGGAGCCGAAACCGCCACGCCGCGCTAGCTTCTTGCGTCCTTCTGGATCCCTGAGGAGTGGTGGGTTCGATGTGGTCACCACGTGTGGGCACGTCACCGGACCCTTCGAGACGCTCGCTCCTTCGTCGCATCGCCCTCAGGGATCAAGACGGTGGGCCGAACGGCTGGCGTTTCCTTCGTTGTCTCGCCCGCAGGGGTCAAGAAGGTGGGCTGGACGGCTGGCGTTTCCTTCGTTGTCTCGCCCTCAGGATCGAGACGGTGCGTTGGACGACTAGCGTTTGGCGGGCTCCTTGCCGACCGTCGCAGGCGGCAAGGAGTACGCTTCGTCGAAATCGGCGTCGCCGTGTGAGACCGGGGTCAGCGTCAACAAGCTTGCCTCCGGACGGCAACAGAACCGGGCCGGAGCATACGGCGACGTCCCGATTCCAGCACTCACATGCAACTTCATCGTCGAACCCCAATTCGACGGACCCTTCACGCGCGACCGATCGATATGGCAATTGGTGACCAGCGCACCGTAAAACGGCAAACACAACTGGCCGCCATGTGTATGTCCGGCCAGCACCAGGTCGTAGCCGTCGTCGGCGAAACTGTCCAGCACCCGCGGCTCCGGTGAATGCGTCAAACCCAAACGCAGATGCGCCAACGGATTCGGCCGACCCGCCACCGTCTCGTACCGGTCTCGCTCGATGTGCGGATCATCGACACCCGCCGCGGCGATCCGTACGCCGGCCACCTCGAGCTCACGGATCGTGTGCGTGGCGTCCAGCCAGCCACGTTCGACAAATGCGGCCCGCAGATCCTGCCACGGCAACGGATCGCCATGCGTGCGCTTGTGATTCTTCTTGAAATACTTGAACGGATTCTTCGGCTTCGGACCGAAATAATCGTTCGACCCGAACACGAACAACCCCGGACGCGACAACAAGCCGCCCAACGACTGCACCACGGCGGGAACCGCGGCCGGATGCGACAGGTTGTCGCCCGTATTCACCACCAGATCCGGTTCCAGAGCATCGAGCTCCGACAACCACGCCTGCTTCAGATGCTGGCGCGGCATCATGTGCAGATCACTGATATGCAGTACCCGCAGCGGCGTCGCACCCGGCTCCAGCACCGCCATTGTCGTGTGCCGCAGCGTGAACGCATTGCGCTCGATCACCGTCGAATAGAACAACCCGCCGGCCGCGAGACCCGCCAACCCGGCAACAGCACGCGCAGCAGCCTCACCGGAAACGGGCACCCGGAAGTTCGTGTCAAACGCAACCATCGTCACAGACTACCGGTATTTGGGGGCCCGCTCGCCTCGCTCGCGGATCGTGGTGTCATTCAGCCGCCGGGGAGTTCGATCTCTACCGGGCCTACGCCGGGGACGTTGACCGTGGTGGTGGTGCTGGTGGTGCCACGGTTGCGGCTCGTCCGCTGGCGGCCGTTGGACACCGAGATCGTGATCGTGCTGCCCGGCATCGCCGAACCCGACGGAACGGTGGTCACCACCGTGCCCTGTGGCCGGGAACTGTCGACCTCGACCTCGGCGACCTTGAAACCTGCCGACTGCAGCCGGGACTTGGCCGAACTCGCGGGCAACCCGGCAACCTGAGGCACCCGGCCCTTGTCGTTACCGGCCATGAACTGCGGATCCGGCGTGGCCAACCGGACCGGACCGAACTTGGTCGCGATCGGGCCCATCGCCCGGAACCAGGTGCGGGCCGGTTCCATGCCGCCGTACAGGTCGCCGTCGTAACACTGCCGCAGGGGGCTGGTGCAGATGCCCGACGGATTGGGACCGTCGTTGTACACGTACGCCGCGCCGGCGAGCTGATTGGTGAAACCGAGGAACGCCGACGATCGATGCGCCTCGGTGGTGCCCGTCTTACCGGACATCGGCAGTCCCCAGCCCTGGCTGTTCGCCGCTGCGGCCGCGGTGCCGCCGATGTGGTCCTGACCCATCACGAACGCCAGAGTGTTCGCGAGCCCCTCTTCGACGACCTGCTCGCACTTGGGCGGGGTGAACGGAACCGGAACCCGCGCCGGGTTGCCCTTGGCGTCGAGCATCGGGTTACCGTACTTGTCCCGCTTGATGCTGCTGATCGAGGCGATCGGATTGGGCGGGCACCACACGCCGCCAGAGGCGAGCGTCGCCGCCACATTCGACAACTCGAGCGTGTTGACCGCGGTCGGGCCGAGTGTGAACGAACCGAGGTTGCCGTCCTTGACGACCGCCGCGATCGACTTGTCGCCGATACCGGAAGTACCCGGACTGTTGTAGGACCGCAGCCCCAGCCGCACCGCCATATCGACTGTCGGCTTCACTCCAACCTGCTGCAACAGGTTCACGAACGCCGTGTTCGGGGACATGGCCAGTGCCTGCGAGATCGTCATCGTCGCCGGGTACGCGCCGTCGTTGCGGACGCAGTACATGCCGGCCGGGCACCCGTTGGCGCCGTCCGACGAACCCATGCCCTCGACCGCGATCGACCCCGGTACGGAGATCGCCGCACCCGCGCCCAGGCCCTTCTCCATGGCCGCGGCCACCGTGAAGATCTTGAAGATCGACCCGGCGCCGTCGCCGACCATCGAGAACGGCTGCGGCTGCACCGTGTGCTCGGCCTTGCTGTTGAGTCCGTAGAACCGGCTCGACGCCATCGCCAGCACATCGTGCGACTTCTTGCCCGGCCGGATCACGTTCATCACATCGGCGATCCCCTCGGCGCTCGGGCTGGCCTGGGATTGCGTCGCCGCGTTGGTGACCTGCTGAACCGACGGGTCGAGCGTCGTGCGGATCGTGTAACCACCCCGCAGTACCGTGTTGCGCGAGAGGCCGTTCTCCGCCAGGAACTGCAACGCGTAGTCGCAGAAGAAGCCGTCGTCGCCGGCCGAGATGCAGCCCTGCTGCGGAGTGCGGGGCCTACGCAGCACGCCCAGCGGCTCGGCCTGCGCCTTCTCGATATCGGCGCGCAGCTCCGGGAAGTTGGTGAGCATCGTGTCGAGCACGGTGTTGCGGCGCACCCGGGCGCCCTCGGGGTTGCGGTACGGGTTCAGCGCCTCACTGGACTGCACGGTACCCGCGAGCAGTGCCGACTCGGCCAGGGTCAAGTCCTTGGCCTTCTTGCCGAAGTAGGTCTGCGCGGCAGCCTCGATGCCGTAGGAGTTGTTGCCGAACGGCACCACGTTCAGGTAGCGGGTGACGATCTGCTTCTTGGCCTCCTGCTTGGCGGCGACGTCGCTCAGGCCCTTCTCCCGCTTGGCCTGATCGCGCAGCGTCTGCTCCATCGTCAGCGCCATCCGCACCTCGCGTAGCTTACGGGCGGGGGTGGTCTCCACCGCGGACTCGCGCTCGGCCTCGGTCCGGGCCAGCACCAGCAGCTGGTAGTTCTTGATGTACTGCTGGTCGAGCGTGGACGCGCCCTGCTGCACCTCACCCGACGACGAGTTCTTCAGCGCGGCTCGGAGCGTGCCCTTCCAGTCGACGCCGTCATGCTCGAGGAACCGGCGATCCTCGATGGAGATGATCGCGCGGATCATGTTGGGTGAGATGTCGTTGTAGCCGACCTGGGTGCGGTACTGGTCGTAGAGAATCGCGATCGGCTTGCCGTTGACGTCGGTCATCGTCGTGACCTCGGGCATCGCTCCGTCGACCAACTCCGAGGACACGTTCTCGACCGCCGACGCCGCCCGGTTGGACACGACTCCCAGCCCGCTGGCCGCGGGGTACAGCAGACCCGCGACGAGGACTCCGGCGAGGAGGCACGCCCAGGTCAGAGGCCAGAACTTCTTCATCAGCGACACGTCGACAGGATACGTGCCGATCATGTGAAGCTGCTAAACCACCACCCGCGTCCGGTGCCGCCGCAACCACCTGCCGCGGAGGCTTCCCGGGTGCCTGTCACCCGTTTGGACGGTGGTCCCATTTTTTGTCTCCTCAGGACTTGCGTACGCAAACGGGGAACCCTAGATTAAGGATCGAATGTGACTCAAGTAACATTCGATTTCCAGAGTGGCGTAGTCCTCGTTGTGAATGCGGCTCCGGTGGTGCTCACACACCCGGCAAGCAGGTCACACGTGAACCGCGCCGACGCTGAGACAGGGCGAAGGAAGGGGTCGGCGGATGGCAACAGCGGCGGTTTTCATGGGAGAAGATCGGCAATTGTGGGTTTCCCAGGCCAGATGTCGTGGCGGAGACCCCGACGAACTGTTTGTCCGCGGCGCAGCCCAGCGCAAGGCCGCCACCATCTGCCGGCACTGCCCCGTCCAACTCGAATGCGGAGCCGATGCCCTCGACAACCGCGTCGAATTCGGCGTCTGGGGCGGCATGACCGAACGTCAGCGTCGCGCGCTCCTGCGCCAGCACCCCGAAGTCAACTCCTGGGCCGAGTTCTTCGACGCCCAAAAACGCCGCCAGGCCGTATAGAAAGAACTGCGCCCGCTCGCGATCAGCGAGCGGGCGCCAATGATTCAGCGCGGATTCAGGATTTCAGCGCGGATTCAGGATTTCAGCCGCGGCTGACGATCTGTTCCGCCACCGCCTGAAGGGCGGCCTTGTCGGCCACCTCGAACGGCAGGGCGGGAACACCGACGATCGGGACCGCCGGATGGGACGCGGTGAACCGCTGCAACAGGTGCAGTTCGCGCTTGGCAGTCGCGGCGCGATCGGCGTGAATGTTGAGCACGCCCCGCGTCAGCTCGTCGGTCACCCGATCCAGAGCCACCTGCACCGATGAATCGGTGACCGACGTCAGATTCGGGTGCGTGCGGTTGAGGATCAACCCGGCCAGCGGCATCGACTCCTCCGACAACCGGTCCACGAAGAACGCGGCCTCGCGCAGGGCGTCGGCCTCGGCGGCGGCGACCACCACGAACCGGGTGCCGGGCCGCTTGAGCAGCTCATAGGTCTGCAGCGCCCGCTCCTGGAAACCGCCGAACATCGAATCGAGCGACTGTACGAACATCGCGACGTCGCGCAGCATCTCACCGCCGATAATCGTCGAGATGCCGCGCATCGCCATGCTCATCGCGCCCGTCACCATGCGGCCCACTCCGCGGCCACCGCCGACCAGCACCTTCATCAGGCGCCCCGACAGGAACGACCCCAGGCGTTTCGGTGCGTCTAGAAAATCGAGCGCATTCCGGGACGGGGGTGTGTCCACGACGATCAGATCCCAGCGATTCTCCGCGAGCAGCTTGCCCAGCTTCTCCATCGCCATGTACTCCTGCGTCCCCGAGAACGACGACGCCACCGTCTGATAGAAGGAATTCTCCAGAATCGCGGCGGCCCGATCGGGTGCCGAATGCTCGATCACCATGTCGTCGAACGTGCGGCGCATGTCGAGCATCATCGCGTCCAGCGAACCCGCACAGTCCAGATCCACCGGCTGCGGATCGTTGGTGAGCGCCGTGACCCCGAGCGACTGCGCGAGTCTGCGCGCCGGATCGATCGTGAGCACCGCGACCCGTCGACCCTGCTCGGCGGCATACACCGCCATCGCCGCGGCCGTCGTCGTCTTGCCGACACCACCGGCGCCACAGCAGAGGACCACCCGTGTATCCGGATCCTTGAGGATCGACGCCATCTTCAGATCGACAGCCATCTAAGCACCAGCCTTCCGCAGCACAGCCGCCAACTCATACACCGCACCCAGATCGATCCCGTCGCCGATCTCCGGAAGATCGAGCACCGGCAGGTCGACGTTGTCGAGCTGGCCCCGGGCGATCTGCTGCGCCTGATGCCGGCGCGCGTAATCGATGGTCTCCGTCAGGAGCCCCGCCACATCAGCATCCGACGCGTGGAACCCGGCCTCGGCCAGATGCTCCTTGATCCGGCCGGCGTCGATGCGGCCGTCGGCGATGTCATCGATCTCGGCCTCCGGAAGCAGCGGCGTGCGTACCCGGTTGACCAGCACGGTTCCGATCGTCAGGTCTTTGCCGTGCAACTCGTCGATCGCCTCGATCGTCTCCTGGACCGGCATCGCCTCCAGCAGCGACACCAGATGCACGACAGTCTGCTCCGAATGCAGGAGCCTTACCACGCCCTCGCTCTGATTGCGGATCGGCCCCGACTTGGCCAAGTCGGCCATCGCCTTGGTCACATCCAGGAAGCTGCCGATCCGGCCGGTGGGCGGTGAATCGACCACCACGGCGTCGTACACGTGTCTGCCCTGCGTGTCGACGGCGATGATGCGTTCCTTGATCTTGCCTGTGATGATCACATCACGCAGGCCGGGAGCCACCGTCGTCACGAAGTCGATGGCACCGATCCGCTTGATCGCCCGGCCCGCGAAACCCAGGTTGTAGAACATGTCCAAGTATTCCAGGAGCGCGTGCTCGATGTCGATGGCCAGCGCCGACACCTGCCCGCCGCCCTCGGCGGTGGCGATACGGGTGTCCGTCGGCGGTAGCGGCGGAATGTCGAAGAGCTGCGCGATGCCCTGGCGGCCCTCGACCTCCACCAGCAAGACCTTCTTGCCGTCGGCGGCGAGTGCCAGCGCCAGCGCGGCGGCGACCGTCGTCTTACCGGTTCCGCCCTTACCGGACACGAAATGAAGCCGTGCGCGCTCGGCTTTGGCGGGCCAGACGTCGGTCGGTGATGACGCGTCGGGCGTTAGGGGTACCTCATTGACCACACCGAACACCTTAATGGGAAGACCCCTCCGGTTAGGGTAGGTCCATGAGTGAACTCACTGTGTGGGAGTACGTGACCGTGCCGCTGCTGACCCACGCCACCAAGCAGATCCTCGATCAGTGGGGTGCCGACGGCTGGGAACTGGTCAGCGTGCTGCCCGGCCCGACCGGCGAACAGCACGTCGCCTACCTCAAGCGCCCGAAGAGCTGACCGCCTGTGAGCTGGACGCAGCGACTGGCCGAACTTGGCATCACACTGCCGCCCGTCGCCAAACCTGTCGCCGCCTACGTGCCCGCCGTCCGGACCGGGAGCCTCGTCTACACGTCGGGACAACTGCCGATCGTCGACGGCGCGCTGCCCGTCACCGGCAAGGTCGGTGAAACCGCCGAAGGGGTGGTCAGCCCGGACCAGGCGTACGCGGGCGCCCGACAGTGCGCGCTCAACGCGCTGGCCGCCGTCGACGCCCTCGTCGGCCTCGATGCGATCGTCCGGGTCGTCAAGGTGGTCGGTTTCGTGGCCTCAGCCCCCGGATTCACCGGGCAGCCGAAGGTCATCAACGGAGCATCGGAAGTGCTCGGTGAAATCTTCGGCGATGCCGGTGTGCACGCCCGATCGGCCGTCGGTGTCGCCGAACTGCCGCTGGGCGCGCCCGTCGAGGTGGAGCTGATCGTCGAGGTCGGCTGAACTTCCTGTCCTAAACCCCACCGCTCAGCCGAGGCATCACAATTATTGCGATGCCGAGGCTGAGCGGTGGGGTTTAGGACAACAGGAGGGTGAGCATGGGTCAATTCTCGGGGAAGACCGCGGTGGTGACGGGTGCCGCATCGGGAATCGGCTTGGCTGTGTCCCGCAAGCTGATCGACGCCGGCGCCAACGTGCTGGGCATCGATATCTCCGCCGACAACCTGACGAAAACCGCTGCGGAACTGGGGGATCGGTTCAAACCGGCGACGGTCGACGTGCGCGACGGTGCTCAGATCGAGGCGGCGGTCGCCGGCGCGGTCACGCGATTCGGCTCGCTGAACTACGGATTCAACGTTGCCGGCACCACCATGGTCGGTGCGATCGTCGACATCTCCGAACAGGACTGGTCGTTCACGCTCGACGTCGTACTCAAGGGAACGTTCCTGACGACCAAGCACATTGCGCGGCAGCTGATCGCCGGTGGCAACGGCGGTGCGATCGTCAACGTCTCCTCCCTCAACGCGCACGTGCCGATGGACCTCGGCAGCGGCTACACCACCGCCAAGGCTGCGGTCGAGATGTTCAGCAAGAACTCCGCACTCGAGCTGGCCAAGCACGGAATCCGCGTCAACGCAGTGCTTCCCGGGCTCATCGACACACCGTTGACAGCCCCGATCCTCGGTATCGAACCCGTCCGGCAGGACTTTCTCGACCGCATCCCCGCCGGCCGGCCCGGAACAGCCGACGAGGTCGCCGACGTCTGCCTGTTCCTCGCGAGCGACGCGGCGTCGTACGTGAACGGGACCAGCCTCGTGGTCGACGGTGGTTGGGAGATCACCAACTATCCCTCGCTCAGCAAGCATTTCGGCGCGATGTGAGCGATCGGAGACGGACCCGGCTAGCGGGTGGCCGGCTTGAAGTTCTCGCGATAGGTATTGGGAGACAGCGACATTCGGCTCCGGGATTGGGCGCGTAGCGCGGTGGGATGGTGGGTGCGATGTCGCTGACTCCGGTGCATCTGGCGCACGGCGGCGCGAGCCTGAACATCATCGGCGTGCCCGACGACGCGCGGCTGGGTGCGCAGGGCCTGGCCGACTCGTCGATGGGGCTGGCCGCTGCCGGTGCGGGAGCGCTCGCCGGCGTGGTGGTAGGCGTGTCCGGGTACGGCGTGCTGATGGTCGTCGTCGGGGCCGGGGTATTGACGACCGCCGGCTATCTGCTGCTGGACCGGACGGGGAGACGGGCGGTCACGGCGTAGTGTTTGCGGACATGACCGAAGACGCTCTCGTCCACCCCGCGTACGGCGTGCTGCGGCCGGTGACACCGTTCGCGTCGGTACTGCTGTGCCACAACCCGGGGATGATGGAACTCGACGGCACCAACACCTATGTGCTGCGCGCACCCGGACACCCCGAATGCGTGATCGTCGACCCGGGGCCGCCCGGGCACGGCAAGCACGTCAAACGGATCGCGCGGCAGCCCGGTATCGTGCTGACGCTGATCACGCACCGGCACTTCGATCACGTCGGTGCGATCCCGAAGCTGTACAAGCGCACCAAAGTGCCCACCCGGGCCAGGCTCGACGAACACTGCCGCGACGCGCCGCCGCTACGGGACCGGGAGGTCATCGAGGCGGCCGGGCTCAAGATCACCGTGCTGTTCACGCCGGGCCACTCCGGCGACTCGGTGAGCTTCCTCGTCGAACACGGCGACGACAGGGCGATGCTCACCGGAGACACCATCCTCGGCAGCGGTACCACCGTCCTAGACCCCAGCGACGGTGGTCTGCGTGACTATTTGAACTCACTCAACCGGCTCATCGTCGAAGGGGAGCAGTGTCATCTGCTGCCCGCGCACGGGCCCGACCATCCGGCGCTCATCCCCGTCGCGCGGTACTACAAGGCTCATCGGGAGGAGCGGATCGACCAGATCGTCGCCGCGCTCGATGCGATGGGGAAGTCGCCGCGCAAGGCGAAGCCGATGAAGGTGGTCAAGCGCGTGTACGCGGACGTCGACAAGAAGCTGTGGCCGGCGGCGAAGATGTCGGTCAAGGCGCAGCTGGAGTACCTGCGGGAGGAGTGAGGATGCCCGCCACCGTGAGGTGACGGGCATCATCGCGTGACGCCGGGAGTCAGCGGGCGCGGCGGGCCAGGCGCTCGGAATCGGCGATCAGTACGCTCTTGCCTTCCAGTCGCAGCCAGCCGCGCTGGGCGAAGTCGGCCAGGGCCTTGTTGACGGTTTCGCGGGAGGCGCCGACCAGCTGGGCGATCTCCTCCTGCGTGAGGTCGTGTGTGACGCGTAGCGCGCCCGCCTCCTGGGTGCCGAACCGCTGTGCGAGCTGCAGGAGTTGCTTGGCGACGCGACCGGGGACGTCGGTGAAGATGAGGTCGGCCAGATTGTTGTTGGTGCGGCGCAGACGTCGGGCCAGCACCCGCAGCAGCTGCTCGGCGATCTCCGGACGATCCTGGATCCACTTGCGCAGGGCGTCGCGGTCCATCGACACCGCGCGCACCTCGGTGACGGTCGTCGCCGACGACGTACGCGGGCCCGGGTCGAAGATCGACAGCTCACCGAACATGTCCGACGGACCCATGATGGTCAGCAGGTTCTCTCGACCATCGGCCGAACGGCGGCCGACCTTGACCTTCCCCGAGAGGATGATGTAGAGGCGGTCACCCGGCTCACCCTCGTGGAAGATCACATGTCCACGCGGAAAATCGACCGGTTGAAGCTCTTTGGTGAGCGCTGCGACGGCGGAGGGCTCGACCCCCTGAAATATGCCCGCCCGCGCCAGTACTTCCTCCACTAGGAACCTTTCTCGTTCGATCACCCAACTCAGGGTGACAGGCTACTCCGGCCCCAAGCATAAGTGTTGAATGGGTCACTTGTGCGTCAATGTGGTGTTCGGGTCTCGATCGCCGGTGTTGGGCAATAGCCGTAACAACGTGGGGCAACAATTCGGCCCACCCCGATCGTGATCGGAGTGGGCCGGAAATCAGGAAAATCAGCTGGCTCGGAAAGCCCGAGTGATGGTCAGGTCGGTTTCGCTTGATTCGGTCAGGTGATCGTCACGCCCGGCGCGGCGGTCGCGGAGTTCATCGAGTGCGGCCGGGAAGCCGGCTTTTGCGAGATTGTTGACGTCCTCCTCGTCGGCATCCGCCAGGAATTCATCGACGTGCGCCGGAGACACCGACAGTTTGTCGAGGCGGCACTGCACCCTGTCCATCGCTACGGCGAACAGCATGAGTACGGCGGGGACGAGCAACGCGGCGAGCCCTTGCATACGGACAGTAAACACAATCGTCCCCACGAGGGCGAAACCCAGAGCCGTGCTGTCACCGACTTGTTATCAACCGACCGGACGACATGCGGTGACCCAGCACGCACCGACCTCGAAGTATGGTGCGCGCCATTATTGTGCAGGTCGCAGGCGGCGCCGACGGTGAAAGGCGCCACGGTACTCGGTGACGGCAAGCCGGCACGGGACACTAGTCTGAACACGGTGAGCCCTCGAACGACGACACCGGTGCGGTCGGCGGCCCGCCGCCGCGACGAGACTCGGCTGGGTCTGGTGCGTCGTGCGCGGCGGATGAACCGCACGTTGCAGATCGCGTTCCCCCACGTCTACTGCGAGCTCGACTTCACCACCCCGCTCGAACTGTCGGTGGCCACCATTCTGTCGGCGCAATGCACCGACGTGCGCGTCAACCAGGTCACGCCTGCACTGTTCGCCGCCTATCCCGACGCCCGCGCCTACGCAGAGGCCGACCGTACCGAACTCGAGGAGATGATCCGGTCCACCGGCTTCTACCGGAACAAGGCCAACTCGATCATCGGCCTCGGTCAGGCGCTCGTCGGCCGGTTCGGCGGCGAGGTGCCCGACAACCTCGCCGATCTGGTTACCTTGCCCGGGTTCGGCCGCAAGACCGCCAACGTCGTCCTCGGCAACGCCTTCGGCGTCCCCGGCATCACCGTCGACACCCATTTCGGACGGCTAGTGCGGCGCTGGCAGTGGACAGCGGAGACCGACCCAGTCAAGGTCGAACGGGTCGTCGGCGAGCTCATCGAACGCAAGGAATGGACCGACCTGTCCCATCGGGTGATCTTCCACGGCCGGCGCGTCTGTCACGCCCGCAAACCCGCGTGTGGGGTGTGCATTCTGGCCAAGGACTGCCCGTCGTACGGCGAAGGGCCCGTCGACAAACTCGCGGCCGCCGCGCTGGTGAAGGGGCCCGAAACCCCGCACCTGCTCGCGCTGGCCGGGATCGGTGACGCGGTTACCGAACCATGACAGAAGACTCAGGCACTCCGTCACCCGCCGCGCCGTCGCACGTCCCACCCGCCGCGCC